>CAMCIN010000205.1 GCA_945874745.1 Akkermansia muciniphila | reverse complement strand
CGATGAGGACATGCCGGCCGTTTTCGAGCAGGCGTTTGCCGATCTCAAAGTGGAAGGGGGTTGGGGTGGCTACGGTGGCGGCGTCGACCGAGGCGATAAACTCCTCAAGCGAGGCAGCGGCCCTCACCCCGTGGGCGCGTGCCACCTCCTGCGCAGCCGCCTGGTTTGCGTCGTATACACAGCAAAATTCTCCCGGAGCAACCTCCGCCAAAATACGGGCGTGCAGCCGGCCAATATGACCGGTCCCAATGACACCAATTCGAAAAGACATTCCAGCAAGGGTGGACGGTAAACCGGCTCCTGCCAAGAGGAGGAATTTATCCCGGCTAAAGTCTCCGGCTCGTTCCCTTTTTATTTGAGCCGATTCGGGCTGCCCGGGTGATTTGTTTTTGCGGTTGTATTTCGGAGCGCGAAGGCTATGATCCCCACCCCTTTTCCCATGTTTCGTATTCCCACCGAGATGAAGGTCCTTACCGGATCAGCCCACAGAGTGCTGGCGGAGAGGATCTGCGCGTATATCGGCGTCCCTTTGGGTGACGCAACGGTAACGTCGTTTCCGGATGGAGAAACTTTTGTTAAAATTAACGAAAACATCCGGGGCAGGGATGTCTTTATCGTGCAGCCCAGTTGTCCTCCCACCAACCAGAATCTCATGGAGATGCTGATCATGGTGGACGCGGTCCGCAGGGCCAGCGCGGCCCGGATCACCGCAGTGATTCCCTTCTTTGGGTACGCACGCCAGGACAGGAAAGACCAGCCTCGTGTTCCCATTACCGCAAAGTTGATCGCCAATTTGTTGACAGCAGCAGGAGTCAACAGGGTGCTCACCATGGATTTGCATGCACAGCAGGTTGCCGGTTTCTTTGATATTCCGGTGGACCATCTCTACGCGGCTCCAGTGATTGTGCGTGAGCTCCATCGGCGTGATTTTGAGAAGCCCGTGGTTGTTTCGCCGGATGTGGGCGGACTGAAGATGGCTTCTTCGTACGCCGAAAACATGGGGGCGGGCCTGGCGATCGTGGCCAAGCGCCGCAAAAGCGCCACCGAGACAGAAGCGCTCAACGTTATCGGTGACGTCGAGGGGCACGATGTCATTCTGGTGGACGACCTCACCGAGACCGCTGGCACCCTGACGAGCGCAGCAAAGATTCTCAAGGAACGGGGCGCAAGACGGGTCATCGCCTGCGTGAGTCACGCGGTGATTTCCGATCTTGGGGCGGAGCGCCTCCGCGACAGCGCACTGGAGGAATTGATTACCACCAACAGCGTTCCCGTGCGGGAGGTCCCAGGCTTCCAGGTGACTTCCCTGTGTATTTCCGAACTTTTGGGAGAAGGGATGAAACGGATTCACGACGATGAGTCTGTGAGTTCGCTCTTCGAGATCAGCAAGAAAACCAAACTCTAAAACGTTTATGTCAAAGCAAATTAAAATTGCCGCTCAAACCCGCTCCGGCGTTGGTCGTACCTCCGTTAAAAAACTCCGCGCAGCCGGCCATGTGCCTGCCGTGATCTACGGATCCACCCAGCCCTCCACCAACATTCAGGTGGGCGCTCGTGAAATGCGGGAAGTCCTCAAGCACGCCACGGGCGAGCATTTCCTTGTGGAACTTGAAATTGCCGACGGCGCCTCCGTTTCCCACAAGCTAGCGCTGGTGCAGGAAGTCCAGCACCACGCCGTGCGCTCCACTATTTTGCATGTGGATTTCCACGCCGTGGCTGCCGACGAAAAACTCCACGCAGAGATTCCGGTGGAAACCACTGGAGAGTCCATCGGCGTAAAAAACTTTGGCGGCCGCTTGGAAGTGTTGCTGCACAAGGTGGAAGTGGAATGTCTCCCCAAGGATCTGCCAGAGGTGATCCGTCTCGATGTAACCGCAATGAAGGTGGGTGAGGCGGTTCACCTGCGTGACCTCCAACTGCCAGAGGGCGTTTCGTTCCGCGGGGACGGGGATCTGACTGTCCTGCGTATTGCGGGTGAAGTGGTGGCCGATCTGACCGCGTCTTCCGAGGCTCCCACCCAGCCTGAGGTGATTCGCGAAAAGAAGCCGGCAGCTGACGCTGACAAGAAGTAGTTTTTTGCATTTATTGAGCGCGCCGTCCTTCGCAAGGGGGACGGCGTTTGCTTTTGAGTGGGGTACCGCCGGAGAGAACTCAGGCGGGGTTCGGGCCGTTTGCCCCGGGTAGAGAGCGTTTCTTTTCCGTATTTTTAATGAGCCTGCACACTCCTCCCTTTCGCTTGGTTGTTGGCTTGGGCAATCCGGGTTTGGAATACGAGCGCACCCGCCACAATGTGGGTTTCATGGCGCTGGACCGGCTGGCCCAGGGGAGGGCTCAGTGGCGCAGGGAGCGGGCGTGGAACGCGCAGGTTGCAAAGATGGACGGTGTTTTGCTTTGTAAGCCGTTGACTTTTATGAATTTGAGCGGTGTGTCGGTGGGGGCTGTGGCTGGTTTCTACCACATTCCGGCCTCGGAGATTTTGGTGGTTTTGGACGACATGTCGTTGCCGCTCGGCAGGTTGCGGCTGCGTCCCGGAGGTTCGAGTGGCGGCCAGAAGGGATTGAAGTCAATTGTCGAACGGCTCGGAACACAAGAGGTTGCGCGCCTGCGCTTGGGCATCGGCGGAGCCTCTCCAGAGGGAGCCGTGGGCCATGTTCTGGGGCAGTTCCGAAAGGATGAAATTCCGGCGCTTGAGGAAATGTTGGAGCGGGCGGAAGAGGCCATTTGTGTAGTACAGGACAAGGGTTTGGCGGCAGCGATGAACGCTTTTAATTGACCTGCACTGTTTCATTCCGCAGGATGAACGACCAATTTTATCCAGAGATGAAGAACCGATACGAAGGACTGTTGATTTTAAACGTGAAGGGCAACGAAGAAGGCGCAAAGGAGGTCATTGACCGCCTCGAAGCAGACTTCAAAAAAGACGGGGCTGTGATTGAACAGGTCCAGAAGATGGGACAGCGTCAGTTTACCTATGCCCCAGGAGACCTGAGCGGCGGTTTTTACGTGAATATTGTTTTCCAGGCGGAACCTGCCTTCATTCACCGGATGCAGACCAAATTGAAGTTGGACGAGCAGGTTTACCGCCAGCATTACCTCCGTCTCGCAGCCGTGAAGGCCGCCTAAACCGATTCCAAAGGGTGGGCCTGCGCAAGTGCAGCCCTTGGTTCGGCAAAACAGTCCTCTTTCTATGGCAAACCTAAACAAGGTGATGTTGATCGGGAACCTCACGCGGGATCCTGAAGTGAAATACCTCCCAAAGGGCGGGCCGGTTGCTGAGTTCGGTCTTGCCGTGAATCGCTCCTACACTCTGGATAACGGCGAGAAGCGCGATGAAACGACCTTCGTTGACATCGTGACGTATAACAAGCTCGCTGAGATCGTTGAAAAGTATCTCAAGAAGGGCCGGTCTGTGTATGTCGAGGGTCGACTCAAGTTGGAGACCTGGGATGACAAACAAACGGGCCAAAAGCGTTCCAAGATGCGCATTGTCGGGGAAGTAATGCAGATGCTAGGTGGCCGTGATGCGGCTCCTGGCGGAGGTTCGTCTGAGTCTTCCTACGGTGGCGGAGAGTACGAAGACGGGGGACGCCCCTTGCAGCGCCCACCCTCAAGGACTCCTGCGCGTACCCCAGCGCCCAGCGATCCAGATTTGGATCCCTCAGGCGACGAGATTCCTTTCTAGGCGATCCCGCACAGACACTTCGATTCGAAAAGGACACCATTACGGTGTCCTTTTTTCGTGGTGAGGTGCCCCGCTTTCCAGAGCGCCTTCTGCTGGCCACCCCGAATTCAAATAGAGTTCCAAAAAGTCCTCAAGCTCCAGTCCGGGGCGTTGCAGGATGACGTCAAATGGAAGGAAACTTCCTTCATTCAGGGCAGAAAGAGTTTGTCAGAGAGGATGATTCGGCCCAGTTCGCGGAGCGACTCGCTGCTGACATCCAGCAGCATTTGGCCGAAGAGAAAGCGGGCGTGTGATCCGCCCCCCGGTGATTTTTAGGATTCCAAGTTCGCGGGCCCTCGATGCCGGGGGGCGTTTGTCCAGGGGGCCTTTCGGACTGCGTGTTTCAACCTGATGTGTGGCGAAAACGCCGCGCAGCCCGTTTTTGTCCTAGTCGCAGGCCGACCTGTCGGAAAATCCGGCTGGGCAGAGTAGCCAGTGCCATACGGGAATTACTTCGACTCCCTCTGGCAAACTGACGCCACGCGGCGGGATTTCTTCAGTCAGTAGAATTTTTTGCGCCCGTGGAAACTCTTCTGAATCCCCCTCCAAAGACCGGAGCTCCCATTGTAAAGTGGAAGCCTCCCTCGGGGTTAGTTTTGGGAAGGGGAGCTCCAACGCATCCCCGAGTCTCTGACGAACCGCCCCACGATGATGGTCTTCTCAGGAGACTGGTATGAACGAAAACCAGTCTGCATGCAAGACTGCCACCACTCTCTCCGGATGGATGCGGATTACTGGGGGCTTGGTGGGTACGGGAGCATTGGTATCGAGGCTGTTACCCTGGATTCCTCTGCGATGTGGGGCCGGAATGATCAGGAAAGCACGCGGGACGCACTAGGTGGCACCGCGAAGGCAAAGTTTTCCTCGGACGAACTTCACGCGGGCGTCGGGATGACCCTAAACCTCACTCACGCAAAGAGTCCCTGGCAGGTCGCGCCAGTCGCGCGGCTTCAATTTGTGAACATCGCACAGGGGGCGTTCGAGGAGCAGGGCGGGACCTTCCCTGTAGCCTTCGACAAAATCAACAATGACCGCCTGCTTAGCAAAGTGGGATTGCGGGTTGGCCGTCACGGTCCCGTGAGCAACGGTATCGACCTTGGCGTGGACGGGGCCGCCTACTGGGTTCACGACTACACGAGCAGCGGAAAAGCGATTCCTTATCGGGTTGGAACATCGAGTTTCACGGTAGCGGGAAGAAACCTGGTGACCGACAGCGCGATGTTCGATCTCGGGGTGCAGGCGACCTTTGGCGGGAAGTTGACCTTGGGAGTGAGCGGCCGGCAGCAAGTCGGTGGCGATCAGTACCAGACCACGGGCCTGTTTTCTGTGGGGGTGAGGTTTTAGCCCTTTTGGTGCCGTTTACTCTCGGTCGGCCTCGAGGGAAAGTACCACTGTTTCCAGGGCGTTGAGCGTCGCCGCGTTGGGTGCGGTCCACAGACCGCGTTGTGCGGCTTCGAGCAGTTTCGTCGATGCCTCGCGCAGCGCGTCTGGGTTGTGTGCGCGGAAAAAGGCCTCCTGCCCAAGTAGCAGTGCATGGGCGACCGCTTCAAAGTGGTGGCTAGCCACGATCCCTGTCGTCGCGCTGTACCCGTAGAGATAGTCGACGGTGGCCGCCATTTCAAAGGCGCCCTTGTACCCGTGGCGCTGCATCGCTCCGATCCAGCGAGGGTTGAGGGCGCGGCTATGGAGCACCCGCACAAACTCCTCCTCCAAGGTGCGCATTTTGGGCGCATCGGGATTGGACGAGTCGCCATGGTAGTTCGCCGGTTCCGCCCCGCGCAGGACGCTTACGGCCGTGTGCAGACCGCCTTGAAACTGGAAGTAGTCGTCCGAATCCAAAATGTCGTGCTCCCGGTTGTCCTGGTTTTGCGCCACGGCCTCCACTTGCGCGAGGCGGCGGCGTAGCGCCTCGGGTTCCTCGGTGAGGCTGCCGTCGGAACCCGCCGCAAACTGGCCCCAGCGTACAAAGACCGCTGCGAGATCCTCCTTGGTCTCCCAGTTGCCCGCATCCAGAAGTGGGAGCAAGCCGGTGCCATAGCAGCCCGGGCCCGAGGTGAACACGCGCAGCACCGCTGTGCGCTCGGCGTTCTCGGGAGAAATACCCTTCGAGAGGAGGCGCTCTCTGTCGCTCTTCCAGGCAGCGCGGATTGGGTTGAGCGCGTCGGGTTCGTCCAGCGCGGCGAGCCGTTTAGGAATGGTCGCGAGTAGACGGACGGTGTCGCCAAAGGCGTCCCGGAAGAGCCCAGAAATCCGCAGGGTGATGTCCACCCGGGGCCGTCCCAGCAGTGCGGTCGGTAGGATCCTGAAGTCCACGACCCGGCCCGAGGCCTCCTCCCAAACCGGCTCGCAGCCCCACAGCCAGAGGGCCTGCGCCAGGTCGTCTCCGCCGGTGCGCATGTTGGAAGTGCCCCAAACCACGAGCGCAAGCGTGCGCAACGGTTCGCCATGGTCCTGAAAGTGCCGCTTGAGCAGCGACTCACCCAAGGCCTTGCCGCAGCGCCACGCCGTGGGAGTAGGCACCACGCGCGGATCCAACGCGTAGAAGTTGCGTCCAGTCGGGAGCACGTCGACTCTGCCGCGGGTTGGTGCGCCGGCCGCTCCGGGGGGGACAAACCCGCCGGCAAGCCCGTGCAACAGGTGGTCCATTTCCTCGGTGGTGCGGGCCAGCAGAGGTGCCAGCGATTCCCGCAAAAAGGCGCGCAAGCTCGCTAACGTGCTGGTCTCAGCCGGGGCAGAGCCGTGTACGAGTGCGTCGGCGATCCAGTCCCGGGCCTCACGGTCGAGTGCATCGCGGGCTGCGGGGGGGAGGGTTTCCATCGCCACCGGCACTCCTTGTAGCGCTTCAAAAAGCCCGACCCGCCCGCCACTCGGAAGACGCAGCAGACTGAGTAGAAAATCAATCTGCTGCTCGCCGCGGGGTGGGGAGCCCAAAATGTGCAGCCCGGAGCGGATCTGGCTTTCCTTCAGTTCGCACAGAAAATTCGCGAGTGCGGAAAGCTCCTGGGAAGGAAGGTCCGCCCGCCAGGGGGCATCTGCGAGAAGCGTCTCCATCTCGGCTTCAAGCTCCGCGGCGCGTCTTGGGTAAAGGGCGACGCAGTGGGTGTGCTCTTCGAGAAGGCGTTCGAGCGGCTCCATCTTTCCGTACAAACCGGCGCGTGTCAGGGGCGGGGTCAGGTGGTCGACGATGACCGCATGGGTGCGCCGCTTGGCCTGGGTGCCTTCGCCTGGGTTGTTGACGATGAACGGGTAAAAGTGTGGCACCGCACCAAGGCAAAGCCGGGGATAGTCGTCCGCGCCAAGAGCAAGCGCGCGGCCGGGGAGCCATTCCAAGTTTCCGTGCTTGCCGAGGTGGACGATTGCGTCCGCTCGGAATTCCTCCCGGAGCCAGTGGTAAAACGCAATGTACCCCGGCGGGGGCGGAATATCAGGGCTGTGGTAGATCGCCTGGGTTTGTTGGGAAAAGCCGCGCGCGGGTTGGATCCCGAGGAAGATGTTTCCCAGCTGGATTCCGGCTACGGGGAGGTGGTCCGGAAGGCCGCCGTTCCAGGCGGACCGCAGCTCCTGTGCACGGTGCGCGGGCCAGTCGTTCAGCAAGGATTCGAGGGCCCCGCGGGGAACGGACTGTGCGGCAGCTTTCCCGTAGGAGCCCTCCGGATCGTTGGTGACCCCGGAGAGCAGAAGGCGCATCAAGGCGTCGGAGTCCTCGGGGATCGGCCCCACGGCGTAGCCCGCCTCCGCGAGTGCGTGCAACAGCGCCAGCGCGCTTGCCGGGGTGTCGAGTCCGACGCCGTTGCCCACGCGACCGTCCCGGTTGGGATAATTGGACAGCACGATGGCCACCCGCTTGGCGCTGGGATTGAGCTTTTTCAGCCGCACCCAGCGCTCGGTAAGGTCACTCAAATGTTCGATCTGGGCGTGGTCGGGCCGCAGTTTTTTGAGGGTGCACTGGGAATCCGCGAGGAGCGTTGCCTCTTCCTTAAACCCCGCCACGGTGGCGAACACCCGTCCGTCCAGCTCGGGAAGCGCCGCCTGAATGGCCGCCTCTCCGGGTGCAAGACCGGCCGGATTGCGTTCCCACACCGCCCTGCCCGTGGAGGAAACCGCCACCTGCAAGACGGGACAGTCCAGCGTCCTCAAAAACGCCGAGGCATTGGATCCTGCGTGGCTGGCGGAGAAACTTTGCAAAGTGAGCACCGCGTCGGGGGGAGCAGCTCCCCAGCTTTGCGCCAGCAGCGCCGCCTGCACCGCCGGTTCGCGCAGCGACTGGCAGTAAAACGCGCCCACGGCGAGTCCGCGTTTCTCGAGCGCGGCGGACAGCGCGTCGACAATCGCCAGATCGGAGGTCTGCT
>CAMCIN010000204.1 GCA_945874745.1 Akkermansia muciniphila | reverse complement strand
TTTCCGCAAGGTGCGAGCGGCAGGCGTCCACCCCGAGTTTCCGCTGTTGGAGCACGTCGTGGGCGGCCCGTGCAAGGTCCGCCCCGGACTTTCCCGCCTCGGCCGCTTTGCGCTCTGCCTCGTCCGCCGCTTCGACCCGCTCGCTTAAGGCTTGGGAAAGCGCCTTTTCCAGACCGGCCTGCGCGCGCTCGGCCTGCGCCCGGTCCCCCTTTGCGTAGTGGGCGGCCGCCAGAAGTCGCTGGCGGGCGGCCTCCCGCACTGGATCGTTCTGCTTCTCCAGGTAAGGGGTCCCGGCCAGCCGGAGCGCCTCGTCCCAAAGCTCGAAGGTGAGCAGCAATTCGGTGAGGCGCCGTGTGCCCATCGCGTTGCTGGACTTTTCGTCCAGCGGGCGGAGCCTTCCGATGACCGCCGTTTTTGGGGCAAGCCTCGGCAGTTCGATCATGTTTTGCGCGATCTCGAGTGCCTTTGAGGCCTCGCCGTTGAAGCCCAGAGTTTCCACCAACCAATCGCTGTTGTGCGCGTAGTTGTGGATTTGGTCCGGCACCAAGTGGCGTTGCAGAATCCAGGCATGGTCCGTACGCGCTGCCGCCTCTTGGTGCCAGGCGGCGTCCGCGAATCGCCGCAACCGGCTGAAGGTGTGCCCCGGCATGTGCCACATGTGCGCCAGGCCAGGGGCGCTCTGGCCGCACAACGCGGCTGAGCCGAGCGCGCGCTTGTCGTCCTGCTGGTTCCAGATGTGGATCCGCAGATGATGGGCCCCGGGGTGCAGGGGGGCCTTGCGCAGCACTTCAGCGAGGAGCGAATCCAGCGCGACAACGCTTTCGGTGGGGATGCCGTGCGAGCTGTTCTCCCAGAGTTGGAGCACCAGCCACACCTTGGCTTCCAGATCCTCCGGATAGTCCATGACGATTTTTTCCAGAGCCCTGACCAGGGCTTTGCGACGTGCCATCTCATCCGGCTTTTCGGCAAAGAAAGCCTGGAACGCGTCTATCCACTGCACCTCCCTCGCATCCACCCCGGACTTCCCCTCGGTGGCCTTTGCCAGCAGTTCACGCGCCCGTTTTTGGTTGAACCGGTTGGCCATCGCCATCCCCCAGTGGCCCATTGCGCACTTCGGATCCAGCTTGAGAACCTCGCGAAACGAACGCTCCGCTTCGTAAAAAGCAAACGCATGCAGCTGCCCGACCCCCTGCTGGAAAAAAGCCTGTGCCTCCGGGTTTTTCGAGGAGACGGCGAAAGCGACCTTGCCGGCACTCCCGGCGCCCAGGAGGAAAGCCGCCTGTCTCGGGCCTTCGTCAAACGCCTCGCCATGAACGGATTTTCCATGGACACGCGAGTCGTCCGCGAGTGCGCCGGGGCGGCAGAGCGCCAGCGCGCACAGCAGTCTCAAAAAAAACCGGCCGTTCGGCGCGCTTGGAAAAAAAGGAGGCATGGGTGTGGTGGGTTGGGCGTGCTTTAAGAAAAAAGATCAAGCAGCGGCTTGCCCTCGTCCAGCAGGTTGTATGGCCGCCCCATGTTGTCCGTTGCCTCCAGGTTGTGGATGCCCATGGCGTGGTAGACGGTCTTGGTAATGTCTTCGGGGCCGTAGGGTTTTTCCGCCGGATAGGCCGCATGCTTGTCAGTGCGCCCGCACACCTGCCCGCCCTGCACTCCGCCGCCCGCCATCAACACGCTCATGCACGAAGTCCAGTGGTCGCGGCCCGCACCCGTGCGACCGCCAGAGCGCGGGTCCCCGATTTGCGGTTTGCGCCCCATCTCGCTGGAGACGAGGACGAGCGTTTCCTCCAGCAGCCCGCGTTGGTGCAGGTCCTCGAGCAGCGCGGAAAAGCCGCGGTCAAATTCGGGAAGCAGGTACTCGCGGAGGCAGTCGAAGTTGGAAGCGTGGGTATCCCAGCCGCCGGCGCTTTTGCAACGCTTGGCGATCGCTTCGTTTTCCTTCCAGAAAACGGTAATGAAGGGCACCCCGGCTTCCACAAGGCGCCGGGCCATGAGCAGGCTGGTGCCGTTGATGGAACTGCCGTACCGCGCGCGCACCGACTCCGGTTCGGAGCGGATATCAAAAGCTCCTGCGGTGCCTGAGGCGGACAGAAGCTGGAAGGCGCGCGCCTGTTGGACCGAGTAGTTGCGCACAAACTCGTCGTGGTCGAGCTCCCTGCGCATCGAGGAAAGGGCCTCGAGCATCGCCTTGCGATCTTCGATTCTCCCGGGAGCCGAATCGGCGTTGAGCGTGAGCGTCGGGGCGCTGAAGTTCAGCGGGCTTTCCGTGCTGCCATTGAGGAAAAAGGGGTCGTGTTCGAGCCCGATCCGGCCGGCAAACTGCCCGGGTCTTGTGTAGGGCGCCTTGCTGGGTTTGTGTGGCAAGGTGATGACATTGGGCAGCTTGCCTGCCTCTTTGCGCTGCGCCCCAATGACGCAGCCCATGTGGGGCCAGTCGGTGGCTTGGGGGCGCCGGTCGTTGCCCTGCAACTTAAAGGAAGCGTCCGGGGCGTGGCCCGTCAGGTTGTAATAGTAGCCGGCGTGGTGGTCTCCTGTTGCCCGGCCGTAATCGGTGACACCGTGCACCAGCGAGAAGTGGTGCGCCTGCTTGGCCAGCAGCGGCAGATGCTCGCAGAGGCGGATGTCTGGCGCCGTGGTGGCGATGGGGGAGAACTCGCCGCGGTATTCCACCGGCGCGTCCGGCTTCATGTCCCACATGTCGATGTGCGAGGCGCCCCCGCACAGGAAGAAGAGGATGGTGGATTTGGCGGGCTTTTTGCGCTGCAGCGTTGGCCCGCTTCCTGGCGCGGCTTTGCCCAGAGGCAGCCCAAAGCATGCAGCGGTTGAGGCCGTGATGAAAGAGCGGCGGCTCAGCGCAGAGGAAAACAACGGGCGGGGAGAAGGGGGATTCACGGCCTTGGGGGGGGCAGGGGGAGTGTGTCGCGACTGACTAAAATGTAGTTAGCAACCGAGGTCTTTAGAAGCGGCAAATCCAACGATCGAACGGCAACCCCAAACGGTGCTCGCCGGGCGGGAATCCACTGCGAAACAGTTTCGCTAAAAGCTGCACAACAGACATTTGTCCACAGATGACGCAGAGCTCCAGAGATCCACCTGCTGTCCTCCTCTCTTCTGTGACATCTCTTACATCTGCGGATAAACCTCTGAATCGTCGTCTCTGACCCTGCGAAACCTCCTGAGTTGAATTTTTATAGTATGCTGACGGAAAGCGGGTTTTGCTTTTTCAGGCAGGGCTCTGAGCCGCCCGAAACGCGCTAGGGCTGCAGCCGTACGTGCGGCGGAACAGTCTGTTGAAAAAAGAAACCTGCGTAAACCCAGATGCCAGAGCGATATCCAGTACAGGGCGACCGCTCTCGAGTAGCTCCCGGCACGCTCCCTCCAGCCGGAGCCCGTTGAGAAACTCGCTGAAACTCCTCCCCGAGTGCTGTTTGAACTGGCGCGCAAAACTCGAACGGCTCAGCCCCGTGAGCGCCAGCAATTCCTCCAACCGTACCGTCTCCCGATGGTTGGCCACAAGGTGGCGCACCGCCGCGGCGATCGCCCGCTGGTGGCCCTCCCCCGCAGGCAGCGAAAAGGCGCGCGCAGACAGTGGCCGGCATTCGCCCTCCGCGCCCTCCGCAATCCGGTGGAGCAGTCCGAGCAGCAGCGCGAGCCGGCCCGCGCCCTTGCTGCGCTGCAACCCTTGAAGCATCCCGCCCGCCTCGGCGGCCACCTTGCCCGTGAGGTGCAGTCCGCGCTTGGCCCGCTCGAAAAGCGGGAGGACCGAGAGCATCTCCGGAAACATCCAAAGCGCATGGCTTTCCGGAAAATGCCACTGCGCGGAAAGCCCGCTCGAAGCCCCACGGCAGTGCCAGTAGTGCGGCAGCTTTTCCCCCAGCAACACCAGATCCCCGCTGCCAAACGCCCCGATGTGATCCCCCACAAAGCGCGTGCCCGAGCCCCGGGTAAAAAGCGTCAGCTCCATCTCCACGTGAAAGTGCCAGCGTTCGCCCTCCCCGCTCAGGGGCTGGGTCCGCTCGGGCGCCAACACGCATTCGACCTCGCTCAGCGAGCGCCCCCAGCGCAGCAGTCGGAAGGAGTGCCCCTCGGACAGGCGGATGGTTTCTCTGGCGGCGCGCATGCGCACTTTCATGGCCGCCAAAAGCGGTTCTGCCAACTCAAACCGGGATGATAGTCGCAGTCTTTGGCACTCGAGGCGTAGCGTCCCGATCCGGCTGCCCCTAACGTAGGTCCATGAGTTCACACACCCAGTACCGTTTCTCCTTCGGCCCATGGAACATCAGCGAGGGCGCCGACCCTTTCGGCGGCGAAGTGCGCCCCGCCTTTCCCCACGAGGAAAAGTTCGCGCTCTACCGCCCGCTGGGATTCGAGGGCGTCCAGTTTCACGACGACGACGTGGTCCCCGGCATCGACGGCCTCACCGCCGCCCAGATCCAGCAGAAGGCCGCCGAGGTCAAGCGGATGCTCGACAACCAGGGACTCACCCCCGAGTTCGTAGCGCCCCGGCTCTGGTTTGCCGAGCAGACCACCGACGGCGCCTACACCGCTAACTGCGCCTCGGACCGGGACTACGCGTGGGAACGCACCCGCAAGTGCGTCGACATCGCCCGCGCCATTGGCAGCAAGGCGATCGTCCTGTGGCTAGCCCGCGAGGGGACCTACATCCGCGAAGCCAAGGACGCGCGGCTCGCCTACGAGCGGATCCTCGGCACGATCAACGCCGTATTGGAGTACGACAAGGAGGTCGAAATCTGGATTGAACCCAAGCCCAACGAGCCCACCGACCAGGCCTACGTGCCCACCATCGGGCATGCGCTCGCCCTTTCCTTCGCCTCCAAGGATCACTCACGGGTCAAGGGGCTTATAGAAAGCGCTCACGCGCTCCTCGCCGGGTTGGATCCCAGCGACGAAATGGCCTTCGCTCTCGCGCACGACAAACTTGGAAGCGTCCATCTCAATGACCAGAACGGCTTGAAATACGACCAGGACAAAAACTTCGGCGGTGCAAACCTCCGGGTCGCTTTCAACCAGGTGCGCGTCCTCGAGGAGGCCGGGTACGGCAGTCGCGGCGAATTCATCGGGCTCGATGTGAAGGCCATCCGCACCCAGCGCGGCTGTCCCGTGACCGACCATCTGCGCAACAGCCGGGAGCTGTTCCTCCACCTCGTCGACAAGGTTCGCGCCCTTGACCACTCTCTCATCGCCCAGTGCCGCGATGCGCGCGACTACGAAGCGCTCGAGCTCTATATCCTCAAACACCTGCTCGGAGTCCGCTGATTCCGTATGGAACAAGGAGTGATCCGCAGATGACTCAGATGCCGCAGATGTTTTTTTAGGGTTTCCCTTTTCTCTGCGAAAATCTGAGCCATCTGAGGGTGGATTTCTGAAAAACTTTTTATGATGCACGACGTCCGTATTGGAATCATTGGTGGCGGCCTCATGGGCCGTGAAATCGCGTCCGGCTTTGCCCGGTGGTGCGCCCTGACCGATGTCACCGTCCGCCCGGTCCTCACGGCCGTGGCCGACCTCAACCCAGCGGCGCTCGCCTGGTTTGAAGGCATCCCGAGCTGCACGCTCCGGACGACCGACTACCACGAGCTCATCAACCATCCCGAGGTTGACGTCGTGTACGCGGCCGTGCCCCACAACCTGCACGAACAGGTGTACTGCGATACGCTTGCGGCGGGGAAGGATCTGCTTGCCGAGAAGCCCTTCGGCCTCGATCTGGCGGCGGCCCGGAACATCCTCGAGGCGGTTCGCCGCAGTGGCCGTTTTGTACGGTGCAGCTCGGAGATGCCGTTTTTTCCGGGGGCGCAACGGGCGGTGGAGTACGCCAGGTCCGGTGCGCTGGGGCGGGTGTTGGAGGTAGTCTCCGGCTTCCACCACAGCAGCGATCTGGACCCCCACAAGGCGGCCAACTGGAAGCGGTTGAACGCAGTGTGCGGAGTGGGTGGGGTGCTCAATGATTTGGGGATGCACGCCTGCCACGTCCCCCTGCGGCTGGGTTGGAGGCCCGAGCGGGTGTTTGCGCAGTTGCAAAAAGGCTATCCGCAGAGGCCCGACGGGCGCGGCGGCCAGGCTGAATGCGACACCTGGGACAATGCTCTGCTGCACTGCTGGACGCAGATTGGCGGCGAGGCAGTGCCGCTGCGGATGGAGATGAAACGGCTGGCTCCCGGCGCGATCAACACTTGGTTTTTGGAAATTCTAGGCACCGATGGTGGGGTGCGTTTCAGCACGGCGGAACCAAAGACGCTGTGGCAGTTTGAGCGAGGGAAGGAGCAGTGGTGGAAGCGGACGGAACTGGGTTTTGGCACGCCGTTTAAGGTGGTTACGGGCGGGATTTTTGAACCCGGTTTTCCGGATGTGATCCAGCAAATGTGGGCGGCTTTCCTGATGGAGCGCGCCGGCCAACTGGGGGGGCGCTTCGGGTGCGCGACCCCAGAGGAGGCGGTGGCCAGCCACGAGATATTCGCTGCGGCGCTGCAAAGCCACTCCACCGGCAGCGTGGTGGCCGTGGGCGCGTAGGGCTGCGCGGTCGCGGCAGGAGGTCCCAACCGGCTGTCGATCTCGAGGCCGCCGTGCTCCACTGCATCGACTCTCCTCACTGAAGCCTCGGGACCGGCTCTTTAGCCAACTATCCGCAGATTTCTCAGATGAAGCAGATGAGTGGAAACCATAAAAACATCTGCGGAAATCTGAGCAATCTGTGGATGACTGCCCATTCCCGCGGCGTCTGCAGAAGGGCGCCGGCTACTTTGCAAGTGCCTCGGTCACAAAATTAAACAGGGCTGCGGTGGAGGGATCGCCGGGCAGTCCGAGGTTGCTGTTGATCCGGCCGTGATTTGTTTCGCGGGCCCCGAAAACCTTCACGGAGATGTCGGCTCCTTTGAGTGCCGCTTCAAACCGCCGTGCTTGAATCGAGTTGTCAGGGTGGTCCGCCACATGGAGGATTAAGAAGGGTGGAATGCCCTTGCCCTGAGTGACATGGGTGACTGCTGAATACTCGCGATGCCTAGCTGGGTCGTTGCCAAATTTCTGGCGGTGTCCATTGGTTGGAAGAGGCATTCCATGGACCCGCAGGCGGGTCTCGGCCGTCTCAATCATGGCTGGGACGTCATAGGTGTCACCATCCACCGGCACGCAGCCCTTGAGGGCGGAAAACGGGACCCCTTCCGCGTTCAAGTAGCGTTGGTCGGTGCACAGCAGCGCCGCGAGTTGTGCGCCTGAGGAGTGTCCCATCACCAGGAGGCGATTCGGGTCTCCTCCATGCTTTGCGATGTTTGCGTACACCCAGGCGAGTGACTTTGCGACGTCCTGAAAGATGGTAGGGATCTCGACTGAAGGAAGCAACCGGTGGGCGGTGGAGACAAACACAAAGCCCCGGTCCACAAATGCCTGTGGCTTATATTGTACGCTTGTCTTGTCGCCGCCTTGCCAGCCGCCGCCATGAATCCAGAAGACGACGGGGAGGTTTTTTGCGCCAGCGGGGGCGTAGACATCCAGCTTTTGTCGGTCTGCGTCGCCGTAGGAGATGTCAGCGGAGGACGGTTTGAGGGGAGGAGTTTCTGCGGCAGGCGAATCGGCGCAAAAGAGACAGAGCAAAGTTAGGGGGAATACCAAGAACTGTTTCATACGGGCTGAGTACCTAACATTAAGCAGGACCCCTCAGCAGCCAATTTCTCTCACCGCCCCCGGCCCCGCAGGGTGTCGCAACCACTCGCGCCGGGTAGTCCCGGTCCCCGCAGGCTTTTGGCTACTCAGTTCGCCACGGCATCTGGGGCTTCATCGCAGTCAAGTGGTTGCCTTAGTGCTCGCCTAAGTTCGCAACAAACATTTAATATCGCAGTATCTAACTCTGAGATCCCAAACGAACCTTTTGAAGATGACAGCTACTAAAACAACCATCGCACCTGTGAGCGAACCATCGAAACGTCTGCTGGACTGCTTCCTTCATCCTTGGTGGAAGGGCCTCAACAGCGCGCTGCTGGTCTCCGCCGCGCTCGCCGGCACTCCCGCAGGAGCCGCGGAGTTCACTGTCAGTCCGAGTGGGGGCGTTTGGTATACAGGCTCTACCTGGGTGGGTGGGCTGGT
>CAMCIN010000203.1 GCA_945874745.1 Akkermansia muciniphila | reverse complement strand
GAAGGGGTGCCAGCAAACGATCCAAGGCCTCTATGAAACGCCCCACTGCGGCCTGGCATACCGTTGGGATGCATAGCGTTTCATGTGGTTTCCGGCATCACATTCTGTTCGGGGTTTTGATAAACCGAATACAGCCATTTGGAACGGTTCCCACTTGCCTTAAAAAACTGGGGCCGATGGTTGCCGGGCCACTCAGGTCGCCCTTCATCGCCAATTGCATTTAAGCATTTGTGAACCCGCACTAGGCCCTGAGATGGAGAGCTAAACCTAAAAACGGGAATGAAAGTTCGGCAAATTTGATGCAACTCGCTGCCAAAATAGGACATGCACTTCAAAGAGACCTCGTTTCAAACTCACCCACTGGGTGAGTCCCTGTGCGCTGTCTCCAAAGCCGGTAAAGACATGACTGTCGCCCTCAAACACCTCATTTGCTGAGCGACTGAGGCATCCCCTGAACCCGTAGGGTTCTCAGCCGTTAACCGGTGGTTGAGCGAAGCGACACCAGCGGTACCCTCCCTCCCCTCGTTCGCATCCTAAAGGGATGCCAGCCACAGGGAATCCGGAGTGTGTCTCCTTTGCGTGATCCAGGTCGAGGACATACGCGGGCACACGCTGGCAGCCCCTCCGGGATGCGGCGTACGCTTGTCTTGATGCTCCATTCCCGTTTTTCGCTTAAACCCAACGGAGACAAAAGCTGGCAAACAACTGGGCGATGACCCTCGGGCCGTCCAGCTTTCTCGTCCTCCAGAGTTAACTGCCACCGCCCCGACGCTAGACTCTCTTACTTTAGCCCCAAAACCTTCACCGACCGGCGGCCTTACCTGCCCCCTGCCTCACACCAGCTTCCAGCCGGACCGGTATTCCCGCCGCAGAAAACGCTCGGCGTCCGGCGCGTTGGGAATCCGCATGTTCTTGGCGTCCCACTCGATTTTTTTGCCCGCCCGAAAAGCCACGTTGCCGAGGTGGTTCGCCTCGGTCAGGCGGCCGCTGTAGCCGAAGTTGCAGGTGGTCGGGGCGCCGGTCTTGCAGGCGTGCAGCCACTCCTTGTGGTGGCCGATGGAGTCGGGGAGCGTCGGGGAAGGTGGCACAAAACCGGCAAAGTCCTTCTCTGGCAACAGCAGGTGCTTGCCGTAATCGGCCAGCAACATCCCCTTCTCCCCGACAAAAAGCACTCCGCTGGGCCACTGCGGAATCTCCTTCTGCTCCCACTGCGGGGGCTTGTGGGAGCCTTGGTGCCAGACCACTTTCACCGCAGGCCGGCCGTCCCTTGGCCCGTACTGGTAGGCGGCGCTCATCGAGGCCGGCGCCAACTCCGGATGCGGCGGTGGACCGCTCGCCTCGATCGACAAGGGCGCATCTAGGTTGAGCGCCCAAAAGGGGAGGTCGTTCCAGTGGGAGCCCAGGTCGCTCATGGTGCCGTTGCCGAAGTCCCACCAGCGGTACCATTTGTTGCCGGGAATGTAGATGCTGTTGAAGGGGCGCCAGGGCGCCGGACCAATCCACAGGTCCCAGTCGAGTTCGGGTGGAACCGGATCCACCTCCGTCGGGCGCTCCTGAGTGCTGAAGCGGTCTCCGTTGGCCTTGGCGTCGGCGTCGCTCTGCCAGCCCCAGGTCCGGTTTACCCAGACGTGCACCTCCTTGACCGCGCCGATCGCCCTGCCCTGAATGAGCTCCACCACCCGCCGGTAGTTGGTGCCCGCGTGGATCTGGGTGCCCATCTGCGTGGCCACCCCAGCCTTTAGGGCAGCCTCGGTCACGATCCTCGCCTCGTACACGTCGCGCGTGAGGGGCTTTTCGCAGTAGACGTGCTTTTTGCGCAGCAACGCTGGCAGCGTCGCAAACGCGTGCGTGTGCTCGGTGGTCGACACCACCACCGCGTCAAACTCCCCATCCTTGAGCGTGTCGTACATCTTGCGGAAATCCCGGAACTGCTTGGCGTCTGGGTAGCGCTTGGCCGCGCCGCTCAGGCTCAGTTCGTTCACATCGCAAAGCGCCACGATGTTTTCCCCGGCAATACTCCCGAGGTTTGCCGCCCCCCGCCCCCCGCAACCGATGACGGCCACATTGAGGAGGTTGTTGGGCGACTGGCTGCGCAGGAGCGCTGGAAAACCCAGCAAACCGGCGGCGGTGAAGGTGGTTTGCCGGACAAACTCGCGGCGCGTGGGGGAGGACAGGTTTGGTTGCATGGGGGGAGTTTTTACGGGTGAAGAGACGGAAACCGGCAAGTGCAGGCGTCTGACGCCGCCTGGGTTTGTTTGAAGGAAAGGAGGCCCGCTCAGATGAGGCCCTGAATGGGTTCCCCCTGATAAAGCATGTGCGGCCGTTGCAGCGGGTCGTGCCACTCCATCGTGCGGGGAATGCCCAGCGCTTGATAGATCGTCGCGGCCAGGTTCTCGGGCTTCTGCGGGGCGCTGACCGGATAGGCCCCCTTTTTGTCGGTGGCCCCGATCACGGTGCCGCCGCTGACCCCCGCGCCCGCGAGCAGCACCGTCTGGGCGGCGCCCCAGTGGTCGCGCCCGGGAAACTTCGCCCCCGGCAACGTTGAGATCTTGGGGGTGCGCCCGAACTCGCTGCCCATGACCACGAGTGTGTCGGACAGCAGTCCGCTTGCGTCCAGATCCTCGAGAAAGGCGCTCACCGCGCGGTCCATGGGCGGCAGCAGGAAGTTTTTCAAATTGGGGAAGGCCGCCTGATGGGTGTCCCAGGATTCGTTGTTGCCGAGGTTGACCTGAATGAGGCGCACGCCGCTTTCCAAAAGCTGGCGGGCCATCAGGAGCGACCAACCGAAGCTATTGTCACCGTAACGCGCAAGGGTGGCCGGTGGGGTTTGGCCGAGATCAAAGGCCTGGCGCACACTCTGGTCGGTGAGCAGAGAAACGGCCGCCTCCCGGTAACGGTCAAAGGCGGTGTCCTCGATGGACTCCGCCAGTCGCCGGGACTGTTGCTCCAGGGAACTGCGCAGCGAGAGCCTGTCGAGCAACCGCTGGTTGGTGAGCCCCTGGGGGAGGGAAAGGTGGGGCGCCTGAAAAACCAACCGCTCGTCCTGGAGCGCCCCCTTTTCATGGTGAAACAGATACTCCGGATAGGCGCCGTAATGCGCCGAATGGTAGGGCGACATTTCCAGAAACCACGGGTCGTGCGCCTTGCCGAGCTGTCCGGCAAACTGGCCCTGTAAAAAGCGCCCCTCCCGGTGCTGGAGCTTATCGGGCAGCACCAGCGCGGGGGGCAGGTTGTGCAGGGGCGGCAGGATGGACCCCGCCAGGGCCACCATCCCCGGCCAGTCCGTCTCCTTGGGCTTGGTCCGGTCGAAGCCGGCGGGCAGTTCCGAACGGCCCGTCAGCATGATGTGATGCGCCCCTGAATGATCGTTGGAAGGGTGCGTCAGCGAACGGACCAGTGCGTATTTGTGGGCGAGCCGCGCCAATTTCGGCAGATGCTCGCAAACCTGAATTCCGTCCGCGCTGGTGGAGATTGGGGCAAACTCCCCGCGAAACTCCAACGGCGCATCGGGTTTCATGTCGAAACTTTCGTGCTGGGCGAGTCCCCCGGAGAGAAAAATGTACACCACAGAGCGGGCCTTGGCCGCGGGTAAACCCGCCGGCGGCGGCGCTCCGGAGGGGCTCCGCAGGGCGGCATCCCCGCCCAGCGCGCGCAGGGCGGACAGGTGGTTTGTGCCTAGGCCGAGCAGGCCGATGGCTCCCGCCTGAAGAGCGTGACGCCGGGACAGACCGTGGGGGGGATGCGGCTGCATCCTGCATCCTTTAGCCAACTGATGAAGTCGAGTCAAACCCCAGCTTTCAATAGAGTTCCAGCCGTCGACAAACACTAACAAAGCTTGGCCTCAAAGGGTTGTTTTTGAGCATAGAATGAATCCACGTCGCACACCCCCGCGAGAGGCCTCCCGCACCCGCGCTCTCCTGACCGGAACCGCCCTCGCGTTTCTGGCGGCGCCCACCCTCAGCGCGGCAACCGGAGCCGGGACACCGGTGTACGAAACGCAGATCCGTCCTATCTTTAAGGCCCACTGCACCCACTGCCACGGCGAGGAGCCCAAGCCCGGCGGGGGCGTGGACCTGCGCCTGCGCCGGTTCATGGACGGCCAAACCAAGGACGGCTCCCCCCTGCTCCTGCCCGGGAACCCGGCGGAAAGTGAAATCCTGCGGGTCATCCGCGAAGGCGAAATGCCCAAAAAGGGCAAGAAACTCAGCGCAGAAGAACTCGCAACGCTCGAGGCGTGGGTGGCGGCGGGCGCAAAAACCAGCGCCTCGGAGCCGGCCACGCTCCCCCCCGGACCCTACATCACCGAGGAGGACCGCACCTTCTGGGCCTTCCAGCCGGTGAAGAGCCCGCCCTCGGCCACGCTGCCGCCAGCTGCCGAGGTCCCACCCATCGACGCGCTCATCCGCCAAAAGCTGCTTCAAAACGGCCTCGATTTCGCCCCCGAGGCCGAGCCGGCCACCCTCCTGAGGCGCGTGACCCTCGACCTGACAGGCCTCCAGCCCACGCCCGAAGAAACGGCCGCCTTTGTGGCGCTCCCCCCCGAAAAGCGGCCCGCAGCCTACGAGGCCGCCGTCACCCGCCTGCTCGCCTCCAAATCCTACGGGGAACGCTGGGCCCGCCACTGGCTCGACGTGGTCGGCTACTCCGACACCAACGGCTATGCGGACGCGGACTCGGTGCGCCCGCACGCCTGGCGCTACAGAGACTACGTCATCCGCGCCATGAACGCGGACAAGCCTTGGAACCGCTTCATTCAGGAACAGCTCGCCGGGGACGAACTCGTCGGTGTGGCCCAGGGCAAGCTGGGCGAGGCCGTCCACGACCCTGTCAAGTTTGACGCCCTTGCGGCGACCGCTTTCCTGCGCATGTCCCCCGACGGCACCGGCGACGCCGTGCCTGACGCAAACCTCGCCCGCAACCAAAGCGTCGCCGATACCGTGCGCGTGGTGAGCACCTCGCTTCTGGGCCTCACCGTGGCCTGCGCACAGTGCCACGACCACCGTTACGACCCGATCACGCAGGTCGACTACTACCGGATGCGGGCGATCTTCGACCCCGCGCTCGACTGGCGCAAATGGCGCACCCCCGCCCAGCGGTTGGTCTCGCTCTACACGCAGGCGGACCGGGACAAGGCGGCCGAGATTGAAAAAGCGGCCGTACTCGTCGAGGCGGAGGCCAAAAAGATGGAGCGGGCCTTTCTGGACGAGATCTTTGAAAAGAAGATCCTCGAACTGCCCGAGGCGGACCGCGAACCCTACAGGCAGGCCCGCGCCACGGAGAAACCCAAACGGAAGCCCGAGCAGGAGGCTTTGCTGAAGAAGTATCCCTCCGCCCTGGCGTTGTTTGGGCTAGACCTCTACGACCCGAAGGCCTCCAAGCAGGTCGTCGAGAAACGGGCGGAGGCCACCAAGTTGCGCGCCACCAAGCCCACGGAAGGGATGCTCACCGTCGTCACCGAGGTGGCCGGCGAAATCCCGAAAAGCCAGCTGCACCACCGGGGCGATCACGAGCAGCTCGGGGAAGAGGTCACCCCGGGGGAACTGGCGGTCCTGCGCGGCCCGGAACTGCCCCAGTCCCCCGCGGGACAGCCGGGCACCTCGGGACGCCGACTCGCCTACGCACAGTGGCTCACCTCCGGCAAACATCCCCTGGTGGGCCGCGTCCTCATGAACCGCGTCTGGCTCCACCACTTTGGGCGGGGCATCGTCAATTCCCCGGGGGACTTTGGGAAGCTGGGCGAACTGCCCACCCACCCGGAACTGCTCGACTACCTCGCGGAAAAGTTTGTTGCCTCGGGCTGGAGCCTCAAGGCCATGCACCGGGAAATGGTCCTGAGCCGCGCCTACCGCCAGTCTTCGGTGCACGCGGCATCCCTCGCGAAGGATCCGGAAAACGGGCTCTTCGGCAGGTTCAAGGTCCGGCGGCTGGATGCTGAGGCGGTGCGCGATTCGATGCTTTCGGTTGCGGGCATTCTCGAAACGGACCTGTACGGCCCCCCGGTTTCGGTGGCGCGCTCCACGGAGGGGCGCATCGTCGCGGGAGTCGAGGTCCTCAACACCAACGGGGACGTGACCAAGGTCGACACCTCCGCCCCGGCGGTCAACCGACGCTCCATCTACCTGCAGTTGCGCCGCAAAATTCCGGTCACCGTCCTCGACACCTTTGACCTGCCCGTGATGGATCCCAACTGCGAGGTGCGGGCCAGTTCCACGGTCGCCCCGCAGGCGCTCTTTCTCATGAACGACGAGTTCATCGTGCGCACGGGCAAGGCCCTTGCAGGACGCCTCCGCCGCGAACTGCCCGGAGACGTGCGCGCCCAGGTGCGCCGCGCCTGGATGCTCACCCAAGGCAGGGCGCCCGCCCCCGGCGAGGAGGACCGTTTCCTCGTGCTTCTCTCCGAACAGTCCGAACAACTCCGCGACTACCACACCCAGCATCCCCCGGCAAAGGACGCCCCCCCCGCCGACCCGCCCCTCGATGCGTTCGGCTCGCTTTGCCAGGCGCTCCTCGCCTCAAACCGCTTCCTGCACCTCGAATAACCCGCCCTCCGCCCGCATGAGCCTCCCCTCCTCCCTTTGTTCGCGCCGCCACTTTTTGCACGGCGGCAGCTTCAGCCTCGGCGGCCTCGCACTTGCCTCGCTGCTCCGCGACGAGGGCCTCCTTGCCGCGCCCGTAAAGCCCCTGCTCTCCGGCGACTCCTTTGACCTCAAGCCCAAGACCCCGCCCGCCCCGGCCAAGGCGCGGGCGATGATCTCGCTCTTTATGATGGGCGGCCCGTCCCAGATGGACCTCTTCGACCCGAAGCCCATCCTCAACAAGCTGCACGGCGAAAAGTTTCCTGGCGAAGTGAAGTACGACAACGTCGCCCAGGCCTCAGCCAAGGTCTTCGGCTGTCCCTGGAACTTTGTGAAATCCGGCCAAAGCGGCATGGAACTGAGCGAGTTGCTCCCCAACCTCCAGCAGGTCGCCGACGACATCACCCTCATCCGGTCCATGAAGTCCGGCGTGAGCAACCACCTGCAGGGCATGCTCGCCATGCTCACCGGCCGCGGCACCGTGGGCCGCCCCAGCCTCGGCGCGTGGGTCGCCTACGCCTTGGGCAGCGAGACCCGGGACCTGCCCGCCTTCGTTGTGCTGGCACACCCCTCGGGTCTGCCCACCTTCCAGCACCAGCACTGGAGCAACGGTTGGCTGCCCTCCCTCTACCAGGGCACCCTGGTGCAGGCCAAGTCTCCCTATATCCTCAACCTGGATGCTCCCGCCGCCCTGGCCGGCCGCTCCCAGGACCGCCAGATGGCGCTGCTCCGTTCGCTCAACGACGCACACGCCCAAGAGCATCCCGGCGAACACGACCTGCGCGCCCGCATCGCCAGCTACGAGTTAGCGGGCCGCATGCAGTTTGCGGCGAAGGAGGCCCTCGACATTTCCAACGAGCCCAAGCACATCCTAGCCCTCTACGGCGTGGACAACCCTGTCACGGCCGACTACGGCCGCCGCTGCCTGATCGCGCGCCGTCTCGTGGAGCGCGGCGTGCGCTACGTGCAGGTGCTCAACAACGGTCAAAGCTGGGACCACCACGGCAGCCTGATCAAGAACCTGCCGGAACGCTGCGCCGAGACCGACCGCGGCAGCGCCGCCCTGGTGTTCGACCTCAAACAGCGCGGGCTGCTCGACTCCACGGTGGTCCATTGGGGTGGCGAAATGGGCCGCCTGCCCGTGCTCCAAAACGATGCGGGCCGCGACAAGTGGGGGCGGGACCACAACACGCACGGCTTCAGCCAGTGGGTGGCCGGGGGCGGCTTCAAACGGGGCTGCGTGTACGGGGAAACCGACGAATTCGGCCACCACGCCATCAAGGACGTGGTCAACCACTACGACTGGCACGCCACGCTGCTGCACAGCTTCGGCTTCAACCACGAAAAACTCGGCTACCTGCGCAATGGCGCAAACATGACCCTCACCGACGCCCAGGGCGCCAGGGTGGTGCAGGGGATTCTGGCTTAATCAGGTAGCCTCCACTGCGCCCGCATCAGACAGGCTGATATCTGTGGATCACTCCCCGTTCCCTGTGGATTCAGCGAGAGGCTACCCTATCGAAAATCCTCAGGTGG
>CAMCIN010000202.1 GCA_945874745.1 Akkermansia muciniphila | reverse complement strand
TACGGACAGAAAAAAATCCGCACCCCGAACCTCGACAGGCTCGCGGCAGAGGGCCAGCGCTGGACCCAGTTTTACTCTGGGGCCCCCACCTGCGCCCCCTCGCGAAATGTGCTTCTCACCGGGCGCCACACGGGCGGAGTGAGCGTACAGGATCTCAAGCGCGCTGATCCCAAGGAGACGCCCCAGGATCTCCGCGGCGACTGGCCGATGGCCGCCGACACCTACACCCTGCACCGCGCACTCGCGGCCTCCGGTTACACAACATGCGCCTTTGGCAAGTGGGGGATGGGCGAATACGGAACGTCCGGAGCTCCCGACCGACACGCGGTGGACTACTTCTACGGCTACACCGACCACCGCATGTGCCACACCTTCTATCCGCCATTTCTTTGGAAAAACGGGGTAAAACAATCCCTCAACCAACCCGGGGTTCTTGGACATGCCCGCCAACCCGAAGGCGAGGTGAAAGCGGAGTCCTATCGGGGCCAGAAGCACGCCTCAGAGGCTATCCTGGAGGAAGCGCTGGGTTTTGTGGAGACGGCGGCCAAAGCATCCAAGCCCTTCTTCATGTACTACTGTCCCCTAGAACCCCACGTGGCGATGCAACCGCCCCAGAGATGGGTCGACGCCTATCCCACTGAATGGGATTTGGCCCCCTATCGGGGCGAACAGGGCTACCTGCCTCATCCACGTCCGAGGGCCGCCTACGCAGCGACCATTTCCTTCCTGGACGAACATGTCGGGCAGTTGCTGCGGAAGCTCAAAGAAACCGGGGCCGACCAGAACACGCTGGTCGTCTTCACCAGCGACAACGGTACGACCCACGACGTGGGCGGGGTAGACCATGGTTTTTTTGATTCGGTCTCCACGCTCCGTGGGCTTAAAGGCCAACTGCATGAGGGTGGAATCCGAGTGCCCACCCTCATTTGGTGGCCAGGGAAAGTAAAGGCTTCGCAGGTTGTCGAACAGCCCGGCTACTCCGCAGACCTCATGCCGACCCTATGCGCGCTCACGGGCGCAGATCCGGGCAAGCCTTACGGAGAAAATTTGCTCCCGGTGGTTCTGGGGGAAAAGCCCGCGCTTGAGTCGAGGAAGCCCATGGTTTGGACGGGTGGCGCCTATGGTGGACAAGTGGCTGTACGCCTGGGCGACATGAAGGCGGTACGCCGTCAACTGTTCAAGGGCGCCAAGGGTGGTCCGCTGGACTGGGAGGTTTATGACCTGGCAAAGGATGCGGAGGAAAAAAACAACCTCTCCGCGGCGCGCGCAGATGTGATCGAGTCCGCCAAGGCTGTTTTGAAAAACGAGTACACACACGCTGAGGCGTTCAGGGAGCTCGCCCTTTTTGAGCCGGAACCCGCAGCGAAGCAGAGGGAGTGAACTCAGCTCCGGCTTTTCTCACAGCGCAGCGAATGGCATTTGCCTTTCCGCGGAATGCCCCGGAGATTTTCGCAAAAAAAACGTCCGCCGGCTTCTGCATGCGAAAGCCAGAATAGGGAGCGGAGGCCAGCTTTTCCGACTAGGTTTTAGGAGGAACCCTGAGCCCCCGCCTCTCAGCGGGTCCCTGCCTCCTGCGCTCGCCTTTTGAATAGGCGAATGCTTTTCCGGGTTCCCGAATAAATCTCAGCCGTGCCGAATGAGCGCGTTGCCCGTGGTGGTCACCCGGCAATACAGCCCCCCGTCAGTGGCCCAGAACTGGAACGAGAGGGAAGCAGTCCTTGCACCCGTGCACGCGGCAGGACTGCCCCCTGTGCTTGAGAGAACCCGGGAAAACAGGGCGCTTTACTTGATGTCACCGTGGAGGCCCGCTTTGTGGAGAGCGTTCGAGAGCTGCTGGGTGCTGAAATCTCCTTCGACGGTGAAGGAGGTCGATCCCTTGGCTGCGTTGTGTCCCGTGACTCCAGCCACAGACAAAACCGCCTCCTCCGCTGCCGTGACGCACTTACCGCAACACAGGTGCAAGCCATTTACAGTGGCGGACTTCACCTTCTGGTCCACCACAGTGGGAGCGACTGCACCCACGCCAAAATATCCGTTCTTTACCAGAGACTGGACGGCTAGCTTTGCCGTCGCCTCGTCTTTGGCGGTGACCGTCACCTTTCCCTTCTCCTGCCCCGTTTTGGCGACAGCCCCCTCTACTTTTGCCACCGCCTCTGCGATTCCGGTGTCACATTTTTTGCAGCAATTGTGAACGCCGGTCAGAACAACGTTGGACTCTGCAAAGAGGGAAAGAGCAGATGCGCAAGAAAGGACGGTGAACAGGAGGGGCGTTTTCATACGCCACCACCGCTACACGCCTAAATTGAGAAGAAAAGCGCATTTTTACGCGATTTCAACTGCCCGCTGTCAAACTTGGGACCGCACCTCGTTAGAAAACCAGCAACCCCAGCGCGCGGCTAGCCGTAACTGGACTCCACACGGTTGGCCACGTCCATGTAACCGTAATCCGACTCGTAAACCTCTTTGAGGCAGTCCAAGTACTCCGCCCGGTTGCCCAAGCGCTCATGGAGCAAGGCAAGCCGGTAGAGGGTGTCTTTTTTCGCGCCGTCCATGGTGACCATCTCCGCGACAGCAGCCTTGTACTGCTGCACCGCCAAGTCGTTCATTCCCTTTTCTTCATAACAGCGGCCCAGCAAACTGACTGCCCGCAGGCGGACGTTCGGGTTTTGCCTTGCACGCTGCAGTTCAGGAATGGCTTCAGTGAACTGTCCGGCGCCCATCATCCGCTCGCCCAATTCAAAACGCAACTGAAGGTCCGTGGGATTACGGTCCACGCGCTTGCGAGCCTCGGCGATCTGGGCGGCATCACGCTCTGTTTTGAGTGTGGCAAGCTGCTCCCGATAGGTCGCGGCCTCGGGATGCGCATCGCCGCCTGAGGCAAACCAGTCTTCCAAAGCTTTGATCGAGTGATCCAGCTGGCGCATTAGCAGATCTGAATGTTTTCGGGTGAGTGCCGGATCACTCGACCCCATCAGCTGGTTGCAATAACCGAACCACTGAACCGCCCCAGCCAAATCCTCCGCAGCACCGGTTTGCTCCAGCCGCAGTTCCATCAATTGCGCAATCTGGCGCACCACTTCGACATTCTGGGGCTGCGCCTCGTACTGCTGCCCGAGCTCCCCCAACTGGGAGTCAATGGTAGTCAAATCCTTGAAGGTCCGCCCCTTTTGCTCCAGCGACTTGGCCTCGTCCTTGTCTTTGATCAAGTCCCTGTAGCTTTTGGCGGTTTCCCACCCACCCTGCTTCATCGTCAGCATGGCCGCCGTGTCCTTGGCACGCTTGAGCGCGGTCAAATCAGACGGGTTGACTTCAGAAATCTTGTTGAAAACTTCCAGCGCCAAATCGGGCTTTTCAGTCGAAAAGTACAACTCCCCGAGTTCGTGAAGCACCTTAGTGTCCTTGGGACTGCCCTTCACCAGGGTTTCCAAGGCGAACACCGCAATCTCTGGAAACCCAGCCGCAATGGCAGCATCCTTGAGCCGATTGTTTGCGGCGGCGTTAAAGGGATCCGCCTCCAGAATGCGTTCGGAGTTCTCCATCGCAGCCAGCGGGTCTTTTTTTACGGACCCGCCACCGCTCAATGAAACCGAGGAAAGGCTGCCAAAAAAGCTACTGCTCCCCTTCTTGCCGTCGTTCTTTGCAATCGCCGCGGAGCGAAGCATTTTGCGGCCCTCCAGGAAGCCGGGGGCCTCCTTCAAAACGTTCTGTAACAGCGAAATCGCATACCCATAGTTCTTCAACTCGGCTGCGCTTTTCGCCTTGATCCAAAGCGCGCGGGCTTTGTCGGGCAGTTCTTTTTCTAAGCAAATGGCCATAAGGGGGTCTTGGGATCCTACGCTCCCTTTCCCCAAATGCCAGCACAAGCCTTCCCCCATAGAGGGTCACCACCGGCTCCAGCAGAGAGCCGGTCGGCAAGCTAGCCCCGCGAGCGCCGCCACTGGTTTATCTAAAAACAACCGCCCGCCCCAGTCGGGGCGTAAGACCGTCCTGGTGTGTGCGCGCCATGGTTCTCCGGCCCCGCCGGGGCCGGCGCTTTCGCTGGAATGGACCGGGGGCGCTCGCAAAGCCTCGCTGCCGCCCGGCTATCTATCTTCGCTCCCTCCGGGAGCGAGAACGCCCCTCTCACTATGCGAAACTTTGACAGCTTTGGATGACGAGCCGCGATTTCTCAGCAAGAGCGACTGAGTAAAAACCATAAAAAGATCTGCGGAAATCTGAGCCATCTGTGGATAACTGCCCGCTTTTTTCGGAACGAGCGGAAAGACTGGGGGCGCTCACAAAGCTTCGCTGCCGCCCGGCTATCTATCTTCGCTCCCTCCGGGAGCGGGAACGCCCCTCTCGCTATGCGAAACTTTGGCAGCTTTGGATTACGAGCCGCGATTTCTCAGCACGAGCAGCTGAGTGAAAACCTAAAAACATCTGCGGAAATCTGAGCCATCTGTGGATGACTGCCCGGTGTATCCGGCGTGAGGAAAAAGATACCGACCGGAAACAGCGAGGAACCTTTAGGAGAGCCGATGAAGTGGGACACTGCGGCCTCCAGATCTACAGCCATCCCATCCCTACGCCGTTTCCCGAAGTATCGGGTCTCGCTTCCCAGAACCTCTCCCCCACTAAAAGTAGCGAGAGGTGCGAGGCGCCCAATTCCGTGGAAGGACTCTAATCCGGGGAAGGACTCTAAATCAGTCCTTCTTGGGCGGATTCACCGGGACCCTCCCCCTGCTTTTTCTCGCCCTCCTCGGGCGAGGAGCCGGCCTGCTTGGCCGTCCGCTCCAACACGCCCACGACATCCGGTTCCGGGCAGGCAGCAAGCTTCTGCCGGATAATCGTGGCGCGAAGTGCGTCTCGTTCCTCCGCCGCTAGCTTTTGTTGCGACCCTTTCTGCAGATGCGCCGGCTGAGTCTCCATAAAGAGCTCATCGACGGCATGGCGCTGCTCCTCGGGATAAAAGCCCAAATCACACCCCAACTTTGCCAGAGACAGAAGATTGAGTGCTTCTTTGGAGTGCATCGAGTAGGCGTGCTTCAAAATCCCATAAGAACGTCCCATGTGGTCCAGCAGCGTGTTGGAGCGCCGTTGCAGGAGCGTCTGCCTCGCATTTTGCTCGTGCTCGATGACCTGCAAAATCACCTTTTGCAGGCGGTCGACGATCCCCTCCTCGGCCTCCCCAAGGGTCGTCTGGTTGGAGATTTGGAACAGATTCCCCAAGGCTTCGGTCCCCTCCCCGTAGAGCCCGCGCACCGCCAGCCCAATCTTGTTGACCGCCTGAATGACCTGATTGATCTGTTCGCTCAGTACGAGGCCAGGAACGTGCAGCATCGCAGACACGCGCATTCCTGTTCCCACATTGCTCGGACAAGCCGTCAGGTACCCCAAATCCGGGTCAAACGCGAAGTCCAGAGAGGCCTCCAATTCTGTGTCGACCTTGTTCACTGCGCGAAACGCCGCCCTTAGCTGCAGCCCCGAGCGGATGGACTGCATTCGCAGGTGATCCTCCTCGTTGATCATGATGGACAAGCTTTGTCTGCGGTTCATCACCACGGCAGATCCCACCCCCTTGGCTGCATGCTCCCTCGAAATGAGATGGCGCTCAACCAGCACCTGTTTTTCAAGGGCTGTGAGATCTTGGCAGGCCAACGAATAGGCGTCTCCCATCTCGGGAAGCGCTTCAACCCTGGGACGGATACGCTCGAGCACCGCGGTTCTCTCCGCCTTCTTGGCCCACCCGGGAAAAGGCGCCCCCGCCAAGTTGCGCGCCAAGCGCACGCGACTACTCACCACGATGTCGTGGTGCGGCCCCTCGCCTTTCAGCCAATCGCTGCTCTTATTCAATATGTTGCGAATCGCCATTGTACGCCCTTTTGTCATTTGTCTTCCCTCCCCACAGGCAAACGCCTCCTCTCCCCGCCCGGCAGCGCCTGCTCTGCTTCTTCACTCACCCGCCTCCTGGTCTGCCTCCAATATCCGGATCTTGTCCCTGAGTGCAGCCGCCGTCTCGTACTGCTCCTCCACAACCGCCCTGCGCAAATCCGAGGTGAGCCCGCGGATTTCAGTGTCGCGGGCAAGCATCTTCTCCAGTCGCTCGGGAATCTTCCCCGTGTGCCTCACCCCTTTGTGCATTCCCCGCAACATCCCCCCGAGTCCTTCGGAGAAAGTCCTGTAGCATGCCGAGCACCCGAGGCGCCCTGTCTTTTTGAACTCCGCTTCGGTAAAGCCGCAGTTGGCGCAGCGCTGACCGGTCGCCGAAGCAGTCCTTTCCACGGACTGCGCCGCACCCATTCCCAAAAGCAAATCAGCCAGAGCAAACCCTGTAGGATCTGTCACACCCTTTTCCTTGGAGCAGCCTTCACAGAGGTTCACCTTCTGCATGTTTCCATCCACAATCTGGGTGAGAAACACGGTTGCAGTCTCAGTCTGGCACACATCACACATCATGGGTTCGCACCGGTTGTCGCGACCCCAAGCAGGGCGCTCCTGTTCTTCCTTCCACTGTATCCCAATTTCAACAGTTGCCACCAAAAAATTACCCGACCCTTCCGGGCGGCCCACCAGGACCCCAGCCCGCCAAAAGGCTTGCGCGTCTCTGGCCCCCGTGGCCCCCGTGGCCCAGCGAAGCCCAGCCGGCGGCTACCTTGCACCAGCCATTTCCCCGCCGCCCGAACGCTGGAGCCGCCATGCAGCGCGGTAACGCAGCACCCAATCGAGGAGAGCCTTTTCAAAACCGATGTCATGCCCCGCCTTTTCACTCTCGAGCCATTTGTGCCGTAAAATCTCGTCACGCTCCGCGACAAACTCCTTGTAGAGCAAAGAATCCTTCACCAAGTCCCCCCCTTGGCTGGCCCCTTGGGGGGCGGGCCCGGAGGAGGGGCCGGAGCCGTTCCTTGGGGCGGCACTGGAGGATGCGCTGGAGGATGCGCTGGAGGATGCACTGGAACTGGGGGGGGGGGTCATAGGAGGTGGGTTTACGAGGGTGGGTTTGCCGCGCAACCGAACGTGGGGAGTCTAGCGCGGGGTCAGCTACTTTTCCAGTGTCTGCCTCAAAGTTTTCGCAACTTGCAGGAATACAGAGGCCACGGCCCCCTCTGGTTCGGCAGTCGTCACAGGCATGCCCCGGTCGCCGCACTCTCGGGTGGCGATATCAATCGGAATTTGGGCCAGAAGCGGGACGCCGAGACGTTCTGCTTCCACCCGCCCACCATCGGTCCCGAAGATGTCGTAGCGCTTGCCGTCAGAGGGGCACAGGAAGTAGCTCATGTTTTCTATGAGTCCGAGAATGGGGACGTTCACCTTCTTAAACATGCCCACAGCCTTGCGGGCATCAATGAGGGCCATCTCCTGAGGGGTCGTCACAATCAGCGTCCCCGCGAGCGCGACGGTTTGCACGATGGTAAGCTGGATGTCCCCTGTGCCGGGCGGCAAATCGAGTACCAGGTAGTCCAGATCGCCCCAGTCCACCTGACGCAGGAACTGCTGTGTGTACTTGGTCACCATCGGCCCCCGAAGCACGGCAGGGGCCCCGTCATCCAGCAGAAAACCCATGCTCATGAGCCGTAACCCGTAGCGCTCCACTGCTTGGATCCGACCGGTTTGAGAATCCGCAAATGGCCGCTCCTGAGTGCCAAACATGAGCCCGACGCTCGGCCCGTACAAATCACAGTCACACAGTCCCACACGGGCCCCGGACTTTTCCAACGCCACGGCCAGGTTTGCTGCGACGGTGCTCTTGCCCACCCCGCCCTTGCCGCTGGCCACTGCAATCACGTACTTGACTCCTTCAATGGCCGAGGTGTTCGCGATGCCCGCCGCAGAGGGCGTCACGGGCTGGGCTGGCGCCTGCACGTCGATCCGGACGGACACGGTGACGCCCACGCCCACCAAGTCCTTGAGAGCGGCTTCTGCATCGGCCTTGATCTGTTGGGGAACCTTGAGGTCGGCCGTGGCAAGGGACATCTGGACCAGTAGGGAGTCGGCTTCGATCCGGATGTTTTTAACCAATCCGAAGGAGACAATATCCCGAGAAAAGCCGGGGTATTTTACCGCCTTGAGCTTTTCGAGGACCTGAGATTCTTGGAAGGTAGCCATAAGCCCTCTAGCTTTTCCCCGAAGCGGCGTTGGTGCAATCCCGCAGAAGGCCGGACAGGCACCCTGGATTTAACCTGAACTCCGAAATTAGAAAAGGC
>CAMCIN010000201.1 GCA_945874745.1 Akkermansia muciniphila | reverse complement strand
GACCTGACCTTCCTGCGCCGGGCCTACATCGACCTGACCGGCACCCTGCCGCCCTTGGATCGGGTCACCTCCTTTGGTGCGGAAAAGGATCCCAACAAGCGGGAGAAACTCGTCGATGAACTCCTCAAACGGCCGGAATTCGTCGACCTCTGGACGCTCAAATGGTCGGACCTTCTGCAGGTGCGTACGGTAAATAACAATGTCTATACCAAGTCGATCCAGCTCTACCGGAACTGGCTTAGAGACCAGATTCTCGCCGGAGTCCCTCTGAACATTCTGGCGGCGAAGCTGCTAACTGCCACCGGTTCGAACGTTGAGAATCCCGCCGCCAACTTCTATTCCCTCGAAACCGATCCGATCCGTGTCACGGAGGACGCGGCCCAAGCCTTCATGGGGATTCGCATCCAGTGCGCCCAATGTCACAACCATCCCTTCGACCGTTGGACGATGAGCGACTACCGCGGGCTGATGGCCTTCTTCATGCAGGTGGGCCGAAAGCCGGGTGAAGATCCCCGCGAGAAGATCATTTTTAACCTGGGCGGCGGCGAGGCGATTCACCCGGTGGGCAACAAGCCGGTGCCGCCAAAGTTTCCGGGTGCAGAGGAACCCGATGTAAAGGGCAAGGACCGCCGTGAGGTGCTTGCTGAATGGCTTTCCGCTCCTGAGAACCCCTGGTTTTCAAGCCACATCAGCAACCTGGTTTGGGCACACTTCATGGGCGTGGGCATCGTCGACCCTGTCGATGACATCCGCATCTCCAACCCTCCCTCCAACCCGGCGCTGCTGGCGCACATCTCCAAGCGCCTGGTCGAACACAATTTTGATATCCGGAAGCTGGCCAAGGAAATCAGCATGTCCGCCACCTACCAGCGCTCCACCCGTGCGAATGAAACCAACGAGTTCGACAGCCGCAACTTCTCGAAGGCCACCATCCGCCGTATGCGCGCCGAAGTGCTCTTGGACGCCATTTCCGACGCCTCCGACAACTCCGCCAAACACATGGGCGTCCCCCTCGGAATGCGCGCAGTGGAAATCGCCGACGCCAAAAAGACCAACTACTTTTTGACGACCTTCGGCCGCTCCACTCGGGAAAACGTGTGCGCCCGTGACGAATGCGGTCCCACCCTGTCACAGGCGCTCCATCTGCTCACCGGGGACACTGTCGAGGGCAACATCCGCACCGGCAACCTAGTCGGAAAGCATCTCGCCGCCGGCAAGAAGCCCGCAGAGATCCTCACCGAACTCTACGCCCGCGCCTTCGGTCGGCCGCCGACCGCCGCGGAAAACACCTCGCTCGAGTCGCTCTTTGGCGACGCAGAGCAGAGCAAGGCGATCCTGGAGGACATCCAGTGGGCGCTGCTCAACAGCAAAGAGTTTTTGTTCAACCACTAGTTTGTCGTCCGTCCGTCGGGGGAATCCTTTCCCGACCAGAAACAAGGGGCGGCGGCGCACCCGGTTCCCACATTCCCTATGAAGTACGGTTTCCATTTGCTTGCGGGTTTGGCGACGGCCCTGCCTGCGGTCGCAGCAGTGCCGGAAAAGGTCACTTACGAGGACCACGTGCTGCCCATCCTACAGAACGCCTGCAACAACTGTCACAACCCTGACAAGAAGAAGGCAGGGCTCGACCTGACCAGCTATGGCGCAAGCCTCACAGGTTCCGACGGGGGGAAGGTCGTCAAGCCCGGGGACGCTGCGGGCAGCATGCTACTCAAAACGATCAAAGGCACCGAAGAGCCCTTCATGCCCCCCAAGGGCGACCGGCTCAACGCCGACGAAATCGCGATCATTGAGAAGTGGATCGCCACGCGGGCACTCGAATCGCTCACCAGCAAGGGAGCGCCAGTCGCAAACACCGTGGCGGAAGCCAAGGTCAGTTTGGAGCGCCCCGCCGGCCCCCCGCCCATGCCGGTGAGTGTGCCTAAGGCCGCGCTTCTCGAAACGCCCCGCTCCAACGCGCTGATCGCGCTCGCCGCCAGCCCCTGGGCCCCACTCACCGCGGTGGGCGGACAAAAACAGGTCCTGCTTTACCATTCCGACACCCTCGAACTCCTGGGCGTCCTCCCCTTCCCCGAAGGCTTGCCGACGATTGTCCGTTTCTCGCGCAACGGCCAGCTGGTCATGGGCGGGGGCGGCATCGGAGCCAAGTCCGGCAAGGTCGCCCTCTGGGAGGTGGCCACCGGAAAACGCATCGCCACCGTCGGCAACGAAGTCGACCAGGTTCTCGCCGCAGACCTGAGCCCGGACCAGAAAACCATCGCTCTGGGAGGCCCCAACCGGCTGCTCAAGTTCTACAATACCAAGGACGGTTCCCTGATCCGCTCGCTCAAAAAACACACAGACTGGGTCACTGCAATTGCCTACTCGCCGGACGGCTCGCTGGTGGCCAGCGCGGACCGTGCCGGTGGGATTGTGGTCTGGGAGGCAGCCAACGGCGAGGAAGCCCTCACGCTTCCCGGCCACAAAACCGCCGTCAACGCACTCGCCTTCATGCCCGGCTTGGTTGTCTCCGCAGGACAGGACGGCACCGTGGTCCTCTGGGATGTCGCCGAAGGCAAGGAGCGCAAGAAATGGACGGCCCACGCGGGCGGTGTCGAATACGTGGATTTCACGCCGGACGGGCGGATTATCAGCTGCGGCCGGGACAAACTCGCCAAGGTGTGGGACCAGACAGGCAAGGTGCTCCTGACCACGCAGCCGCTTTCCGAGATCGCTCTGCGTGCAGTCCTCGCGGAGGACACCGTGCTTGCCGGCGACTGGAATGGCAACGTGCAGGCCTACACGCTGGCCGACGGCGGAAAGCCGTTCGGCGAAGTGGGAGTTTCGCGGACGGCCAAGGCCACAGTGGCCACGCCCGCCCTCGCCCCGGCGGGAACGCCTCCAAAGTAGCGGCGAAGGAGGCGAAGCCGGGGAGGCCGAGCCTTCGAAAGCGCCTGCGAACCCCTTGTGCAGGTGAGTATCCGCAGGGGTAAAATGCTTAAGTGCTGAGGAAAAGCAGCGATCAGGGTCAGTGAATCCAAGTGTCAGCTGTGGATTGCTTACCGTTCCATCCGGAGTGAGTAAAAAGATACCCACCGAAAAAAGCGCGGAACCCATTCCGGGGGTCCGAATTTAGGGAGCGTTTCGCACCGCCCACCGGGCTCTTTCGCTCCCGGAGGGGGCGGAGCGCGCCACCTCCTTCCACACACCTGCGAGCAACTTTTCTTGTTTTCTTTTCATTGCGCCCGAGGCTGTTCGGGTCCTCTGTTAAGGACGGGTAAAATCATGAAAGCAACACTCCAAAAGACTGCCTCTGTTCTGAGCCCTTTGGCCGCCTGCGCTTCGATAGCCCTTCTTTGCGCGCCCGCATCCGCGGGGCCCCCTATCTTCCGTTCCGGTCCCCGGTCCACCCCCCTCTCCAGAATAGAGGTCGGGGTCTACAGCGGCCCGGCCTACCGGCAGGACTACCGTTACCGTCGTCCAGGCCCCTCCTACTGCGCGCCCTCGTTCTCTTCTTTCTCTTCGTTCTACTACCCCCCGCCGTACTACCCGGCGCCCCCAGTGTATGTTGCGCCCCCAGTGTATGTTGCGCCACCAGTCTACGCCGCGCCGCCCGTTTACCAAGGCCTTCCTCCCCCTCCCACCGCAAACTACCGGGTCCTTGCACCTTCAGGCAGTCATCTGGTCGCCCATGTGCAGGAAAAACTCCGTGGCTACGCCTACTACCGCGGAGCGGTGGACGGCCTCATAGGCGCTGCCACCCGGCAGGCCATCCGCTCCTACCAGATAGACCGTGGAATCGAGGTCACCGGCCGTATTGACCAGGAGCTGCTATCAGATCTTGGCCTGTGAAGCGCGCCGACAGTGGGGCACGCGCCCGCAGCGGGGACGTTCCCGCGCCCCTCCTGGCAGCAGTCTCCCGCTCGTTCTACCTTTCACTTAAGTTTTTGCCACCGCCAGTGCGTGGCCCCCTCAGTCTCGCCTACTTGCTGGCACGCGCGAGCGACACGATTGCCGACGCAGCCCTCGCCCCGCTGGGCGCCCGACTGGAAGCCCTTGCAGCGTTTGAGGCGGCTCTCGCCCCCGGCGCGCAGGCTTCGCTCGAAGCCGTCGCCCCCATCCTCGCCGGCCTCGGCTGTACCCATCCCGGCGAAGCCCGACTCCTCGCCCGGATCTGCCCGATCCTCCGCTCCTACCACGGCTTCCCCTCGCCCTTGCGCAACGAGATTCAAGCCGTCCTAGCCACCCTCATCGGCGGCCAGCGCGGCGATCTGCTCCGCTTTGGCTACGCCACTGAAACCGCCCCTCAGAGCCTCGTCTCCGCCGCAGACACGGAAACCTACACTTATGCAGTGGCGGGTTGCGTAGGCGAGTTCTGGACCCGCCTGTGCGCTCTAGAGCTCCCCGATTTCGCGCGGCTTCCGCTGGAGGAGCTCTTGCATCTGGGCTGCCAGTTCGGCCAGGGACTCCAATTGGTGAACATCCTCCGCGATCTGCCCGCCGATTTGCGCGTGGGCCGCTGTTATCTACCGGCCGACCAACTGCGCACCGTCGGCCTCCAACCCGCAGAACTCTTGTGCGCCCCGGAGCGCGCCCGGCCCGTCTTTGAACACTGGCTCGACAAGGCGGCCGACTGGTTGTCCGCGGGGGAACGCTACGTCCAAGGCATCAACGGACACCGGCTGCGCTTCAGCGTGAGCCTGCCCCGGCGCCTGGGCCAGGAGACCCTGGCGCTACTGCGCCGACACCCCCCCTTGGAAACCCCCGGCCGCCTGCGGGTCCACCGCGGCACCGTTTTGCGCTGCGCGCTGGGTTCCCTTTTGGAAAGCGCCACGAGGCCCTCGCTCGACTGATCCAACCAAGGAAGCCGCCTTGGCCCGCGGCAAGGCTTGCCATTGGCTCGCAGGAAACGGACAGTCCCCCTTCTTTTTATGTCCGAGCTCCCAAAGACCTACGAACCCCAGGCCATTGAAGAAACGTGGTATGCCCGCTGGCTGGCGGACGACTGCTTCACGGCACACCCAGAACGCGTCTCCCCGCAACGCCCGGCTTACTCCATCGTCATTCCTCCCCCCAACGTCACTGGGGTCCTCACGCTTGGACACGTCCTCAACAACACAATCCAGGACATTCTCGCCCGGCGTGCACGCATGCTCGGAAAGGAAGTGCTCTGGCTGCCCGGCACAGACCACGCGGGCATCGCCACCCAAACGGTTGTAGAACGGACACTCAAAAAACAGGGCGTCATCAAGCATCGGGACGACCTCGGCCGGGAGGCCTTTCTCGAAAAGGTGTGGGAGTGGAAGGAAAAGCACGGGGGCATCATCATCCAGCAGCTCAAGAAACTGGGAGCCTCCTGCGACTGGAGCCGCGAGCGCTTTACCATGGATCCCGAATACTCCGCCTGCGTGCAGGCCGTGTTCGTCGACCTTTTCCAGAAGGGCGCCATTTACCGCGGCAAACGCATGGTCAACTGGTGCCCCGTTTCGCGCACCGCTCTTTCCGACGAAGAAGTCGTCATGAAGTCCCAGTCCGGGACCCTCTACCATTTCCGGGTCGAAATCGCCGAGCGCCCCGGCACCTTTCTCACCATCGCGACCACCCGTCCGGAGACCATCTCCGGCGACACCGGGATCGCCGTCAATCCGGAAGACCCCCGTTACAAGGAGCTGATCGGACTGCACGCGGTGCGCCCCCTGCCCGTGGAAATGCCCCGAGCCCAACGGCTCATCCCAATTTTGGGCGACGCCCACGTCGAGTCCTCCTTTGGGACGGGCGTCCTCAAGGTGACCCCCGCCCACGACAAGGCCGACTTCGAGATCGGCCACCGCCACCAGCTGCCGGTCCTCGACATCATGAATCCGGACGGCTCCATGAACGCGGCCGCCGGGGAGCGTCTCGCCGGGCTTGACCGGTTCGAGGCGCGAAAGGTCGCCGTGGAATGTCTGCGCGAACTTGAGGCCCTCGAAAAGGAGGAGCCCTACCAGAACAATGTCGGCTACTCGGAGCGCGCCGACGTGCCCGTGGAGCCCCGGCTCAGCCAGCAATGGTTCCTGCGCTACCCTTCGCAGGAGGCTTCCCGCGAGGTCGTGAGCAGCGGCAAAATGCACTTCTACCCGGAGCGTTGGAGCAAGGTGTACGAACACTGGATGGGCAATCTTCAGGACTGGTGTATCTCGCGCCAACTCTGGTGGGGCCACCGCATCCCGGTTTGGTACTACCGTGGCACAGACGCCGCCGCCGCGCGCGCTGGCCTCGGCGAGTCTGTCCCTGAAAACTGCGTGCGCACACTCGAAGACGGCTCCCTCGCGTACTGCGGCACCGCGGCGCCCGCCGACACCGCCCTCTGGCAGCAGGACTCCGACGTGCTCGATACCTGGTTTTCCTCGTGGTTGTGGCCCTTTGCCACCATGGGCTGGCCCGAGAAAAACCCGACGCTCCAGGCCTTCTATCCCACCACGGATCTGGTGACGGGCCCCGACATCATCTTTTTCTGGGTCGCGCGCATGATCATGGCCGGCTTTGAGTACTGCGACGCACTGCCCTTTAAGAACGTCTATTTCACCGGCATCATTCGCGACAAACAGGGCCGCAAGATGTCCAAATCGCTGGGCAACTCGCCAGACCCCCTCGACCTCATCGCCAAGTTCGGCGCCGACGCCCTCCGCTTCGGCGTCATGCGCAGCGCCCCCATCGGACAGGACGTGCTCTTCGACGAAAAGAACGTCGAGCTGGGCCGCAACTTCTGTACCAAACTCTGGAACGCCGCCCGCTTCCGCCAGATGCAAGGCGGCGCCACCGAGGGCGAGATCCGTTCCGAATGGCTTTCCACTGACGACAAGTGGATCCTCTTGCGGCTCGACGCCGCCATCACCGAGGTTTCCGCCGCGCTCGACGAATACCGCTTTTCGGACGCCGCCCAGACCCTTTACCGCTTCTTCTGGAACGAGTACTGCGATTGGTATGTCGAGGCCTCCAAGGCTGCGCTCAACTCCGGGGACCTCAACCGGCGGGACAATACCCTGGCCGTCATGGACTTCGTCCTCGCCCACTCCCTGCGCCTCTTCCACCCCTTTCTTCCCTTCATCACCGAGGAGCTCTGGCACGGCCTCGGCTTCAACGCTGATTTGCCCGAAAGCCTGGGCGGCCGCTTCCTCATGCAGGCGCTCTGGCCCAAGCCGCTGGGGGCCGACTTCCACGCACACTACGGGCTCCTGCCCGAAGACGAAGCGTATGCCAATGCCCGGTTTGAGGTCGTCAGCGCCGGCCGTGTCCTGCGGCGGGATTTCAACATCGCCTCAAACAAAAGGGTTCCCTTTGTGTTTCAACCCGCCTCGCCCATCGCCCCTCATGATGTGGAGGTCATCCGGATTCTGCTCAACGCCGAGACGCTCGAAAACGTGGGAACCGAGTGGGCCCCGCCCAAAGGCACGCCCACGGCCCTGACACCCCTGGGCAAGCTGTTCCTCCCGCTCACAGGCCTCGTCGATGTCGAGGCCGAGCGCGAACGCCTCGGCAAGGAGATCACCAAGATCGAACAGGAACTGGTAAAGGTCCGCGCCAAGCTCTCCAGCGATACCTTTGTTTCAGGCGCACCCGCCGCGGTGGTGGAAGAACACCGCAAACGCGAAACCGACTGGGAAGCCAAACTGGTGGAAATCCGCCGCGTAACCGACGCGCTCTCCTCTTAAATAAACCCCCGGAACAAACCGCCCCCCGGCCACCTCAGAAAGCCGCTAAATCTGCGTTCATCTCCGGCTCCCTTGGTTCGTAGACGCCGCAGATGGAGGCGGATGGGGGAAGCTTTTGAGGAAAGAATCCGAGAGGCCACGGAGAAATCTGCGGCTCGTCACCCGGAGCTGCCGAAGCTTCGCATAGCGCGGGGGGCACTCTCGCTCCCGGAGGGAGCGGAGAGAGTTAGCCGGGCGGCAGCGAGGCTTTGCGAGCGCCCCCGGTTCCTTCCAACGAGAGCGCCGGCCCCGGCGGGGCCGGAGAACCAGGGCTCGCCCACAGCGGGGCGGTCTTGCGCCCCTCCCGGGGCGGGACGCTGTTTTTGGCGAGACCGGTGGCGGCGCTCGCGGGGCTCGCTTGCCGACCGGCTAGCTATCGGCGGGCCCGCAGGGCCCGGCAGGGCCCGGCAGGCAGGATCAGTCGTTCAGGGAAAGGGAGCCGAACATTTGACGGCTTTGGGGGGCGAGGTGTCCAAAAAATTGGCCCACTGCCCCTCTTTG
>CAMCIN010000200.1 GCA_945874745.1 Akkermansia muciniphila | reverse complement strand
GATGTTGGCGCTGCTGCTGGAGATGCCTTTGGCCCACATGGCGCACTTCAACATTGATTATGGGAGTGTCACCGTGGTCGAGCTGCAGCCAGACAAGAAGCACGCTCTGGAGGTGGAGTTGCTCAACTTTTGCCCCCTCACCGACCGCGCAGGGGCCCGCGCGGACTCCTCGGAACGCGGGCCGGCAACGGCGCCGGCAAGCAGGTAGGCAAACACGGTGCTCAGCCACGGGTTCCTGCGCTGCATTGGGGACGTGGCTCCCTCTGGTGGCGAGCCTGTAAGGTGAAGGAGCGGCCCAAGGGGACGTCTATTCGCGCAGGGTGCGAATGTACAGGATGACGGAGTCTATTTGGTCGTCGGTAAGGATACCTTTGTAACTGGCCATGCCGGGCAGATAGCCGGCGACGATCTTCTTCTCCGGCTCGAGGATGGCGGTGCGGATGTAGAACTCATTGGCCGACTCGATCGAGCCGTCTGTGAAGGTGCGGTCCCTTCCAAAAAGTCCCTTCCAAGTGGGACCGGTTTTTCCCTCCGTGCTTCCGTCTGTCGAGTGACACGCAATGCAGCCCATACTGAGACTGAGTTCCTTTCCCCTTTGTTTTGTGGGGGGCTCCGCCTTTGACACCCTGGTGATTGGGACGCTTTTGGAAAGATCAACCCCGTTGAAACCCGCGGAGGCTAGGTCGAGGGGGTGCGGTTGGTGGATGGTAAAATACACTTTGCCCTCGGCCTTCTCTCCGCCCGCAAACCGGAAGGCGTGCTGGACCTCCAACTGCATCACCGGTGCAAGATTGGGAAGGTGGACGAAGACCGTTTTGCGGTCGGGGGAAAGCAGTACCTGCCCGATGGGCGCCGGATCGGTGCCGGGTGCGCCCGCGCTGTTGAACCGGCCGCTCCCATAGTCACTGGAGCGATTGTAGTTCCATGCCGAGGCAAGGATGCTTTCCTGTCCCACGGAGGCCGGATCCAATGGGACGGCAAAGGAAAGGAACACGCCGTCGCTACAGGACCGGGCGTCCACCGGAACCGTCACCGGCGTGCCACTGAGGCGGATCCGGGAGAGGCCCCAGTTTTTCGAAGTCCTCGAGTCGTAGATTTGAAATCCACAGGCAAAGATCGTTTGGTTGGAGGGATGCATTCTCGCGTGCAGCAGGGGGACCTCCGTTTGGAGGCCCAGTGGAATGACGGCGCCCTGAGGAACGGGCGCGTCAAGGTCCGGGCAAATGAGCAGGGGCGTCCCGTTTCCGTAAGAGAGGTGGAGCAGCTTGCCTGAGAAGGCCCCCATTTCACGGCCCCGCACCCAAAGCTGGGACGCGCAGGAGTTGTCCTCGTGGTGCGGAATCCAGACCAGGGGGGGCGTGAGTTGCGCGGGGCGCGGATCGCCAAAGCCAAAGTCGGCTCCGGGTTTGACCAGATAACAGACCGAGGAGGGGATGAAGTTGCCCTGCTGGTCGGTGGAGGTGAGGAGGCCCGAATCCGGATGGAGCGTCAGGTAGGGTTCACGCGCGCGCCGGGAGATGATTTTTGCCTGCTTTCCATCGGCGCTGATTTGGCTGATCGCCCCCGCAAACGGGGTGCCCATCCCGATGCCGCCTTGTGACACAAAGGTAGTGCCGTCGGCCGCCACCGCCATGTCGAGGGGGAAAGCGCGGGTGCTGGAGCTTTGCACCCATACGTCCGAAAAGTTTTCATACCAGTCCGCCTCGCCGTTTCCATCCAGGTCATGAAGGCGCACCAGCCCGTTGCGCGTGTGGAGTTGGAGGCTGCCGTTGACGGCAGCGATCGAGAGGGGCTCGTTTAGCCCGGAGGCGAACCGTTCCCAGGAGACGGCTTGCAGGCTCGCGGTGCTGAGTCCCTTGACGATCCAGACATCTCCATCATAGGTGGCGATGGCGGCTTTGTCGGCATCCAGAAAGGCGATGTCCGCCGGCCGGACCCGGCGTTTCCAAGGATTCACCACGGGCAGGGGAATGGTATCGGCGACCAGTCCGCTCCGCTCGGCGGAGGCGAGCTGCCCGGAAGTTTCGAGGCTTTCGGGCCACAGGCGCCGTGCGGGACGCTGGGGGGCTGCGGAAGGCAGAGGAGCGTTGGCGGAGGGGGTGGCGGAGGGGGTGGCGGAGGGGGTGGGGGTTTGCTCACCGGTCTGGTAGGAGAAGACGATGGTCCGGGGCGTGGCCGACGGTGTGATCTCGGCTAGCAGCGTGGACTTGGTTGTCTGCAAAACAGTCCCAAGGGAATCGGCTGATACGCCCAATGAGCCCGCGCGCGCGCGGTGGTTGCCGGGTTCGACCTGCCACTGGAAGTTTTCTTCCTGTGCGAGTGTGAGGTAGAGGGGTTCCGTGTGGTTGGAGATTTGAAGGTGACGCCGGAGTTTGCCCTCGGAGGAATCAAACCATTCCCTGACTGCGGTGCCTCCGATGGCGTAATGGATAACTGCCTTGTCCTCTTGAAGTGAGATTCCTTCAAAGCGTGCGATGGACTCCGGGAGGGGCCCTCGGCCGTACTCCCGAGCGGAAGCGCTTGGCCGCGGGTCGGTGCGCAAGCCTGCCTCATGAGTGGAGATTCCGGGCACTGGTGGCCCAAGTTGAAGGAGGGGGTGTGCGGGTGTGGGAAGATCAATTCCTGCCTTGCGATGGGGTTCCGCGTAGGACACCTGCGACATGGAGGCAAGCTTGAGCGGGGCGCCGCCCTCCGGGGTCCGCCAGATGGCGGCAACACGGAGCAATTCCTGGTCAAAGAGCACGCAGAATCCCCCGGGGGGCGTCAAGAGAATGCCTCGCACCACGATGCTGCGCGCAGCCGATTTTGGGAGGTCGGAGGGTGAGAGGTCGACCGCGGTTTGAAGGAAAGGGAAGTTGGCTTCGAGGAAGGAATTTACGGGCTCCACCGGTTCGGCGCTGGCCGAAACAAGAAACGAGAAAAAGACGGAAGCCGTGACAAGTTTAGACGAAAAAGGGCGCACGTGAAGGTGAGGGTGGGTGGGGTGGCAAGAGAGGGTTTGGCAGCAGCAAAACCTTGGTGCCGGACCTGACCTTGAGAGCCCAAGAATGGGAGCCACCCCGAACCCGTCAAAATCAATTTTACGATGTCGGTTTGGTGTCTTAAGGGTGGGGCGCCAGCGGCGGACCTCTCTTCGACTGCCTACGGATGAGCGGCTTGGCAGGCCTCGCTGGACAGGAGGACGGCAAAATCTGCCAGCAGCGGCAGGGTCTGTTTCATGGGGAATCAGGGGTGGTTTACTCAGTGGGCTGCAGTTTTCCGTCGGCTGCCTTCCAGACGAAGATGCGCCCGTCCGTTGCGCCGGCGGCGATCACAGAGCCGTCCGCCGTGGCGCTGAGGCTTTGCAGGAAGGCCTCCACCTTGTCCAGTTTTTGGACTTTGGCCGTGTCGGAACGCTGTTCGCCGGTGTGCTTCTGGATGGCGGAATACACCGCGCCGTTTCCGCGTTCGGTCACCCCGATCAGGCGGGAGCCGTCCTTGGACCAGCAGATGGCCGAAACGACTTGTTTCTTGTCCCCCAGCACGGCGTCCTGTTCGCGGCTCTCCCGGTCCCAGACCTTGATTTCACGGTCGGCTCCGGTGGTGGCGAGTCTGGGCGTGAGCGAATCGAAGGCCACCCCCAGCACCTGGTTGGTGTGGCCCTCGTAGGTGGCGCTCAAAGCATCGGTGGCGGTATCCCAGCGGCGGGCTAGGCGGTCCGCCCCCGCGGTCGCCAGCCAGCGGCCGTCCGCAGAAAGCGCGAGCGCGTAGACGGAGTCTTCGTGGGCTTTCCACGTTTTGAGCAGTTGTCTTTGCTGCCAGGCGACTTTGTGCAGGAAGCCCCCGCGGCTCGCCAGAGAGTCGGCAATCCAAAGCGTCTCGCCGGTGCTGGAGAGGGCCAGTGCGGTGACCTGTCCCACGAGGTCCGTGGTCCACACGCCCTCAGAGAGGCCGTCTTTGGTGCTCCAAAAACTGACCTTGCGAAAGCCCCCGGCGAACAGATGCGCCCCGTCGGGCGTCCAACCCAGCGACTGGATGGCTTCCGGCTGCACCTCGAAGGAAAGGCTGACGGGATAACGCTCCTGTTTGGCGTCCCGGATCTCGATGCGTCCGCCCCGCGCCACGGCCAGTTGCGAGCCGTCCGGGGAAAACGCGAGGGTTAGGACAGACTCCACGCTTTTTGGCATTTTACGCAGCGTCACCGGTCGCGGTTTCGGCGGGGCTTCCATGACGGCCGCGTCCCAGGGGGCACCCGCGTCGATCCACGCCTTGATGGCGTCTGTTTGCTGCTGGGAGAGCTGCTTTTTGGGTGGCATGTGCGGGTCGCCGCCCTTGAGCAAAACCTCGTGCAGCAGGCTCTCCTGGCCGTGGCCCAGCTTGAGGACAGGGCCCGATTCGCCTCCTTTTTTGAGGCCCTCCTCGGTGCCGAGTTTCAGGCCGCCTTTGACCTTGCCCGGGCGGTGGCATGCCACACATTCCTCCCGGAGGATCTCCATAGCCACCACTGCCACGGGATTTTGGACGGCGGCGGGAACTGCAGTCGGCGTGGCGACACCAGGTGCGGGTGCGGGGGTCTGCGCGGCCGTCTGTTGCATCAGGGTGGCGAGGGCGAGGGCGGCGGGAGCCGCGTGCTGTCGCAGCCAGGCGGCACGTTTGCCTCTACGCTCTTGAATGGATGGGGCCCTGCGCATGGAGGAGAAAAGGAGGGATGCTATTTCTTTGCCGGCGGCATGGCGGGCGCCGCCAAAGGCGGCCCCACAGTCACCCAAAGGTCCCTAGCGAAGTCGGATTGCGAAGCGCCCCGGCGCAGTTCTCCCCGCAGGGGGTAGACCGCCCCCAGAAATGCCGGCGGGGTGGCCTTTGTCCAAATGGATGCCCATGCGACGGAAGTCGCTGCCGGCGCATTGGAGGCTGCCTGAAGGGTAATGTCAAAATCGCCACCCTTTTCGGGCACGGCAACCTCCGGGGCGAAAACGCCCTCGGGGAGCCCGGCGAGCCTGAGAACAAGGGGCTCTTTCCAGCCGTTTGAAAAGGTCGCCTTGGCCTTGAGCACCAGCGTTTTTCCTGTTTCCAGACGCACCGGTTTTCCATCCAGAAGGTCGATGGTGTAGGCCGGTACGGGAGCCGCCAGCTCGAGCACAAACTCCGCGCCCGGGCCGCCCCTTTGGAAAAGGTCCCGCACCACCAAGGTGTAGTCACCGTCCACCGTGGCGGTCCAGGCCACGGTCGGCTCTTGAAATACGTCGGCCGGGTTGGCGTTGGCCACGACCTGTTCGCCGGCTGGGTTTTTGACCGAAAGGTCTCCGTCCAGGCCCAGCCCAAGACTGCGCGACCAAAACCGGGCCTGCAGACGCTCCCCTTTTTTCATGGTGACCCGGTAGGCGGCGGAGGCACCGGGTGCGGCGAGGCTGCCTCCTGTCACGCAGGGTGGGGTGCAGGCGGCGGAGTTCGCTAGCGAGGCTTCCGGCAGGGCCTTGATCGGGTGTTTGGCTCTCACCACGGCCAGGGGTGCGGACGCTCCCTTGGGGAAGACGGTTCCAATGTCCGGGTAGCCCGGGAGTTTGGCGGCGGTCAGCTCCCCCTTGGCAGTCCCGGAAGTGAGCACCTGTCCGAGCAATTCCACCGTCGCCTTGCCTTCTGCTGGAAGCGCGGCCGGGAAGACCCGCTGCACGAACGGAGCTTCGGTGACTGCGATCTGGTAGGCGCATAGGGCCGAACCGGTAAAGTTGACGTCGGAGGCGGGCGGGTGGCCAAACCCCGCCACCTGAAGCAGGTAAATCCCGTCTTCCTGGGGAGTGAAGGTCAGCTCCGGATCCAGATTTTTGCCGTCGCTCGCCGTGGCAAGCTTGGTCCCGCGCTGGTCGAGGAGATGCAGGTGCATGTCGACTGGCGAGCCGAGCGCGTACGCATCGACCTTGCAGAAAACTGGGACGCCTTTTTTGAGCGTCAGGGCGTAGCCGTCGACGTCGCCCGGCTTTTCGAGCCGGCCTTGGATCCATGCGGGTAACTTGGCGATGGGCTGTGGAGCAGTCGTTTCATCGTTGGGTTCCTTTTCCTCGATCCGGGGCAGGGGACCGACGGCAAAACGGACCGGTAACGTAGCGCCCTCAGCGTTGACGAAGCGTACCAAATGCAGCCCGGGAGCGGCCTCCGCTGCGACGGTTGCCACCGCGTTGCCGCCGGCATCGGGTAGCGTGAAGCTGATGGCAGGGTCGTCGGTCCAGACCCGCCGCTCTGCTCCATCCAGTTTTCCGGTGAACTTCACCGGCACGCCCGCACCCGGGTTGAGGGCGTTTGGAGCCATTCCCGTCAGCGTGGGGACGGTTGCCTGGAGTGTCTCGGCACACGGGAGTGCGCCCGCGCCAAAAAGGAGTGCAAGGTGCAGCGCCTTGGCGCCGTTGCGAAACCGGCCCGGCCCAGCCGCCTTAAAGCGGGCGGCAGTTGCGCTGCTCATACAAAGAGTTCTTTGATCTGGCGCCCCCCGTTGACCAGTTGAACTGGGCGCCCGCTGCTGGTGTGGAGCACCTGGGTAGGATCAATCCCCAGTTTCGAGTAGACCGAGACGGCAAAGTCCTCAGGGGAATAGATGTTCTCCGAGGCGTAGTAGCCCTTGGGATCGGTGGCCCCCACGATCAAGCCACCGGGGATACCCGCCCCCGCCATCAGCACCGACATGGCGCCCGGCCAGTGGTCACGGCCCGTGTCTTTGTTCACCTTTGGGGTGCGTCCGAACTCGCCCAGACAAAGCACCAGCGTGTTGTCCAGCATGCCGCGTTGCTGCAAATCAATGATGAGTCCGCTCAGGCCTTGGTCGAGTTTTTGGGCGTACCCGTCCCGGAAGGTTTTGAAGATGTTCCGGTGGTGGTCCCATCCGCCCCAGTAGGCGACGGTGAAGGCGACGCCAACTTCGGCGAGCCGGCGCGCCAGAAGCAAGCGCTGGCCAAAGTCGTTTTCTCCGTAGAGCTTTTTGATCGCCTCCGGCTCACGCGACAGGTCGAAGGCGGCCTGGGCCTCCTTGGAGGCGAGCAGGTTTGCGCCCTGTTTGTAGGATTGGTCAAAGGCAAGCAGGGGATCTTCTGCCGCGGCGTCCTGGATGCGTTGCATCCGGTCGAGCGAGCCCAGCAGACTGTTGCGGGATTGCGCCCGTCCCTCGCTGATGTCCGCAGGCAGCATCACATCGCGCACCCTAAAACCCGCCTGACTCGGGTCTCCCGAAATCACAAACGGCGAGTGCTGCGCCCCGAGAAAACTCGGCCCTCCGGAGCGGGACATCGAGGGCAGGCTGACGTAGGAGGGCAGCCCGTTGCGGGTCCCGCGCTCGTGGGAAACCATGGCGCCCATTGAAGGGTGGAAGCTGACGAAGGCCCCGCACCCCACCGGCACCGGGGTCGGCGAGCCGGTCATGAGGTAATGGTTGCCGCCGCCGTGGTTGGGGTCCTTGTGGCAGATGGAGCGTACGACCGCGAATTTGTCCGCAATCTTGGCCAGGTTCGGCACCGTTTCGCTGAAATGGACGCCCGGGATGGCCGTGGGGATGGACTTGAATTCCCCACGGATGTCGGTGGGCGCCTCCGGCTTCGGATCGAAGGTTTCGTAGTGCGAGGGGCCGCCATCCAGCCAGATCAGGATGCAGTTGACGTTGCTGGTTGAAACGCCCCGGGCCTTGGCGGCCTCGGCCCGTACCCGCAGCAGGTCGCTAAAGCCCAAGCCGCCGAGCGCTCCAAAGCCAAGCTGGAGAAAGTTTCGGCGGCCGAATCCGGCGCAGTTGAGAGGAGGGGGAGGCGTGGCCATGGCTTCAGTGGTTGAATACGAATTCCGGAGTGTTGATGACAGCCCAAACGAGGTCCTGAACCGATTCGGCGCGCGACACCTCGCTCCGGTTCAAGTGGGCGGAGGCCGATTTGAGCTCCTCGGCATCGGGCTCCCTGGCGTAGGCGCTGAGGTAGATTTCCCGGACAATCTCAGTGGGGGATTGAGCGGGCGCCGCCCAGGCGGCCACCCTGCCCTTGGCGGAGACCAGTTTCCCTTGGAGCCCGTTGGAGTTCATCAGGTGGAGGGACTGGACCACGGTGGGCTTACGCTCTCTCTCGCAGGGGCATTCCAGACTCGGGTTGGGACGGCCAAAAGCGTCCATGAACTCGGAGGCCAGCTTGTGGTTCCAGGTTTGTACGGCCCTCGAGCCTGCAGGAAGGCCCCCCAAAGTGTCGCGCGCCCCCGTCAGGTCGCCCACCGCGTCGAGAAGGACCTCCGCTGGGAGCCGGCGGCGCAGAGAGCGGGCGAAGTTGCGCTGGTCGGCTGCATTGGTGGCGGTGGTCAGGGAGCTG
>CAMCIN010000199.1 GCA_945874745.1 Akkermansia muciniphila | reverse complement strand
CCCCAAAAAATGAAAGTCCTGCCCCACCTCTGCACGCTCCTGCTTGCACTCCCTTCGGTCGGTTTCGCCGCCACCCAGGCGCGCCCCAACTTCGTGTACATCCTCGCGGACGATCTCGGCTACGGGGACGTCCGCTGCCTCAATCCCGAGGGCAAGATCGCCACCCCGCACATGGACCGCCTCGCGGCCGAAGGCATGCGCTTCACGGACGCCCATTCCAGCAGCGCAGTCTGCACACCGACCCGCTACGGCCTCATGACCGGGCGCTACAACTGGCGCTCCCGGCTCAAAAGCGGCGTCCAGGGCGGGATGAGCCCCGACCTGATCGAGCCCGGCCGGCCCACGGTTGCGTCCTTCCTCAAAGCCGAGGGCTACCACACCGCCTGCTTTGGCAAATGGCACCTCGGCTTCGACTGGCAGCGCCATCCCAACACTCCTGCCTTCGGGGATAAAATTGAGAAGGGGCCCGACGGCTGGAACGTGGACTTCACCAAGCCAGTCGGCGGCGGTCCGCTCCGGGTCGGCTTCGAACACTATTTCGGCATCGCCGCGTCCCTCGACATGGTGCCCTACACCTTCCTTCAAGACAGCGGGGTCACGGTGCTTCCCACGGTCGACAAGTCCTTCGAAATGACGGCAGGCCGCGAGAAGAATGGCCACACCCGCACCGGTCCGGCCGCCCTCTCCTTTGAGGCGGTCAACGTCCTCCCGGAAATCACACGCCACGCGGTCGAATACATCCGCGCACATGCCGCCGAGGCGAAGGCAGGCAAGCCCTTCTTTGTCTACCTCCCGCTCAACGCGCCGCACACCCCCATCGCGCCGTCTCCGGAATGGCAGGGCAAAAGCGGCATCAGTCCCTACGCCGACTTCGTCATGCAGACCGACGCCACGCTCGGGGCGGTCCTAGAGGCACTTGATCAGGCGGGGCTCCGGGACGACACCCTGCTCGTCATGACCAGCGACAACGGCTGCTCCAACCAGGCCAACCTGCCCGAACTAGCCAAGGCCGGCCACAACCCCAACCACGTCTTCCGCGGCCACAAGGCCGACATCTTCGACGGTGGCCACCACATCCCGTTTCTGGCCCGCTGGCCCGGACATGTCGCGCCCAACTCCACCTACAAGGAGCTCGCCTGCCTCAACGACTGGTTCGCCACCGTGGCCGACATCCTCAAAAAGCCGCTCCCCGCAAATGCGGCGGAAGACAGCGTCAGCCTTCTGCCAGCCCTCAAGGGCGCCAGCGCCCCGGTCCGCAAGCGCCTCATCCACCACTCCGTCAACGGCTCCTTTGCGCTCAGGCAGGACCAGTGGAAGCTGATCCTTGCACAGGACTCCGGCGGCTGGTCCGCCCCCACACCCGGATCGCCCGCGGCCAAGGCCCTTCCCTCGGTCCAGCTGTACGACCTGAGCAAGGACATCGGTGAAGAGCACAATCTGGAAGCAGAGAAGCCGGAGCTCGTCGCCCAGCTCACCAAGGTTCTGCTTGGTGAAATCGCAAACGGCAGCACCCGCTCAAATCCGTAAGCTCCGCCTGCCTCCACGCTCCCCAATGAAAACCAAAGCGCTGGCCCTTTTCGGCCTGCTCCTTTCCGTGGCCCCGCTCCACGCGGAACAGACCCGGCCCAACGTCCTCTGGCTCGTCGGAGAGGACGCCAGCGCCGACTGGTTCGGCTGTTACGGCAACAAACGCGCCGCCACCCCGAACATCGACGCCCTTGCAAAGCAGGGCTTCCGCTACACGCACGCCTACGCCTGCGCCCCGGTCTGCGCCCCCTCACGCAGCACCTGGATCACCGGCAGGTACGCAGTCTCCATGGGCACGCAGCCGATGCGCAGCCGTTTCCCCATCCCGCACGCCGCGATCCCCTACTACCCGGACCAACTGCGCAAGGCGGGCTACTACACAGCCAACTTCAGAAAGACCGACTTCAACATCGGCGGCCGTCCGGACCCGTCCGCCTGGGACCAGACCGCCGACAACGCTTGGACGCAACGCGCCGCCGGCCAGCCTTTTTTTCAGGTCCTCAACTTCGAGGACACCCACGAAAGCAAGGCGTTTGGAGACGTGGATGGCACCCGCCACTCGCCCGAGGGCGTGGTGCTCCACAAGTACCACCCGGACGAACCGCTCATCCGGATGAACTACGCCAAGTACGAGGATGCAGTGGAGAACTTGGACGCGAAGGTGGGGAAGGCGTTGGCCCGTTTGGAAGCCGCAGGACTGGCGGAGGACACCATCGTCATCTTCTGCACCGACCACGGCGGCGTCATGCCGCGCAGCAAACGCTGGCTCTACAACAGCGGCACCCACTGCCCGCTGATTGTCCGCATCCCGCAAAAGTTCAAGCATCTGTGGCCCGCAGAAGCGCCCGGCGCAACGTTGGAGCGGCTTGTAAGCTTCATTGATTTTCCCAAGACGTGGCTTTCCCTTGCGCAGGCCGAGGTGCCGGCCTCCATGCAGGGCAGGATTTTTCTCGGCCCACGGACGCAACCCGAGCCGGACTGTGTGTACGGTTTTCGCGAGCGCATGGACGAGCGCTTTGACTCGCAGCGCTCTGCGAGAACCAAACGGTTCGTATACATTCAAAACGACATGCCCAACGTCAGATGGGGCCAGAACTTGGAATACATCTGGAAGATGCCGGCGATGCAGGCCTGGGAGAAGGCGCACATCGAGGGGCGCACCGACGCCGTCACGGGCCGCTTCTTCGGCGTCAAACCCCCTGAGGAACTCTACGACACCCAGTCCGACCCCGACAACGTGCACGACCTCGCGCAAGACCCGGCACACGGGGCAACCCTCGTCGCGCTCCGCGCCAAACTCAGGGACTGGCGTCTGGCGGTACGCGACACGGGCCTGCTGCCCGAGGGCGAACGCGCCCGCCGGGCCGCGTCGCACCACCTCACCATTGCCGAAATGGCCGCGGACCCTGCGCTCTACCCATTGGAGAAGTACCTCGCTGCCTGCGACTTCGCGCTACGCGCCGAGGGCGGTGCCGCCACCGGGAGCGCACTCGTGGCGCTCACAAAGGAGGGCGATTCGGGCCTCCGTTACTGGGGTGCCTACGGCTTGTTGCTCCGAGGCGGGACGGGCGCACTGGATGAAGGCTCTTTAAGCGCATTGGAGCGGCTTCTTTCGGACCCCTGTCCCGAGGTGCGCGCGACCGCTGCCTGGGCCCTCCTCCGGACGGCGCCGTCCGCCGCCAAGGCCAGGGACGCCCTTCGCTCGGTCCTGCAGGGGGACGCGGCGGCGGCGCTCTTCGCGCTCAACATTCTGGAATGGACCCGCGAGAATCCGGCGCACTACACGGACCTGTTCGACCCCCTCCTCCATTCCGAGGATCCCGTCTACGCCGGCTACCTCAAACGGATGGTCACCTATCTGCGCACGGTCCATTCCCAGTAGTTCCTCCCCACAACAAAACCACGCCACACCCCATGAACACCCGCCGCGCCTTTCTGCAAACCACCGGGGCCGCACTGGCCGGACTGTCGCTAAGTCCCCTTGTCCGTGGCGCCACACCCGCCGCAGGCCTCGATGTGAGCGTCTTCACCAAGCACCTGGTCGGACTTCCCTACGAACAAGTCGCGGAGATCATCGCCCGGCTCGGGGCAAGCGGCATCGAGGCACCCATCCGGCCGCGCGGTCACATCGAACCAGCCAAGGTAGAGGACGAACTTCCGAAGTTTGTGGAGGCACTCAAAAAGCACGGCCTGCGCATCAACGTGCTCACTTCGGGCATCAACTCCGTGAGCGACGAGACCCGCACCGAGGCGGTCCTACGCACAGCCAAGGCGCTGGGGATTCCGCGGTTTCGGATGAACTATTACGCCTACGACAACAAGAAGCCCATCTGGCCGCAGCTCGACGAGATCAGGCCGCGCCTCAAGGACCTGGTGGCGCTGTGCAGGGAGATTGGAATCCAGCCCTGCTACCAAAACCATTCCGGGGCAAAGATGGTGGGCGCTGGCATCTGGGACATGGCGCTGCTCATGCGCGACTACAAGCCGGAGGAGCTTTCCTGGTGCTTCGACATCATGCACGCCACCATCGAGGGCGGCACCTCCTGGCCCACGGAAGTGCGCCTCGTGCGGGAGCACCTCGCCCTCGCCTACTTCAAAAACTTTGTGTGGGAAGGGACCCGCAACAAAGCGGTGCCGCTGGGGGACGGCGTCGTAGGCAAACCGTACGTCGACCAACTCAAGAGCCTCGACTACCACGGCCCCGTCTGTGTGCACGTCGAATACCTCAAGGGCAGCGTGAAGGACCCCGACTACCTCGCAAAGGCCATCGAAGCCACCCGCGCCGACATCGCAACCCTCCGCAGTTGGTGGGCCTGAGCCGGGCGTCCCTGTTTGCCTTCCGCTCCCGATGCCAATGAACCGTCGCACTTTTTTAGGGGCTGCACTCGCCTCCACGCTCGCCCCGATTCAGGCGCGCGCCGCCCGTCCTCCCCGCCTGCTTTTGCGCTCCTCCTGGCAGACGGTCAACATCGGCGACATCGCCCACACGCCCGGACTGCTCGCGCTCTTGGAAAAGCACCTCCCTGACGCCGAGGTCCGGCTGTGGCCGGGCAGCGTCGACAACGGCGTGGCCGAAATGCTCCTGGCCCGCTTTCCAAAGCTCCGCATCCTCCGGGGCGCGGAGGCGCTGCAGGAAGCCTTCAGCGAGTGCGACTTTCTGCTGCACGGCTCCGGTCCCTCGCTGGTCGCTGAAAAGGACCTCTCCCGCTGGAGCCGCGAAACCGGCAAGCCCTACGGAGTGTGCGGCATCACCTTTTCCGCAACCTCCTCCTCCGCGACAAAGCCCTCCCCCGAGGGCGCGCTCGAGCGCACCGTCGCCGTGCTGAGCGGCGCCCGCTTTGTGTTTTTCCGGGACTCAGTCTCGCTGGAGTTCGCAAAAAAACTCGGCTGCAGCTCCCCTCTGCTGGAGTTCGGGCCCGACGGCGCGTTCTCCACGGACCTCCGGGACGATGCGCGGGCGGGCGCTTTCCTCCGCGAACACGGCCTCGAAGAGGGCCGGTTTCTGTGTTGCATCGCGCGCCTGCGCTACACCCCGTACTGGAAGATCAAGGCGGGCAGCAGCTTTGACTCCGTCAAACACGCCCGCAACGAGGCGATGAAGGAACACGACCTCGCCCCTCTGCGGAAGGCAATCGTCGCAGTCGTGGAGCAGACCAACATGAAGGTGCTGCTCTGTCCCGAGGACGCCACCCAGATGGAGGTCAACAAGGAGCTGTTGTTCGACCCCTTGCCGGACTCCGTGCGCGAACGGGTGGTGTGGCGCAGGGATTACTGGCTGACGGCCGAGGCGCTCAGCGTCTACGTCCGGAGCGCCGGGCTCTTCGGCGCGGAAATGCACAGTCCCATCATGTGCATCGGCAACGGCATCCCTGCGGTCGTTTGCCGCTGGGCCGAACAGACGAGCAAGGGAATGATGTGGAAAGACATCGGATTGGGAGACTGGCTTTTCGACATGGACAGGCCGGAGGATCTGGAGCGGGTCGTTCCCGCTGTCCTGGAGCTTGCGCGCAATCCGGCCGCCAGCCGGCTCAAGGCCGGCAAGGCCCGGGATTTTGTCCTCCAACGCCAGGCACGCATGCTCCAGACGGTGAAAGATTCCCTCACGGTTTAAGGCCCGTGGGCCCGCATCCGTGCGCGCGTCCTCCCACGGCATTGCCATGGGCTGTCATTAGCTTGCCCCGTTCGGGCGTACCAGGTGGGCCGCGGGTCATTTGGTGTGGGAGGCTCATTCGCGTTGGACCGTTCATCCGCAAAACACGTTCCAGTCTGGGTGCACCGAAGGTGCATTTCACTCGCAAGCCCACGGCAACGCCGTGGGAAACCATACCCACCGAATCCACAGCCCTGAAAGGGCGTCCCAATCGCCCTCCTTGATTTCACCACATACAGCTGCAATGCATTGCCTTAGCAATGCCGGCACAACTGCGACACGTTATCCGCCGCCCCAATCGGCACCATTCCTATTATTTTGCGGCAAAACCTCCAATGCCTTGGAATGTACCCCTGCATGAGCGCGCCGCCGGATCTCAAACAACAGCAGTTTCTCCGCCTCTTTATGGCGAGCGAACCTGCGGTGCGCGCCTTCGTCCGCTCCCTCCTCCCCACGCTCAACGATGCGAACGATGTCATGCAGGAGGTGGCCGTCGTCCTGTGGGAAAAGTTTGCAGAGTATGAAACCCACGAAGACTTCAGGCGTTGGGCCTTCGGCGTGGCCAAGTTCAAGGTACTCTCCTGGCAGCGGGACCGGATGAGGGACCGGCACGTTTTCGGACTTGAGACGACCGAACTGCTGGCGGCGGAATCGGAACACCACGCGACCCGGCTGGAAGCGCAGCGGGCGGCCTTGCAGGACTGCCTCCACAAACTTCCCACAGAACAGCGCGACCTTGTCCATTCGGCCTACGCCCCCGGGGCGCGAATCGACTCGCTGGCCCGCCACCTGGGCAGCACCGCAATGGCGCTCTACAAAAAACTGCACCGAATCCGCCTGCTGCTCGCCGAATGCACGCAGCGCGAACTTTCCCGAAAAACCGAACAATGAGTGACCCACTGCGAGAACAATGGTTGCAGGAATACTGCGAGGGAACGGCCACCGCCGAGACCACCGCTCTGCTGGAGCGCGCCCTCCAGGAGGACCCGGAGTACCGCCTCCACTTTTTGGAGTATCTCAACCTCGACCAGGCGCTTTCGAGTGCGAGCGGGTTTGCCGAAAAAGACGCGGAACCCGCACCGGCCCCGCTTCACCTCCAGCCGGGTCTCTTGCGCTGGGCGGGTCTTCCGCGGTGGGGTGCTCTGGCCGCAGGCTTGACCCTGCTTGCGCTCGGCCCCTGGGCGGTTCACGCGCTCCGCAGCCCCTACGCGATGGTAACGAGCACCACAGGCAACGGGCCGCGCGAGGGCACCTCCCTGCGTTCCACGCAAGTACGGTTTGAGGCGGGCGTCGTCGAGTTTCTGACAGCCAAAGGCGCGAGGATAGTGGTGGAAGCCCCCGCGGACGTGCGCTTCGAATCCGCGGACACGCTCAGGGTCTTGCGTGGAAAAGTCGCCGCAGACGTTCCCCCGAGTGCCAAGGGCTTCACCGTGCTCACGCCCAACGGCGACGCCGTGGATCTGGGGACCCGCTTTGGAGTGGACGTGCCCGAGTCTGGCGACGCCGAAGTGCACGTGTTTCAGGGCGAGGTCATCGCCCAGGCCACGGGCGCCCAAACCAAACAAAGCCTGCGCACGGGGGAGGCCTTGGCGATGCACAACGGCGTCAGCGCTTCGCGGGAACTGCGTTCCGCCGCCTTCATCCAGCCCGACGAAATGCCCCAGCTCTCCGCGGGACTCGCCTGGGGGCAACGCGCACGGGCTCAGGCCTCCCTCCGCGCGCTCAAGGCAGAACCGGCCCTGATCGCGTTGCTGGACTTCACGGACAACACCAACCTGCCTGGCGTCTTCCGCATGGCGCAGGGTCGCTGGCCAGGCTCCTTCGCCCCGGAATTTGTGCACCAAGGCGACCACCTCAAGCTCGATGTAGGCGCGGACCGGCTCTGGCCGCAGCTCACGCTTTCGGCCTGGGTGCGCCTCGACCAACTGGGAAGCCCCTACCACTCCCTCTACCACACCGACGGATGGCAGAGTGAAACCCCAGGCCAGGTCCACTGGATGCTCACCCACGACAGCAAGATGCGGCTTGCCCTGCGCGGCAACTCCCTCGCGCCAGGCTCCACTGAAAAGCAGGGCTTTCCCGACTCGCACACTTCCGTACTGCCACAACGCGGCCGCTGGGTGCACCTCGCCACCGTATACGACGCCGACGCCCGGAGCGTCCGGTTTTATCTCAACGGCCAGTTCGACAAGGAAACCCTACAGGAGGTCGCCCATCCTGCGCGTCTTGGGCCGGCGCAGATCGGCAACTGGAACCGACAGGACCGCAAGCTCAGCGGACGAATGGACGAATTTTTACTGCTGGGCAGGGCGCTGAACGACGGCGAGATCCGGGAGCTTTATCTCAGCGGAAATCCCTACCATTAAGGAGACTGCCTCCATACGTTAAGCGGCCAGTACAGCCCACCGGATCCAGCGGTCACCCCCTCTTAAAACGCAACTTTTCCGGCAAACGCCTGGCCTTCGCGGAATACCCCCTTTGAATGAAACCAAGCACACTTCTCCTGCTCCTTCTTCCGGGCGTCTGCGCCCCGCTGGCGTGCGCAGCGCCGGTGGACTTCGCGCTGGAGGTCAGACCCATCCTCGAGAAGCGGTGCTACTCCTGCCACGGCCCTGAAAAACAAAAGGG
>CAMCIN010000198.1 GCA_945874745.1 Akkermansia muciniphila | reverse complement strand
ATGTGACTGCGGTAAATGGATGGCCATCGGTAGGTGCGAAGAATTTGTCTGCGGGCCAGAATCGTCTCCCGACCTTTCAAATGCCGTAGGAGCCACTCAGCAAGGTCCGAAATAGAAATATCTTGCGGATAGGCCAGCGCGCCAGGCAGGGCGTTCATCGGCTCGGCGTCCGGACAAAACACTGGTCTTCCGAAGGCACCCGCCTCGAGCACTGGCAGTCCAAACCCTTCCCGGGCACTGGAAAGAAACACCGCATCGGCGACCTGATAGAAGTCGCGCAACTCCCGGGGCCCGACGGGAAGCCGGTCGTTGAGAATGTGGACAGAGTCCGCCAGGCTGAGCTCGTGGATGAGGGCGCGCAGATGGCGCGCATGCTCTGCATGGGCGGGATTGTGGGGGTCTGCCGCCCCGGTGATGAGGTAGTGCAGATTAAAGCCCTGCAGGCGGATGGCATGCGTCATCCTGATTCCCAACTCCAAAGCCTTCCGAGGGACGAGCCTCGCCGGATTCAAGAGCACAGCGTCGGCGTCCCACAGGCCCAGATTTTCGGCAAGGGCCGCCAGTGGCGCGGCGAGTTGGAGGGTTGCGGCAGGGTCCAAGCCGTTGGGGACGACCTGACAGGGAACCTGCAAAAGTTGCTGCACCTCCCTGGCGCGCAGGGGTGAGATGGCCACATATTCCCATGCACTGCAACCGTTGGCGTGGGGTTGTTCCTCACAGGAAAAAGTCCCCGGATAGTCTGGGTTTCCCAGCGCCAGATCATGCACCCAGCAGATCCAGCGGGTTTGGGTGTGGTGGCGTGCCAAGGCTTGAAGGGCGTGGGTCAGTTCCGGCGCAAAAGGCATGGTGCCCACGTTGTGCAGCAGCACACAGTCGACCCCTGCAAGGGCGGCGCCCAGATACGACACAAACTCCGCGCGTGTAGCGGTTCTGCTCAGAGGAATGAGCGCGTCGGCCATGTCAAAACTGCCGCCCTCGAAGCAAGCTAGCGTCACATGGTGCCCTTGGTGCCGCAGGAGGCGGATTTGCTCCCCGACGACGCGTTCCACACCGCCTAAAACCGGAGGGGCGGCATAGTGGATGAGGGCTAATTTCACGGGTGATGTCTGTTTAGGCTGGCAGCACAACGATGCACTCGCGTTTCTCGGCTTGCAACGCTGGCGGCAGTTGCACCATTGTGGACACCCGCTTTTAGCCGCCAGGGTAGCTCAGAGGTAGAGCAGGGGACTCATAAGCCCTTGGTCGGGAGTTCAATTCTCCCCCCTGGCACATCTGCCCCTCCTCCGGAGGTCGGTGGGCTTCAGTTGTTCCAGTCAGCGTGGGCGCATCGTGCGGAGGGCTTGACTCAGAGGATTGAAGAAGCAGGGAGGTGCCCCATAAGCGGACGCCGCCCACGGACAGGGCCGGAGAGTCTTGCCCACAGGTGCCTCGTTTCCCGTTCTGCCCCGCGTTTGGAAAAGTTTTGCGTTGGCTTGGCAAGGCTTGTGCTCTGATCCTGCATAGAGATGCGTGCTTCCTTTCTTTCTTCACTCCTCACGTTGACCCTGCTTACGGGCTCCCCTAGCCATGCATTGCCGGGGGAGAGCACCCCCGCCGGCCCTTCCGCAGGGGCAAATGCTTCTCAGGACAAACATACTTCGGCCGGTTACCCTTTTGTTTACAGGCAGGTTGGATACCTCGCCACCACGGGACCTGCGCCCATGCGGTTTGGCGCTCCAACCCCAGTCGGCAGTGAGCGCACCCCGCCCCGTATCACCGCGGCTAAAAGGCCCGAGTTGAGCCGGACTGCTGAGGGAATGGCGCGTACCGAGGCCATTGAATCGTACCGCAGTATTTTCGGCCGGGGCATCCCGGTGCCTCCCGGGGCACCAGAAGGCGGACCGAAGGTTCCTGATGCCTTCCTTGACGCGGGAAGCGGTCTCGGCTCGGGCGGTGCCAACGCCGAAGTCCTGGAGTTTTTCCAACAGCCGCCTCCGGATGCGGATACCCAGAAACGCCAGAATCGTTTTCTTTTTGACCCGGTATTCCAATCGGCGACGCCTCCCCCAGCCGCCAACGCGCCACAGAGCCGTGCCACTTACCGGAACTAATATGAGTTTTTTGCGCAGTGGTGTCGTGCTGGCACTGGCGGGCTTCAGTCTGCCTTCGGTGGTGTTTGCGGCGCCGGCTCAAAAGGGGAGCGCTGCTTCCAAGGCCCCGCAGGAAGCAGCGCCGGTTCCGGCGGATAATCCGACATCCCCCTCTTCGGTGGTCACCGAGGAAATGCGCTCCGCCAATGAGGCGGCGAGCAGCTCGGCCGAGGCTGCCATTGCCTCGCTCAAGGCAGCCCGCGCAGCGATTGCTGCTGAGAAATCAAGGGAAGGTTCAGGTTCAGATGCCGCGGGAGTTGCACCCGGCGGGACGCCAACTTCGCCAACCCCTCCAGTGCCTGCCGGACGCAAGGGGAAGGTCATCGAGAAACTCGACCCGCTCCCCTCAAGACAGGAGCCTCAGGCCGCGCCCTCTGCGAGCGCACCGGCGCCTGCCGGGGCGGCTGCTCAGCCCGGTCAGCCCGGGCGGCCGATGGATCTTAAGGCCGCAGTAAACGATTTCAAAACCTCGATGGATGAAGCGAAGACGGCTCCCTTGACGGGGACTTCTGCGGGGACTCCTGCGCCGCCGGCGGGCTCGCCACCTCCAGTTTCTCCAGCAGTTCCGCAAGCCGCTGTGGCTGAGTCGCCAAAGCCGTCGCCGGCTGTCCCCCCAACGCCTACCCCTCCAACGACTGCCCCCGCAGCCCCTGTGGCCGAGGCTCCAAAGCCAGCGCCCCAGAACGCACCAACGCCCGAGTCTGGGCCGCCACGCCCGTCGATTGAGTCGGCAGCGGCAGCAGCAGCAACCGCCGCGTCAGCAGCAGCGGCGGAACCCGCTCCAGCGGGTGAGAGCAAGAAAAAGTCCCGCTTCGGAGGAGATGACGCCCTCGGTGATGCCGCAAAGAAGAAGGGCAAGGGGAAGTCCAAGGAGCCTGTCGTTAAGCTCACCCCAGAGCAGCAAAAAGCGGCGGAGATCAAGGCGTTCTGTGACAAGGCGAGAGATGCAATCAAGCGCGGTGAAGAGGAGGTTGCCCGCGGGCTTTTGGAGTCGCTAGTGGCGGTCGATCTGCCCAGCGCGGAGAAGAAGATTGCCCTTACGGAAGTGGCCGCTGTTTACGAGGAAAAGGGGGACCTGACAAAGACGATTGCGATCCTTGAGAAGCTTACCAATGTCTTGGATTCTGACATAGAAGTGCCGGTTTGGCTGCTGAAGCTCGGGCAACTCTACCGCGAGGCCGGCGCCTACCAGATGGCGATTTCCCGCTACTACGGGGTAATCCAACTGGCAATGAAGGTCGGAAGTTCGGACTTCCAGCGCTTTCAAGCAATCTCCAGACAGGCGCAGCGGGAAATCGCCAACACTTATTTCATCAAGGGAGATTTTGATCAGGCCCAGAAGTTCTACAACATGGCTTTGCGCTCGGATCTCCCGAAGGAGGAGCGTGCAGTTGCATTGTTTCGTGCCGCACATTGCACTTTCATGCGGGGCGACATGAACGGGGCGATAAACGGACTGGAACGTTTCCTGAAGGACTTCAGCCGACATGCTTCTGCGGCGGAAGCACGTTACATGTTGGCGACGGCCTATAAAACTGAAGGGCGGCCGCAAGACGCATACGACTCTGTGATAGACCTTTTGCGCGACGCCAAAAGCAAGTCCGAAGAGGATCCCAAGGCGTGGGCTTTCTGGCAGAAAAAGGCGGGAAACGAATTTGCAAACGACTACTATCAGCGTGGTGAGTTCGTGAACGCTGTGACCATTTATCAGGCGCTCGCCGCTATCGAGGAGTCTCCCGAGTGGCGCTGGCCGGTGGTCTACCAGATGGGGCTCTGTTTTGAGCGGTTGCGGATCGAGCCGCGCGCCTCCGAGTGCTACAAGTACATCGTGGACGAAAACAAGCGGCCGGAGTTCCGTTGGAGGAAAATGCCTCAAAGCGTTGCAAATCTGGTCCAGATGGCAAGCTGGCGTGTGGAGCAGCTGGAGTGGGACGGCGTGGCCAACGGCAAGCTCCGCGCGGTGGTGGGGATGGATCTTAGCAGGCCGGTGCCCAGGGGGATCCGCCCTTAAAGGAGGCTGTATGAGGATTGAAAGCCAGACATCGAGTTCCGTTGTAGAGGCTGTTTTTGCCCACTCCGCGCTTTGCGAGGAGGTCTATTCCTTTCTTTTGGAGGAAAACCGGGTGTTGCGCAGCTCCGGACGGCTGATGCAGCAGGGGATTCTCGATAAGAAGAAAATGCTACTCGGCGCGCTTGAAGAGTCCTTGGGGAGGGTAAAAGTGGCCGCCCGCGCGGGTAAGATTGCAAAAACCCCGGCACTCCGGGCGGCCTCCCTGAAGGCCCAGCGTATCTTGCTCAAGTCGATGCTTTTAGACAAGGAAAATGAGCAGCTCCTGCTCAAGCATGCGCTCTCCTCCTCGTCCGGAGAGGTGCATATTTTGCCGAAACCCACGGCCAATCAGGTGCGTCGGAGGTACGAGGGGCAGAATTAAACATGACTTTTTTGCCGAGTGGGGCCATGTATAGGGATGTCGGTAACGCCCGCCCCTGCCCATGGCCGTTGAAAAAATTCTTGTTATTGATGATGAGCATTTCATCCGAAAAACCTTTGAGGAGGTGCTTCGGGGCAAGCGTTATGGGGTAAGCAGCGCGGGTTCCCTCGCGGAGGCTGAGCGCCTCATGAAACGGGAGCAATTTGACGTCGCCTTTGTGGACGTCCGCCTGCCGGATGGAGAAGGCACCACTTTTTTGGAGAGAGTTGCCACCACCAAGACGCCACCGCTTTCGATCATGATGAGCGGGTTTGGGACGGTGGAATCCGCTGTCGAATGCATGAGGGCCGGCGCCTTTGACTACCTCCTCAAGCCCTTTTCCATCAGTCAGATTGAGGTGCTAGTCCGCAAGGCCGAGGGCTACCGCCAGATGGTCAAGGTCAACGAATACCTTTCAGCAGAATTGGCCGGAGCCAAAGAGTTGGTGGGGGGCAGCGACGCGATGAACCGGCTTAGGGAGATGTTGCGCAAGGTTGCCCCTACAGAGGCGACAGTGCTCATACAGGGGGAGAACGGTACAGGTAAGGAACTGGTGGCGCAGGCCATCTATCAGGCCAGCGGGCGGGCAAGCGCTCCCTACATTCGTGTCAATTGCGCCGCGCTTTCTGAGAACCTCATGGAGAGCGAGTTTTTCGGCCACGAAAAGGGCTCCTTTACCGGGGCGACTGAGCGGCGGGAGGGGCGGTTTGAGTTGGCGGACGGCGGGACCTTGCTCCTCGACGAAATCAGCGAAATCTCTCCTAGACTGCAGGCGAAGTTGCTGCGCGTTCTGCAGGAGCGAGAATTTGAGCGGGTTGGGGGCACCAAGACGATACAAGTCGATGTGCGGGTTCTTGCGACCACCAATAGGGACCTGCGGAAGTCCGTCGAAAAGGGGGATTTTCGCGAGGATTTGTATTACCGGCTCAACGTTTTTCCTGTTTCGGTGCCGCCTCTGCGAGAAAGAACCGGCGATATCCGGGTGCTGGCTTCTCACTTTCTAAACCGTTTTGCCAGGCAGCACGGGCGCTCTGAAATGGAACTTAGCCCCAGTTGTCTGAATGTTTTGGAGGAGCACCGCTGGCCGGGGAACGTCCGGGAGCTGCAGAACACGATCGAGCGAGCGGTTATTATGAGCGAGCTCGGAGCACCAATTATTCCCGCCTCTCTCGCCATCGGGGATCCGCCTGCCGGATGGTCCGCCGCCAAGGGCGGGAAAGGCTCCTCAAAGGGCGCGGACACGCTTCAACGTGAGGATGTGGTGGTGACTCCCGTGCCTGCGGCGGCTCCTGATGCCGGTGGCCAGGAGAGTGCGCTGCGCCCTCTGGCAGAAGTCGAAAAGCTGCACATTCTCGGAGTGCTCGAATCCTGCAGCGGCAATCGCACCAGAGCGGCAGACACTCTTGGGATCAGCATCCGCACTCTGCGTAACAAACTCCACGAATACCGCGCCAGCGGGCTGGCTGCGTCGGCTGAAAGCGTCGGAGTGGAACTCGAATGAAACTGCGGGTTTTCTGGCTTTTCCTCCAAGAGTTTTCTCAAACGAGCCGTTCTAGGTCCCGCCGCTGACTTTCTTAGCTCTCTCCTTTTTGCATTTTTGCCTGCGATCAGGGATGTAGCTTGTCCGAGACGGGCAGTACCACAAATAGAATAGCACTTCCATGCGCTGGCTCGCTCCTGCAAAGGTCAATTTATCGCTGCGTGTTTTGGGCCGCCGCGCCGACGGATTTCATGATTTGCGCAGTTTGATGGTGCCTGTTTCTGTTTTTGACGAACTTGTTTTTACACACAAGGAGGACGGGGAATTGGAGTTTTTCTGTGACGTGCCCGATGTGCCCGCAGACGAGTCCAATTTGGTAGTACGGGCCGTGCGTTTATTTTGCGGTGCTGTGGGGATTTTACCCCAGCTTTCGGTCTCTCTCCAGAAGGCGATTCCCCACGGAGCTGGTCTTGGCGGTGGTAGCAGTGATGCTGCCACGACACTGCTTGCGCTGGATGCCCTCTACCAGACCGGTCTTTCCCGGGACGTGCTCGCCGACCTAGCCGCCGAACTCGGCTCGGATGTGCCGTTTTTTGTGTATCAATCGGCCGCGTGGATCGGCGGACGAGGGGAGCGGGTGGAGCCGGTCACGGTTTTGCCCACGCTCCCGCTTCTGCTCCTCAAGCCGAGTTTTGGGGTGCCCACTCCGTGGGCCTTCCAGCATTGGAAGGACGCGGTCGAGATTCCCGGGATTTCTTACGAGGCGCAGGCACACGAAGGGTTGGTTTTTGTGAATGACTTGGAGCGACCTGTCTTTCAGAAGTACCTTTTCTTGGCGGATCTAAAGCGCTGGTTGCTTGGACGTCCTGAAGTGTCTGCCGCTCTGATGTCCGGATCGGGGTCGACCGTGTTTGCCGTGCTGCGCGATAAAGAGGCAGGATTTAGGCTGGGCGAGGAGGCGGTGAAGGAATTTGGCGAGTCGCTCTGGCTTTATGTGTGCGAGACCATCTCTTAGACCGGCCGAAATTTATGACTGACTGGGAAAAGTGCTATCAAGAGGGAGAGACCCCGTGGGATAAATCTGCGGCCGCGCCGGAGCTGCCCTTGGTTCTGGGCGCAGGGTTGCTACGGGGGCGGGTACTGGTGCCCGGATGCGGGCGAGGACACGACGCGCGCGTGATCGCTGCGGCGGGTGGGGCGGATGTCGTGGGGGTGGATCTTGCGCCGAGTGCCGTGCGGGTGGCCCAAGAGTTGGGCGCTCTCGCGGGGCTGCGCTTCGAGGTAGGAAACCTGTTCAGTCTACCAAAGGAGTGGCTCGGCACCTTTGACTGGGTGTGGGAGCACACCTGTTTCTGCGCGATTGATCCGGCGGAGCGGGAACGTTATGTGGCTTGCGTGCACGCAGTCCTACGTCCGGGGGGGCGTTTACTTGGGACTTTTTTTATGAACCCGGACATGGACCCAGGCGAACAGGGTCCTCCCTTTGGTGTCACCGAGGCGGAGCTTGAGCAACTGTTCGGGGGGCACTTTGCTTTGGAAAGCCAGTGGTCGCCAAGGGCAGCTTTTGCAGGCCGGGAAGGCCGCGAGTTGGTAAGACATCTCAGGCGGCTGGGCTAGGAGCCGAGCCGCCTGCTGTGTTGAACTGCGTCACTTCGCGATTGCGCACGACAGGGCTTGTTCCCGGAGGGCAACTTTTCGCTCGCTCCGCGTAGAACGAGTCGTCATCCGCAGACAAAACGGGGTCAGTAGATGAAGGGTATGTCCCCGGAGGCTTCTTCTATCCTCTTCTTCTCTGCTAAATCTGTGATATCTGCGGATATACCTCTGAATCAGTGATTTGCGGGCGTTATTTGGGAAAGGCAGCGTCCCTTCCCTCCCTCTCTGGGCCTCATCTGACCCTGAACACGCCCTAGCGAGCTTCGATGGGCTTCACTGTCTTTCCTACCTCGGGTCCCGTGTACTCGCTCAAGGGACGGTAGAGGCGGTTGTCTGCTAACTGCTCGAGCACGTGGGCTGTCCAGCCTGCCGTGCGCGAAATTGCGAAGATCGGAGTGAAAAGGTCGGTCGGAATGCCGAGCGAGTAGTAAACGGTGGCAGAATAGAAATCTACGTTTGCATTGAGGTGTTTGCGCTCGCGCATGACTTCCGCGATGCGTTCACTCATGCGGATCCACTTTGGCTCGCCAAGCTGCTGGGTGAGTTGGACTGCCATGTTGCGCAGGTGCGGCGCGCGGGGATCCAGTACCTTGTAGACCCTGTGGCCGATGCCCATGA
>CAMCIN010000197.1 GCA_945874745.1 Akkermansia muciniphila | reverse complement strand
TGGACAGTGCAGCCTGTCCAGGCAACACCCGCTTCAAGTGCCTGCCGCCACGCCTCCAGACCTGGGAAGGCCGGGAGCAGGGAGGGGTGGATGTTGACGATTCTCCCCTTAAAGCGGTCCAACAGAGGCGCCTTAACCATCCGCATGTATCCTGCGAGCACCAGTAACTCGACGCCTGCATCGCAGAGTACATTTGCCAACTGGCTCTCAATTTCAGGCTCCAAACGCGTCTGGTACCGTGAGGTCGGCAACGCCAGGGCGGGCACCCCAAACGCGCGGGCCTTTTCCAAAATCGGGGCGTTCGCCTCATCCGAAACGACCAACCGGACTTCCCCGTTTAGTTTTCCGTTTCTGATCGCACCCACAATCGCCTCAAAGTTTGTCCCCCTGCCCGAACCAAGCACCCCTAATTTAAGCGGCCCGCTGCTCATGGTGTGCTGATTTTCTGCAAGATCGCGGTGGTGCTTTTGCCAGCGACCAACTCCAAAATCTCGATCTGCGCGCCTACATCCTCCAGCGCCTCCCGTTCCCCCGGATCCAATGACTCCAGAGTGTAATCCCCCCCCTTGACGTAAATCTGAGGGCGGATCGCCCGGATCACTTCGGTTACGCGGGCCGAGTGGAAAACGGTCACGAAGTCCACGCAGGCCAAAGCGGCCAGCACCTCAGCCCGATCCAACTCGGTGTTTACCGGCCGGCTGGGCCCTTTGAGAGCCCGTACCGAGTCGTCTCCATTGAGCGCCACCACCAGGGCATCCCCGCGCCTTCTCGCTGCCTGGAGGTACCGAACGTGGCCCACGTGTAACAGGTCAAAGCAGCCGTTCGTCAAAACCAGCATTCGACCGGTGGCGCGAAACCGTGCTGATTCGGCGGCCAATTCTGCGAGGCCCAACATTTTTGGAAATGACATGCATCATCCCTACAAAGCCACGCCGGGCACGGCAACCCGGGACAATCAGACTGCCGCTGGGGGCCCACATTTACTGGACCCCCACCGAAATGGAACACGGCAGCGGTGCCAATGAAGGAGTGAACCCAAGGCAGAGGAGAGGCCCTTGTCCTAGGGGTTTTTGACAGTGGTAGCCTCTCGCAGGTCTCTTTGGGAGCGGGGAGTCATCCGCGGATGTCGCGGGATGAGTCATCCACAGATTTCACCGATAACACAGATATTCAAAGATTTTGATTACTGCTTTTCCTCATCCATTAAATCTCTGAAATCTGCGCATGCTCTTATCCGTTAATGCCTTGAGGCCCTTTGCATGAAAGGCCGGAGAATTTCGCTGCCCGACTAGGGGTACATGTAACAGTGAACAAGCCCTAAACCCCTATCAAAAGGTCGTAAAACTGCACCCCCTTATCACCGTCCATCAGCACCAAAATCCTATTTTGCGCCCTCAGGCTTGGGAGCTTCGGACTTGGGAGCTTCGGACTTGGGAGCTTCGGACTTGGGCGCTTCGGACTTGGGCGCTTCGGACTTGGGCGCTTCGGGCTTGGGAGCTTCGGGCTTGGGAGCTTCGAGCTTGGGTGCTTCGGGCTTGGGTGCTTCGGGCTTGGGTGCTTCCTCCGCGAGGAGCGACTTCCGGTCCTTGAGCAGCGCATCCACCCGGCCCTTGCTCAAGAGGAACATCCGGCCCTCGAACTTCTTCTCTTTTGTCAGCTTTTCGTTGAGCTGTGTCTGCTTGGCGGTGAACTCAGCGTCCAACTTTGCCTTGTCCTCCGGCTTTTCCTCGGATGGCGCGGTGCGCTCCTTGGGAAAAACGGCGGTCACCGACACCGCCACGGGAACGTTGTCCCCTTCTTCTTTTCCGATTTTGAGCGTGTATTTGAATCCTTCGAAGGTCTCCACAGTCGCCGTGTTTAGCGGTTCGAGCTTTGTCTCTGGCGCGAGCACATCCGAAACGTTGGAGGACGCCAGCAGGCTCGCAAACGGGGCGGTCTTGGACGCATCGAGTTTTTCTTCAGCCTTGGCGCCCAACAACTGCCACTCTGCCGTCGCCGCCTGTCTCGAAACCGACCAGGTGTTAGCGCCGGTCACGGACACGACCTTGGGCCCTTCAATGTTGATGAAATCCGTCGCGATCCAGCGTGTCGGTGCTGGGTCCACTTCGTCCAGGGTGTCCGAAACCAGTGACACAGCGGTGGCATTGCTCGCCTTGAGGTAGCGTCCGGCGGGGAAGCCCTCGGACGCGCCTCCGAAGTCCATGGAGGCGCCCTCTGACTTTCGCAGATGCTTTTTGCCGAGAAGCACTCCGGCCAGTTCCTTGCCCTCGCCCGAGAGCAGTTGCACCAGGGTGCCGGAGTTCTCCCCCTTGCCCGGTTCAACGAGCTCCAACCGCGAGAGTTGGGATTCGCCGACCTTAATTTCCTGGACCGTCTTGATCTCCCAAAGCTTGCGCAGAAGCCCGCTGATCTGCTCGAAATTTGCAGCGTAACCGGCGCGTTCCTGCACCGTCCAAAGGTCCTCCTTCTTTACTAGGTTCAGCTCCGAAGCGCCGGCCTTGATCGTCACGCGGGCAACCTCGTTGATGGGAAAGTCCACCACCTTGGCGCCGCTGCGACCGGCAGCGGCCGCGTTTTGCTGCGGGTCCTTGGACAGGTTGAGCCAGGCGGCGCCGAGAGCGACCACCACCGCGAGGAGAAGGGCGAGTTGTTTTCCTTTCATGACGTGTGTGAGTTAGCGGGCGGCGCGGCGTTGCAGGCGGAGCAGCGCCAGCGCGATGCCGGCGGCGGCGACCAGGACGGGCATCAGCGCAATGTTGAGCCACTTGATCGTGTTTTCGAGCGAGTCGATTCCGAGCCGAAGCTTTTTGCGTTCCTCCTTGAGCTGGATCTTCACGTCCCGCTCCTTGTTCCGGAAGTTGTTGATCTCCTGCTGCTGCTCGGGCGACAGAATGAAGCGCTGTCCGCCCTTGTCTGCCTTGGTGCGCTGGAGTTCGTTGAGCTTGTTCTGTGCCTCCGCAAGGCTTCCCTCCAGACTCTTGATCTTGGCTTGGAAGGCGGACTCCGCCTTCGCCTGCATCTGCCTGACAACGGTGAACTGCCGCTCGCGCGAGGCACGGCTGCGGACCGCCACAAGGTTGCTGTCTCCGGCGAGTTGTTCGATGGAACTCTGCGCGAAGGCAATGTTCGAGTTGACCGGCATCACCATGCGCTGTCCTCCGAACGGGTTCATCATTTCCTGCACCGAGAGCTGATCCTGAATGAAGTCCGAGTCCCCAATTAGCAAAACAGCTCCGTCCTCCTTGGACTCTTTGAGGCCTGGTTCCGTCGGTTTCTGATCCTTGGGCTCCTCAGGGGCGCCGGGGGCAGGCGCGGCCTTGGGCTTGCCCTCTGCAAAGGCGGTCTTAAACCTGCCCGTCAGACGCAGGGCAAGGACCTGTTCGTTGTTAGAGGAGGCGAATTCCTTGATGAGCCGCTCGCCGCCCATCTGTGCGCTCATCGGATCCACCAGCTGTGAATTCTTTGAGGAGCGCACCAGAACCGTCTGCTTGAGCCCCTCGGCGGGTGTGCCCGAAAACGCACCGGCAAAGGCAAAGATCAGGTTGTTGGCCTGTGCGCTGACGATGTCATCCCGATTGGTTGCCCTCTCGTTCAGCGCTAACACGGCGGGCTGGCGCCCCTCGCGGGTGCGTCCCACAAAATCCAAGTCGGCGACCACCTTGGAGCTCTCAAAGGAAAGCCCCCAGGCGGGGAGCAGCTTGTCCAGCGAGGAGCGGCTGCCCGAATTCATCCCCATCGGGTTGCCCGCACCGCTCCGGTCGAGCACGCCCTGCGGATCGAGCATGGCGACGAGCTTTCCGCCTCTGAGCAAAAACTGGTCGATTGCGTATTGCGACACATCGCTGATGCCCTTGGGGTGGATGAGGACCAGTACCTTGACGTCCTTGGGGATGTCCTCCGCACCAAACGGAATGTCACGCACGTTGAAGTCCCGCTTCAGTTCGCTGATAAAGACCCAAGGTTGTTGGCCAGACTGCCCCATGCGCATCATCATCGGATTGGTGGGCTGCCCCCCGTAGGGCAGCGGGCTCATCACCCCGATGACCGGCTTTTCCGTGGTCACGACCCGCGAGATAGCCCTGGCAAGATCGTACTCCAACAACCGCTCGCGGTCAGGGGCCAAAAATGGAATGGCCTGTTTCTGGTCGAGCATGCTGACGCTCAACCCGAGGTAGAAGGCTTCGCCCTCCCCCCTCGCCTGGCCCTCGATTCCATCCAACCGGGCCGAGTCCTCCGCGTCGGAGTCGGGCGCCGGATCGAGCTTCTGGATTTCTATCTGTCCCCGGGAGGCCTGCCTGAATTCGCCCAACAAATCCTCCACCCGCTGTGCGTAGGTTTTGAGGAAGACGGGCATCCGGCTGTCGCTGCGCGTGCTGTAGAACCGGATTTGAATGGGCGTATCCAGTTTGGAGAGAATGGCACGCGTCCCCGCAGAGAGGGTGTAGGCGCGCTCCGCAGTCAGGTCGACTCGCTTGTTGAAGCTGGAGGCCAGCGCGTTGACGATGACGATGATTCCAAACATCGCAGCCACGCCCAGCGACGAATAGAGCCAGGTTTCGAGACCTTTGTTTTTCATAGGAGAAAAAAGAGGGATAGGAGGGTTAGCCGGCGCGGTGGGTGCGCACGATCACCCCAGTGGTGAAGAGAGAGAAGACAATGACGGAGAGGAAGTAGAGTATGTCGCGGGAATCGAGTACCCCCTTCTGAATGCTTTCAAAATGTGTCATGACACTGAAAGCGGCGATGGCCTCGACGACCCACGGCAGGGCCCAGTGCACCAGCAGGTTGGTCACCGGCGGGTAACCGGCCAGAATCAGAAAGAGCGAAATGACCACCGAGACGATGAAGGCAACCACCTGGTTGCGCGTCATGGCCGAAGTCATCGCCGTGATCGAAAGGTAGGCGCCCCCCATGAGGAAGGAGCCGAGGTAGCCGGCGAGGATGATTCCGTTATCGGGATTGCCCAGGTAGTTCACCGTGATCCACACGGGGAAGGTCAGACCGAGCGCGAGCGCGAGCACCGTCCACGCCGCGAGGAACTTGCCCACAATCGCCTGCCACGGGGTCACCGGCATGGTGAGCAATAACTCCAGTGTGCCCAAGCGGCGTTCCTCACTCCACATCCGCATCCCTACGGCGGGAACCAGAAAGAGATACAGCCAAGGGTGCCAGGAGAAAAAGGCCTCCAAGCTGGCCTGTCCACGCTCAAAAAAGCCGGCCACCATGAAGGTGAAAAAGCCTGAGAGCATCAGGAAGATGACTATGAAGACAAAAGCTACAGGCGACGCAAAGTAACCGGTGAGCTCGCGTTTGGTGATCGTGAGGATGGGTTTCATTTGTTCTCCTTTCCGGCGCTTTTGGTGTCCGGGAGAGTGATGTTGCGGAAGACCTCGTCGAGGCGGCCTTCCTCTGCGTGAAGCTCCTGCAGAGCCCACTGTTCCTTCATGGCAGTTTCCGAGAGGAGGCCGGCGAGGTCCGCTGGAGACACATTCTTGCGGGCAAACACCCGCAACTCCACCGGTGCACTGCCGAGGATCGACACGTGGTCGACTTGGTTGAGGCCCTCTAGTTTTGCGACCACGGCCTTGATCCCTGCCTTCGGCTCGACGCCCAGTCGCAGAGTGATCGCGCCGGCCTGGGGCGAACGGGCCTTCAGTTCTGCGGGAGTCCCGTTGGCGACGATCACGCCGCGGTCGATGATGATGGCACGCGAACACACGGCCTCCACCTCCTCGAGAATGTGCGTGGAAAAGATGATGGCCTTGGTCTGGCCCATCTTGCGGATCAGGGTGCGCACCTCGTGCTTCTGGTTGGGATCCAAACCGTCGGTGGGCTCGTCGAGGATCAACACCTCCGGGTCGTGGATGATCGACTGCGCAAAACAAGTCCGGTGCCTGTACCCCTTGGAAAGAGTTTCCACACTCTGATGGAGCACATTCTCCAGGAAGCACATTTCCACCGCCCGATCCACAGCCTTGCGCTGTGCGCTGCCGCTGAGCCCCCGCAACTCCGCGGTGAAACTTAGAAAGCCGTTCACGGTCATGTCCGCGTAGGAAGGAGCGTTTTCCGGCAGGTACCCCATCAAACGCTTCGCCTCGATGGGTTGCTCGACGATGTTGAAGCCGCCGATGACCGCCTCGCCGTCCGTGGGCGGGATGAAACCGGTGATCATGCGCATCGTCGTGCTCTTTCCCGCGCCATTTGGCCCGAGGAAACCGAGCACCTCGCCCTTCTCGACCTTGAAGCTGACGCCTCCAACGGCGACCTTCGGACCGAATGTTTTTCTCAGATTTCTAACTTGGATCATGGATTTAGTGACTCACTTATAAGTCATCGTGGGTATTTCCTCTCGCAGACAAACCATCCTGGCAAATCGTTCGATTTTTTTTCGCCAAACCGCTCTTTTTTTGAGAGAGGCGCAGTCCTTGCCTTCGGGAGCTCCTGTCGCCCGAAGCACAAAGTTTCCCACCGGCCCCACCCCACCCCGCCGGCTCAGGCGCCCATGAGGCGCTGCACCGTCCAATAGAGACCGGCGAGACCGATTAACGCCGAACCGGGGACCGCCACATAACGGCGGTAAACCGTGTCGTCTCGGATCCAGCCCGTGAGCAGAAACGCCAGCGTGATGGCGGCGATCTGTCCGGCCTCCACCCCGAGGTTGAAGCCCCCGAGTGCAGCCAGAAGGGAGCCCTTGGGGATGGTCAGGTCGTTGAGGCCACCGGCAAAGCCGAGTCCGTGTACCAGCCCGAAGGCGAACACCACCAGCAGCCGCCGCAGGCTGTAGACCGGTTTCCAAATGTTCTCAAAGGCCACGAGGGCGATGCTCGCGGCAATCAGGGGTTCCACAACCTTCGGGGACGCGTTGACCTGTCCGAGGGTAACCAGAGCCAGTGTGGCGGAATGCGCCAGCGTAAAGGCGCTTACCTGCCAGAGCAGCGGCTTCCAGGAGCGGCCCAGCAAGAATAAACCCAGCACAAACAGAATGTGGTCCAGTCCGGCGGGGATGACATGCCCGAACCCCTGTTTGGCAAAGCTCCAGATCGTGCTGGCGACGTGGCCTGAGCCTCCGCTGGCGGGGATGCTCCCCGGAATCGCCTCCCGGGGCAGGACGCCAGTCAACTCGGTCAGGTCCAGCGTGAAGCTACGCTCCCCAGGAAAAAGTACGGACACGCGGGGGTGCGGCGCGCCGTTGATTTCGTTTTCGAACACAACCGACAGCTTATTCTCGGGGGCGGAGCGAATACTCCAACCGGTCACGCCTGAGGGGATTTGGGTCGGCCACTTGCCGGAGATGACCACGACAGAGTCGTCCGTCTCGAGCGCGTGCCCGGCCTCGCCCGAGAACTCAAAGGTGAAATCCGGTTGGATCCGGCCGACCGGTTCCAAGTAAAATTCGACGTCCCTTTTGACCAGTTCGGCGGCATTCTTGAGTAACTGCTCCTTGCGTTCCTTGGAAAGGTTCGAGAAGAGGAGGCGGGTCAGCGAGGTTGCCGTAGTGGGGTCCTCGTCAAAACAGCGGGGGTTGACATCCACCCGGATAAACGCCTTGCCGCCAGCCTCAAAGTTTCCATGCACGGGGATGTCCGGAATCGGGTGGGCACGGGCCACCTGAAACAAAAGCGGCAGGAGAAACAGAAAACCGAGACGGCGCAGAAACTGGGGAGGGGTCACAAGGGAGAGCTATCTCTTATTTTTCGCTTGATTCAACTTAGTTTTAGTTCGAACTGAGTCTGATGGCTGGCGATCGCCCGCCTTTCCCAACCCAAAACAAACCTAAATACCATGAAGAAGTTCCTCACCATCGCCGCCGTCATCGCCTTTGGTTCCGCCGCGCAGGCAGGCTGTGGCAAGATCGAAACCACCGAAGGCACCCTGAAGTCCTTCGACAAGGAAACCAAGACCCTCAAGGTCGAAGGCAAGGACGCAAAGGTCGCCTCCATCACACTCACCCCGACCACCAAGGGTGCAGACCTCGTCGACGGCCTCGTTGGCAAGGCTGTCAAGGTCGACGCCACACACGGCAAGGCAACGATCGTCGCCGCCTCCAAGTAGTCCCGACGTTTCAAGCTCAGTTTGAAAAGGGCCCGGCGATGCCGGGCTCTTTTTTTGTCCCGACCGCAGGCGGGCGGTTCCACGGACGCCTCCCGCACAAGGCCCCGCACAAGGGAACGGCCGCTCACGGCTACGCGCTCTCGGGCAGAAAAGTGGGAAAGGCGATTCCCGAAACCAGCGGCAGGCTGCCCAAAATCTGGGCCGCATGGAGTTCGATGTTTCTGCCTCCCCATGCGTACAGTGTCCGCAGCAGGCCCACCTCGGCGGAGGGGGCAAGCACCACCGTGTTACGCCCGCGCCGCGCATCCAGCGCCG
>CAMCIN010000196.1 GCA_945874745.1 Akkermansia muciniphila | reverse complement strand
ATGTGCGCCAGTCTGTTGCTGTGCGCCCCTTGTCTGCATGCGCTGGGCAACAGCGGAACGCTTCTCGGCACCCGGCTCGCTGCCGCCGGCTTCGGACTCTTCAGCGGCCTGCTCATGGGGAACATCTTCCCCGCCGCCTTCGACGTCGTTCCCCCGGAAACCCGGGCCTCTGCGGTGGGCTTTCTAAACTTCTTTGCAGGGATCACGTCCGGGTTCGCGACGCTTTTTGGCGGCGAACTCAAGCAGACTCTGGGAATCGGAAGACTGCTCTCCCTGAGCGCCCTGGCCTACACCGCGGCGGCGCTGGCCCTGGTTGTGGGAATCAAAAAGCTATTCTGGAAGGACTTTACCCAAAACAACGTGCCCCTTCCCGCCCCATGAAACGCCCCGCCCCCCTGCGCCTCCTTTGCGCCGCAGCCCTCGCCCTCTGCCTTCAGGCGAGTTCGCTGCAAGCGGCCAACCCGGAGGATCTCACCTTCCAGTCAAAGGTCGATTCCTCCCCACAGCGCTACGTCACGCTCACGCCCCCCGGGTTCGATCCGGCCAAGCCGCACGACTTGCTCGTGGCTCTCCACGGCCACGGCGCTGACCGCTGGCAGTTCATCGTCGACCCCAGGGCGGAATGCCAGGCAATGCGCGATGTCGCCGCCCTATTCGGCCTGCTCCTGATTTCCCCGGACTACCGCGCCCGGACCTCCTGGATGGGACCGCACGCAGAGCAGGACGTCCTCCAGTTGATTGCGGACCTCAAGGAACGCCACAAGATCGGACGCGTGTTCATCGCCGGCGGCTCGATGGGCGGAACGGGCGCGCTCATTTTCACAGCGCTTCATCCGGATCTGATCGCCGGCGTCTGCGCGCTCAACCCGACGGCGAACCTGCTGGAATATGAGAAATTTCAGGACGCGATTCAGGCCTCCTTTGGTGGCACAAAAGCTGAGTTGCCTGGGGTGTATAAGGAGCGGAGTCCCGAGCTTTGGCCTGAGCGGTTCACCATGCCGGTGGCGATCACAACCGGGGGGAAGGATCATCTTGTTCCACCGGAGAGCGCCTTGAGGCTCGCCGCGGTGCTCAAGGCGGCGAACCGCAAGGTGCTGAGTCTGCACAGGGAGTCGGTCGGTCACTCCACCAACTATGCCGACACCGCCGAGGCGCTCGAATTCGTGTTGGTGGGGGCTGGACTCACTCCCTCCGCTGCGCCAGCGCAGCCTGCTCCGGAAGACGCCACCGCCCTTGTGGAGGAGGCGCGGCTTTTGCGGGAAAAGCTCGCCGCCCTGCCCCTTGTCGCTCCCGACTTGAAGGCGGACGCGGAGGTCTTCCACAAGGGGATCGAGTGGGCGCTGCGCTACGACAAGCCCTCTCCTGCCGACCTTGCGCTCCTCCGGAAAGCGCTCACCCGCGGTCAGGAGCGCGCCACACGCCTGGCGGCTGGCAAGTCGGACTGGACGGTTAAAAAGGGAAAGTTGGTGCGCGGCTTCGTCTCGGCGGTGGACGGCTCAACGCAACCCTACGGAGTCATCGTGCCCCAGGGGTACACCGGCGCGGAACCGGTCCGTCTGGACGTGGTGCTCCACGGCAGCTCAAAGCCACACGGCATGAGCGAGCTGCGCTTCGTCTCGCGCTTTGACGAAGGGGACGCCCCCGCGCAGGCCGGTCCCGCAGCCCCCTTCATCGAGCTCCACCCCCTCGGACGCGTGGAGAACTGCTACCGTTGGGCGGGCGAGACGGATGTCTTCGAGGCCATCGAAGCCGTGTGCCGCAACTACAACATCGACCGCAACCGGATCGTACTGCGCGGCATGTCGATGGGTGCCTCGGGCACCTGGCATCTCGGACTCAAGCATCCCGACCGGTTTGTCGCGCTCGGCCCGTACTGCGGCTACGTCGACACCCACCGTTTTTCCGAGACGCCCATTCCCGGCTTCATCAAGGTCGGCCCCCTGCCGCCGCACCAGGAGCTTGGGCTGCACATGCTCGACTCGGTGGACTACGCCGCCAACGCCGGCGTCGTTCCCGCCATCGGTGCCATCGGAGACAAGGACACGTTTTTCCAGTCCCATGTCCACATGGGCGAGGCCTTCGCCAAAGAGGGCATGCAAATGGTCAACCTCATCGCACAGGGCACCGGCCATGTGCAGGATCCCACCACGCACCGCGAACAAATGCAGCGGATCGGGGAATACGCCGCCAAGGGACTCAACCACATGCCCGACGCGCTCCGCTTTGTAAGCTGGACGCTCAAGTACAGCCGCTGCCACTGGGTCCGGTTGCTGTCCTTGGAGAAGCACTATTCCCGCGCCGAGTTTTCAGCGCGCTCCACAGGCGCGGACGTATTGGAGGTGAGCGTCGCAACCAACATCCGCAGCTTTGCGGTGAGCCGTCCCGTGGTTGGCATACGGATTCTCGGACAGGAGGTACCTCTCCCCTCACACGCCGCCACGGACACACTTGTCTTCTCTCACACCGAAGGCCGCTGGCAGTGCGACGGAAGCGGGGCAGCCCTCCCGCCGCCGCCCTACACCGCCAAAAGCCCGGGCCTCCAAGGCCCGATTGACGACGCCTTTGCCTCTCCCTTTCTGTGCGTGCGCGGCACGGGAAAACCGTGGAATCCGGAGGTGCAGCACTGGGCCGAGGCGGGACTGAGGCGTTTCGAATACGAGTGGGCACGTTACATGCGGGGGACGCTGCCTGTGAAGGACGACACAGCCGTCACCGAGGCGGACCTGAAGGAGAAACATCTTATCCTTTTCGGCGACCCCGGCAGCAACCTCTGGATCGCCAAGGTGCTCCCCTCACTGCCCCTGAACTGGACCCCCTCGGAGCTGCAACTCGGCGGTGCCCCCGCCCCGGCCGCGCAAAACGCGCCGGTGCTCATCTGCGCCAGTCCGCTGGCGCCGGACCGCTACCTAGTGCTCAACAGCGGCCACACCTTCCACGAAAAGGAGTTCGCTGCCTTCAACTATCTGCTTTTCCCGCGCCTCGGGGACTGGGCGGTGGTGAAGGTTGGGTCCGAAGCCCGGAACTGGCAGCCACCCGCGTTTCCCTTTCCCGAGGAGATCCTGCGCGCCGGCTACTTCGACGAAAACTGGCGCAACGCCTCCACCGTAAAGCCCTAACCCGCAATTTAATACATTCCAGTATAGAGAGTTATCCACAGATGACGCAGAGCTTCACAGATATTCCAACCATTCTTCTCTCATCGGTGAAATCTGGGAAATCTGCGGATAACACTCTGGGTAAAAAAGCGAAGAAACCCATTTTATGCCAAAAATCCTGATCGCCGAATGCAAACAGGAGGTCTCCACCTTCAATCCGCAGCCCAGTGGGTACGCGGATTTTGGGATCCGCAAGGGAGGGGAACTGCTCGACTACCACCGGGGCATTCGCAACGAGATCGGCGGAGCCCTCAGCGTGTTCGACAACACCCCCGGGGTCACATCGGTTCCTGCCTACAGCGCCTTTTTCATCACCTCCGGCGGTCCGCTGGAAACAACTGCCTGGGAACGGATCGCCACGGAGTTTCTGGACGCGATCCGCGCCGCGCCTCCGGTGGACGGCGTTTATTTCTGCATGCACGGGGCGATGGCCACCCCGGAGGAGTTTGACCCGGAAGGCTGGCTACTCGCGGAAACGCGCAAGATTCTTGGCGAGGAGGTGCCCATCGTGGTGTCGCTGGATCTGCACGGGATCCTAACGGACCGCATTCTTTCGCACAGCGACGCGATCGTCGCCTACCACACCTACCCGCATGTGGATTTCTTTCAAACGGGCGAAAGGGCGGCCCGGCTGCTGCTGCGTATGGTCGCGGGGGAGGTGCACCCGGTCACCGCCAAGGTGGCCATCCCCGCCCTCGTGCGCGGTGACGAACTCATCACCGCAACGGGCCTCTTTGGCGAAAGCATCCGCCTCGCGCAGAAAGCCGAGAACGGCGGGCGCGGATTGTCGGCGGGGATGTTCATCGGCAACCCCTTCACCGACGTGCCGGCGCTCCAGAGCTACAGCTTTGCCGTCACCGACAACGACCCTGAACTGGCGCGGCGGGAGGCACTTCAAATCGCGGAGAGTTTCTGGGCAAACCACACCAAGATGCGGGTGCCGCTCGTCAGCCTCGAGCAGATGGCCTCGCTGGTTTTGCTGCCCCACTCCGGCACGGTAGCGATCGTGGATGCGGCGGACGCCACCAGTTCGGGCGCCTCCGGCGACAGTAACGCCGTGGCGCGTGCGCTGCTGGAGGCCGGTTACACGGGCCGGACGCTGGTTCCAATCGTCGACGCGCCCGCGGTGCGCCGCGCGCTTGCCGCCGGAATCGGCGCAACGCTCGACACGCCGTTGGGTGGCACGTTGGATCCGCGCCGGTTCACCCCGCTCGAGGTCCACGCCAAGGTACGCCTCCTGGCGGAGGGACGCTTCAGCAGCGAATCCTTTGGCGAGGTTTGGGACGCCGGCCCGACCGCGGTGCTTGCGGCGGGTAACTTCACCTTTGTCGTGAGCAGCCGCCCGGTGAACCTGTACGACCGCTCCTTCTTTTTGGCGCACGGCCAGAATCCGCAGCGCTTTGACGCGGTGGTGGTGAAGTCCCCCCACTGCCAGCCGCACATGTACGCGGAGTGGTGCACGCAAATGATCCACGTGGACGCGCCCGGTTCCTCCAGCGCGAACCTGCCCTCCCTCGGACACACCCGCTGCCCACGGCCCATCTTCCCGCTGGACCCCGAAGTCGCATTTACTCCGGAAGCCAAAATCTTCAGCCGCAAAAAGGGCGCCACGGACGCTCAGAAACCGTTCACTGCGTGAAGCCCCAGCCTTTTTCCACACACAAATCCACCCTATGAAAATCACCGAAATCCGTTGCGCAGGACTGCGCGGAGCCACCCCCGAGGGCGGCTGGAGCAACGAACTCAAACCCGAAGACTGCGTACACACGCTCATCGCAGTCCACACCGACACGGGAGCCGTCGGGCTGGGTTCCGTGTTTACCAACGATGCACTGGTGCGCGCCTCCCTCGCGCTGTTGGAGCCGCTCTACCGCGGCGAGAACGCGCTCGAGCCGGAGCGCGTAAGCGAAAAACTTCACCAGAACATGTTCTGGCTGGGGCGCGGCGGTTCCGTCACGCACGCGATCAGCGGCATTGACATCGCCCTTTGGGATCTTCTTGGCAAGGCCACCGGCCAGCCCGTGGGTCGACTGCTTGGCGGCCGCTACCGCGAACGGGTGCAGCCCTACGCCTCGCTGCTCATGGACGAGCCGGCGAAGTTGCGGGAGCACTTGTTGTCGGTCAAGGCGCAGGGTTTCCGCGCGTTCAAGATTGGCTGGGGTCCCTTTGGCAGGCGCAACGCCGCCACCGACGAGGCCATTGTCAGGGCCGCGCGCGAGGCAGTGGGTCCCGACTCGCGGCTCATGGTCGACGCAGGCGGCAGCGACGCCTTCTGGCCCAACGGCTACAAGTGGGCGCTCCACACCGCAAAGATGCTCGCCGACTACGACGTCCACTGGTTTGAGGAGGCGCTCTCCCCCGACGCCCTCGAGGATTACGTAAAGCTGCGGGAGCATTCGCCCGTGCCCATTTCCGGGGGCGAGGTGCTCACCCGGCGTCAGGCCTTCCAGCCCTTCTTGGAGGCACGCGCCTTCGACATCATCCAGCCCGACGTCACCAAGGTCGGCGGTATCAGCGAAGAACGCCGCATTGCGTGGATGGCCCAGGAACACGGCGTGCAGTTTATCCCCCACGGTTGGAACACCGCCGTCGGACTCGCGGCCGACCTGCATCTGGCCTCGGCCTTTCCAAACACCGACCTGGTCGAGTACCTGACCGGCTCACCCTTTATCGACGAAATCACCCTCGGCGGCTGGAAGCTCGATGCGGACGGGATGCTCACGATTCCGAAAAAACCGGGTCTCGGCCTGGAGCTGGACCCCGAGGCGCTCGCCAAATACACGGGTGGGGAAAAGCTGCTCTAGGCGCCCAACTGCCACACCTATGTGCGCCCCTACACTCCGTCTGTTCCTCGCAATGGCCTGCCTCGGGCTGGGCTTTCTCTCCCGTGCGGTCAGCGCCCCCTCGCCCCTCGAGGTTGACTCAAACTTTGAAGGCGCCTCGGTTAGCAGCGTCGAGATCGACGAAAAAACGCGCTCCATCCTGTTCACCCCGGGCGGAGATCCCTCAAGGGGCTGGCCCTGCTGGTGGTATTTCAAAATCAACGGGGTCCAACCCGGCGAGGTCATCACCCTCCACCTCAAAGGTTCCAGCGCGACGACCACGCACCCGGGCGGCGCCCTTTCAAAACCGCTTTCCCCGGTTTGGGCCATGCCCGAGCGGGCGACGTTTTCCCACGACGGAGTCCTGTGGCAGCACTCTGAAAAAGGAGCGCGTGAAAACGACGTAATGCACTACACGCTCCGGCCCGCGACCGGATCGGTTTACGTGGCCTGGGGACCGCCCTACACGCCGGGCTTCGCCGCCAAGGCGATCGAGGCCACCTGCAAAGACCACGCAGGGGCCAAGGCGGGCGAGCTGTGCCGCTCGGTCGGCGGCCGCCCGGTGCCGATGTGGCAGGTCTCCGAGGGGGAGCGCCCCGCGGCCAAACGCTTTGGCATCTGGGTGCAGGCGAGGCAGCACGCCTGGGAGAGCGGTTCCAGCTGGGTGGCGCAGGGCTTTGCGGAATGGCTTTTGGGCGACTCCGAACAGGCGAAGTGGATCCGCACCCACGCCGAAGTCTTCATCGTGCCCGTGATGGACGTCGACAACGTCGCCACCGGCAACGGGGGCAAGGAAGCGCTGCCGCACGACCACAACAGGGACTGGTCCGAGATCCCGCACTGGAACGAGACGGCGGCGGCCATGACCCGGGTCAAGAACCTGACGGCACAGGCGCGGCTGGACGTCTTTCTGGACCTCCACAATCCCGGCCCTGGGGACCCCACCTTCTTTTTCCTCTCGGACCCCTCGCTGATGGGGCCCGAGGCGCAGCAACGCAACAACCGCTTCATCGAGCTGGCCTACAAACAGATCAGCACCGCCAAGCCGTTTATTCCCATGAGCAACAAGCCCAAATACACCGGGCCGAACTACCACCCCCGTTGGAAGGAGATGAGCGCCAACTGGGTGACGAAGAACGGCAATCCGCACACGGTCGGCCTCTGTCTGGAAACGATCTGGAACGCCGCGTCAGGCACCACCGAAGGCTACCGCACGGTGGGCTCACGCCTCGGGCTGGCCCTTGAGGAGTACCTCAGGGAACAGCAGCCGCGCGACTGAGCTGGCAGGCCGCCCCGGGCACAGGTGCGGCCGGTCCACAGGAGGGCGTCCGGTGCCGCCTTACCCAGGCAGCCGGCTCAGGCTCGGTGAGACGTACACTCCCTTTTTTCGAAAGCCTCAAACCTTGGGCCCGCCGTGGTGCTGCTGTAGCCTGCTCCTCCGAGCGCCCACCAGCGGTGCAGCAAATCATGAGCACCCTCCCAAAACCCACAGCCTGGCCGCGCGTTGTCGCAGACTACCGGCGGGCGCTTTCTGTCGGGGGCCGGAGGCAGCTCGGTCTCTTTGCGATCGAGGGCTTCCGGTTGCTGGAACGCGCACTGGCCACCGGCACCCCGCTGGCCCACGTCCTGGTAGGGCAGAACGATTTCGACAACCCAACCCCGCGCCTTTCCACGCTACTCAACCGCCTGGCCGAACAGGGCGTCCCGGTAACCCTCGTCCCGGACGACACTCTTGGAGCGCTCACCGAAGGACGCACCTTCGGGGCGGTGCTGGCGCTGGCCTCCATTCCGTCGCCCCCGGATCTGGGGCAACTGCTGGCAGCCTGGGAACAGGACCCGCGGCGTAGAACGCTGCTGGTTCTCGAAGAGCTGATGGATCCCGGCAACGTGGGCGCCCTCATGCGGACCGCCCACGCTTTGGGGGTCGAGGCGGTTGTAGCGCTGCGGGGTACCGACCCGCTGCATCCGCGTGCCGCGCGCACCTCGATGGGCAGCGTGTTCCGCGTGCCGGTGATCCGTTGGGAGTCCACCGACACGCTGCTTGCGCTGCTGCACAGATATGGGGTGCTCACCGTGGGTGCCGCGACGGAGGCCTGCGTTCTGCTTCCAGAGGCACGCTTTACTGACAGCGCCATGGCGCTGTTCGTGGGCAACGAGGGCAAGGGCATTTCCACCGCCTTGAGGGGCGCGCTCGACCAACTGGTGGCCATTCCGATGGGCGCCTCAATCGACTCGTTTTCTGTCAACGCAGCCACGGCGGTGATTCTCTACGCGATGACCCACAGCGCCACGGGCGAGCCCCCCCAGCCCACAAATTCCCCATATTTTACAGGTGAACAAAAACCCTGAAAAAACATCTGCGGAATGTGCGCCATCTGTGGATGACTTGCCCGTCCCATC
>CAMCIN010000195.1 GCA_945874745.1 Akkermansia muciniphila | reverse complement strand
TTCCACTCTGGCTTCTGTTGGCTCTGTTTGCCTCCGACCGGCTTCTCGGGATCGGCGCGCCGTCCCTTGGCTCTGCTGAGGGCGGTCCGGTCGCGGTCTTCCACGGACTGAAGGTCTACGCGGGAGAGTCCCCCAGGGTGGAGGCGGCGGGCAAAATCGCGGATGGGCAGGGGGATTTGCTGGAGTTTTTGGCGGTGGAACCCACTGGCAGGGCCTACGAAAGCCTCCTGACTCTGGAATGCAGGCCTTCTGGAATGCAGGCCGCGCTTCTTCTCCTAGGCTGCAAGCCGCACGAGAAGTCGGGCACCAAGCTCGTGTTGGAACTGGAGTGGACTCTGGAGGGCCGGATCCAGAAGGCGCCCATCGAGGAAATGCTCCTCGAGCGGCGCACCCAGAAGGCGCCTGGACCGCTTCCCTGGGTTTTTACAGGCTCCCAGTTTGTGCGCCTGCCCGGGGCGGAGACCGAGGTTTTCCTGGCGGACGCCGAGGAGGCCTTCATCGGGCTCTACGCCCACGACGGGCTTTTGATCCAGCTGGGAGGCGACTTTGGGAACCCCTACCGCAGCGCGGAGGCGGGTTTTGCAGCGAATGCGAGCCGGCTTCCGCCTAAGGGGACGTCGATCCGGCTCATTTTGCGGATGCGCCAGTGAAAATCCCGGCGGCGCACGTTGGCACAGAAGGGGGAGGGAGGGCGTTTGGGTTGTCTTGCGTGAAGGTTGGCATTCATCGCGCGGTGTGAAAGGATCGGACGTATGCTCCCCGAACTGGTCGCCCGCATTGTTTCCACGACGCACCCGCGCTGCCTCGGCAAGTTCGTGTGGAATTTCGGCGTTAAAACACTCTGGGGAATGGAGCGCTTTAAGGCGCGTCTGCGGCGGGGCGAGTATTTCCCCGCGTTTCTGTACATCTCGATCCTCAACTCCTGCAACCTGCGTTGCCAGGGCTGCTGGGTGGACGTCGAGGCGGAGCGGTCCCAATTGGACGTCGAGGCGGTCAGCCGGCTCATCGACGAAGCCAAGACGCAGGGGAACCGCTTCTTTGGCCTGCTCGGGGGGGAGCCGTTTCTGCATCCGGGTCTCTTGGAGATTTTGGAGCGGCATCCGGAGTGCTACTTTCAGATTTTCACCAACGGCCAGTGTATCACGCCCAAGATTGCGGCGCGGTTGAGTGAACTGGGGAACGCGACGCCTCTGGTCTCCGTGGAGGGGCGCGAGATCGTCAGCAATCAGAGGCGGGGCAATGTGGACGTGCTGGCGCGCACCCTGCGTGGTCTGGATGCGTGTTTGGATGCGGGGCTGCTCACGGGGGTGGCCACCTCTGTGTGCCAGACCAACATCACCGAGTTGCTCACGGAACACTGGCTGCAGGAGTTGATCGACCGCGGGGTGCACTACGCCTGGTACCACACCTACCGACCGGTCGGCCCCAAGATGAATCCCCAGCTCGGGCTTACCCCCGAACAACTGGTGCAGGTGCGCCGTTTCGTGGTGGAGATGCGCGCCAAGATGCCCATCGGGATTGTCGACGCCTACTACGGCCACGACGGCAAGGCGCTCTGCCCGATGTCCACCGGGATTTCCCACCACATCAGCCCCTACGGCGACGTGGAGCCCTGTCCGATCATCCAGTTCGCCAAGGAGGACATCCGGGACGAGCGCGGGATTGTGGCGACGATTCGGGATTCCGAGTTTTTGAAGGATTTTAGGGAGTTGAGCGCCGAGGCGACCCGGGGTTGCGTGGTGCTGGAACGCCCGGATCTGGTGCGGGACCTGGTGCGTAAACACGGGGCCCGGGACACTACTGTGCGGGGAACGGCGGTGGGCGAGCTTGAGGCCATGGCCCAGCGCTATAGCCAGTGGCTTCCCGGTGAGGAGATCCCTGAAAAACACTGGATGTACCGTTTGGCAAAACGCTTTTGGTTTAACGATTTCGGCGCCTACAAGCGTCTGGAGGCGAGCGGTGGCGTGCCTGCGGCATCGCTCAAAACGCCACAGAAGCCCTCCGGTAAAGAGTCCGCCGCCGCCTGACGCTGCAACAGGCGCAAGGCCGTCCGCCCGGCGGGGCGGCGCCCTCAGCATGAGTTATCGTTTTTTCCCTTCTAATCTGATCCACTGATTCACTTGTTAACGGGAGTGCGCGGGGTCTAAGTCGCATCCGGTTTGAGGCTTTTCATCTTAAGTCACCGCCGGTTGGTTTTTATTCCCTGTCCCTAGCTAGTGCCTTCGCCTTCACTTCCCGGAGTCCTCCTCTTACCCTAGAACCTATGTCCGCCCCCGCGCTTCTTTCCACCCCCGCGCTTTCCCTACCGCCCGTGCAGCTGACCCTGCCCCGGCCCGTGGCCCCGCCCCGCTTCCGGCAGCCCAAGAAAAACATCCCCCAGACCCCGGAGGAGCGCAACAGCTTGATGCTTTCGGTGCGGGCCTATGTGGAGCGGGAGCGTCCCGTTCCCCCCCTGCCCACCGAGCAGTTGCGCGAGCATGCGGACAAACTGGTCGCGGATCTCGGACTCAACCCGCTTTACCGCGACTACACGGGGGTGCTCATCAACAACGAGCTCTGGCGCGAATCGCTGGCCGCCGTCCCATTTGAAAGGCGCCTGCTGCTCATCCCCAAGTGTCTGCGGCTCGAGAGCAAGTGCCCCGCACCTTTTGACGAGTTCGGCCTGCTCTGCAAGCAGTGTGGCCTCTGCTCCATCCAGGACCTCCAGAACGAGGCGGAGCGTCTGGGCTACGCGGTGCTGGTGGCGGAGGGTTCCGCCATCGTCATGTCGCTCATCCAGACCGGCAAGATCGAGGCGATCGTGGGCGTGAGCTGTCTGAGTGTCTTGGAACGCGCCTTCCCGTACATGGAGGCCGCTGCAATTCCGGGAGTGGCGGTGCCGCTGCTACAGGACGACTGCATCGACACCACCGTCGACCTGGACTGGGTGTGGGACTACATCCACCTCACCAGCGACGACCGCACCCGCCGGATGGACCTCGGCGCGTTGCGCGAAGAGGTGGACTTCTGGTTTACCCCGCTCGCTTTGGATTCGATCATGGGTCCCGCCGAAGGCGAGCCTGAGCGCATCGCCCGCGAATGGTTGCAGCGCGCCGGCAAGCGGTGGCGTCCCTTTTTGACGGTGGCCACGCACCAGGCGCTTCAGGAGGAGCCGGGTGGCAGTGTGCCCGAGGCGCTCAAGCGCGTGGCGGTGGCGGTGGAGTGCTTCCATAAAGCGTCTCTGATCCACGACGACATCGAGGACGGCGACGCCCAGCGCTACGGCGAGGCCACACTCCACTCCGAATACGGCGTGCCGGTGGCGCTCAACGTGGGGGATCTGCTCATTGGCGAGGGCTACCGGCTGCTGGCGGAAAGCGCTTTTGACGCAGAGCAGCGCACCCGGATGATGCACGTGGCGGCACTGGGACAGCGGGCCTTGTGCAGGGGGCAGGGGGCCGAGCTCGGATGGACGCGCAGCCCGCGGCCGATGACCTCGGTGGAGGTGCTGGGGATTTTCGAAGGCAAAACGGCTCCCGCCTTTGCGGTCGCGCTGCGCCTTGGAGCCCTGGCGGCCGGGGTGGAGGCCGACGAAGAGGTGTCCGCCGTGCTGGAGGCCTACAGCCGTGCGCTGGGGATCGCCTACCAGATCCGCGATGACTTGGAGGACTACACGCAAGGTGGGGCGGGGGCGCCGGATGACCTGGAGGCGATGCGCCCCGGGGTGGTGCTTTCGGCCGGCTGGGAGCGCGCCAAGGGCGACGCAAAGCAGGTGCTCGAGTCGCGTTGGAAACGCGAGTCCGTCTACGACGTGACCGCGGTGCGCGCAGCCTGCGCCGAGGCGGGTGCGCTGGAGCGCTGCCAGGATTTGCTGGAGCGTTACAAGGAGGAGGCGATCCGCTCGCTGGGCGATCTTGAGAATGCCAGCCTGAAGGGGCTGCTCCGTAGGGTGCTCGGCAAGATCTTCAACGACACCGAGATCAAGGGATGGTGCAAGGAGTTTGAGGCAGCCAGCCTCCCCCAGAGTTAGTCCAGCCGCAATCGGCACTCCGTCACCGTATTTCCCCGTAGTTTGAATCCGGTTGCCCCGGCCCGGACCTTCCTTTGTCTGCTTTTGATGCGCACCCACCTGCCGGATGCGCGGTACCTGCCCCGCCTCAATGACTCCTTCCACCCCCAAATCCACGGACACTCCCGCTCCCGCCACTCAAAAAGGAATCGGACTCACCTTGATGGCCGCCTTCCTGGGCTGGCTTTTGGACGGTTTCGAGCTCGGGCTCTTTCCAGTGGTGGCGCGTCCCGCCTTGCAGGACATGCTGGGACAGGGACTGGAGGGCGGAGTGGGACTTTGGATGGGGCGCATCACCGCCGCCTTTCTCGTGGGTGCTGCCCTGGGAGGGATTGTTTTCGGCTGGCTGGGTGACCGGGTGGGGCGGGTCAAGGCGATGTCCTGGAGCATTTTGTGCTACTCGCTTTTCAGTGCAGCCGGTTATTTTGCCACCGAACCGATGCACCTGGCGGTGTTCCGTTTTGTGGCGGCACTGGGGATGGGCGGGGAGTGGGCCCTTGGCGTGGCCCTCGTCATGGAGTCATGGCCGGACCGCTTCAGGCCGTGGCTGGCAGCCGCGATCGGAGCCGCTGCCAACATAGGGATGCTTCTGGTGGGGGTCGTGGCCAAGTTTTTTCCCGTCACGCCAGATTCGTGGAGGTGGCTCTTTCTGGTCGGTGCGTCCCCGGCGGTGCTCACGCTTGTGATCCGGATCTGGGTTCCCGAATCCGAAAAATGGAAGGCCTCCGCGCTCAACCGTAAGGACGCTCCCTCCGAGCTTTCGACGATCTTCGGTCCCGAATTTTTGAAGGTCACGCTGCTGGGCATCGCCCTCTCCTCCGTCGCATTGATCGGCACCTGGGGCAGCGTGCAGTGGATCCCTTCCTGGGCCGACAAACTCACGGGGGGCACCAATCCCGGCGCGAAAGCCGACGTCCAAATGGTCTCCTCTTTCGCCGCCTCAATCGGCGCCGTGCTCGGGCCCGTGCTGCTTGGATGGCTGCCCCGCCGGGTGGGGTACGCCTTGCTTTGTGCCAGCTCGTTGGGGGCTTGCGCCTGGTTGTTCCGCGGCGAGGCGGTGTGGGGAAGTTTCTTCCTTGTGAAGGTCGGCCTGACCGCCTTCACCACGGCGTCCTTCTACGGCTTTTTTCCGCTTTATTTCCCAGAGCTTTTCCCGACCCGCATCCGCGCCACAGGCCAGGGCATCTGCTACAACGCCGGACGGTTGGTGGCGGCTGCGGGCGCGCTTTTGAGCGGCGGTTTGGTGGACTACCTCGGCGGCTACGCGCAGATGGGGGCGGCGATCACCTTGATCTACGTCGCCGGAATTGCGCTCAGTTTTGTGGCGCCTGAAACCAAGGGCAAACCGTTGCCCGCCTGATTTGGTCGCGCCTCTTTTCCCGATGAAAGCCACCGATGTCAGAATCCGCTCCGCCCGCTGGTACGCCCTGCCCGTACAGACGCGTGTCCCCCTGAAGTTCGGCGCTGAAACGGTGACCGGTGTGGTGTGCGCGCGGGTTTGTCTGGAGGTGGAGCGCGCCGACGGCACGCGGGCGGAAGGCTGGGGGGAAACGCCCCTGAGCGTCACGTGGGTGTGGCCCTCGGCCCTGTCGTATGCCGAGCGGTTGGACGTGCTCACCGAACTGTGCGACCTGTTGAGCGTCGCCTACGCCGGTTACGACCGCACTGGGCACGCCCTGGAAATCGGCCACCATTTTCTCGAGGAAAAACTGCCCGGGATCCGTGAGGAGCTCAACGCGCGGCTTTCACCCGCACTCGCCGTTCCTCTGCTGGCGGCGTTGGTTTGCGCCTCGGCCTTCGACATCGCACTGCACGACGCGTACGGCGTGGCCAACGGGGTGCCCACCTATTCCACCTACCGGGCGCCCTGGCTCAGCGCGGATCTCTCCGCCTATCTGACCCCGGCGGCCGACGCCCCGAATGTAAGTTTCGCAGGCCTTTATCCGGCGGATTTTTTCCGCGCGTCACCCCTCAAAAAGCTGGTGGCCTGGCACTTGGTGGGCGGCCTGGATCCCCTCGAAGCAGGAGACCCCGGCTCTGCCTCCCTCGAAGACGGGTATCCGGTGACCCTGGAGGAATGGATCCAGCGCGATGGCCTCGTCGCGTTGAAGGTGAAGCTGCGCGGCCCCGATGCAGCCTGGGACTACGAGCGTCTGGTGCGCGTGGGGCGGATCGGCCTGGCAGCGGGGGTGGAATGGTTCACCGCCGACTTCAACTGCACGGTGACCGAACCCTCCTATGTAAACGGCATCCTAGACAGGGTGCGGGCCGAGCAGCCTGACCTGTGGGCGCGGCTTAGCTACGTGGAACAGCCGTTTCCCTACGAACTGGAGGAGCACCCGATCCCGGTGCAGTCGGTTTCCGAGCGGATGCCGCTCTTTTTGGACGAGAGCGCCCACGACTGGCGCATGGTGCGGCTGGGGCGCGAACTGGGCTGGACGGGTGTCGCCCTCAAGACGTGCAAGACACAGACGGGCGCGCTTTTGAGCCTGTGCTGGGCGCGCGCACACGGGATGCAGCTCATGGTGCAGGACCTGACCAATCCAATGCTGGCGCAGGTGACCCACGTGCTGCTCGCGGCGCACGCGCCGACCCTTGCAGGGGTGGAGACCAATGCGATGCAGTTTTATCCAGAGGCGTCCGCCGCCGAGGCGCTGGTGCATCCGGGCTTGTACCGGCGCAGGGAGGGCTGCGTGGAGTGGAGCAGCGTGAACGGGCCGGGGTTCGGGTACCGGGTGGCGGAAATCTCCCGTCAGCTGCCGGCGCCGCGGCCGGCGTAGGGACTCTGGTTAGGCGGCGCTTCCGCTGTTTGTGCCTGGTGAAAGCCCTGTGGCAGAGTAATTTGCGGCGCCGCACAGGTTCGATTCCGCAAGATCTCAACCTTTTTTTGGCAAACAGGCGCGGTTTGTGGCGAGTTCTCGTATGGCATTGCCCACGGATCAACCAAAGGACCTTTTTTTGAAGCTCTTTGTGGCGCATGAAGAAGCGCTCAGAGGGTTCATCAGGGCGTTGGTTCCCGGACGGGAGGACGCGCGGGAAGTCATGCAGGACACCGCGGCGTTGCTTTGGAGAAAATTCGGCCAATTGCGCGCGCCTGAAGATTTTCGCCGCTGGGCCTTCGGCGTCGCCCGGTTGCAGGCCCGCGAATTCCTGCGCGACCCGGGTCGCGACCGCCATGTGTTCGGCGAAAGCGTGCAGGCGCTCATTGAGCGGCAGGCGGAGGAGGCGGTGCAGTCACTCGATCTTCGGCGCAACGCCCTGGAGCAATGCCTTGCCAAGCTCGCCCCTGAACAGCGCTCCTTGCTCGACGCCGCCTACCCCCGGGAGTGCGGATTGACGAACTTGCCGTGCGTAACGGACGCTCGCCCATGGCTCTGTACAAAACGCTGCACCGAATCCGCCTGATTCTCATCGAGTGCACCCGGCGGATTCTCACAAAGGAGGGTCTCGCGTGAATGCCTCGGAAGAGCACGCGCTTGAGCTTATCCGCCGCAGGGTGGAGGGGGAAGACACGGCGGTGGATCACCGCGAACTGGAGGCGCTGCTTCTGGCCGATCCCCGGCTGTGCGCTGTTTATGTGGATTACCTGTTGCTCGACGGCGCGCTGCTGGCCCGTGGCAATGAAACAGCAGGGGCATTGGTGGCAGGTGAAACGGATGATTGCGGAGTGGACCCGAGGGGAGGCGGCAGCCCGTGGCTGCGCTGGCGCCCGCTGGCGGCCGCTGGCGGCCGCTGGCGGCCGCTGCGGCCCTGGTGTTGCTCGGATTGGCCGCTTTCGCGGGGGCGCAGCGGGGCGTGGAGCTCGACGTCCTGAACGTTTCGGGAGTCACCACGGGCCGGTTGAGTGCCGGACATACTTTGCGGGCACGCCACCTCAAATGGGACAGTGGCACGCTCGAGATCCGCCTTCGCTCCGGTGTCTCGCTGAAGATCGAAGCGCCGGCGGAATTCGAGTTGGTCAGCCCGATGTTGGTGCGAGTGGCCGTGGGTAAAATCACCGCGGATGTGGGAATGCGCGGGAAAGGGTTCGTCATTGAAACCCCCCAGGGGCGGATCGTGGACCAGGGCACCGTCTTTGGCGTCGATGCCTCGTCCGCAGAGCACACAGACGTAGTTGTTTTTCACGGGCTTGTGGATGTCTACAGTAAGTCTGACGGCAGCGACTTTACCTCGCTCAAGACCGGCGAGACGCTCCGCATGAAGAACCATCGCCGTGCCTCCCGCATTGTGAGCAGCTCCACTGCGGGAACTGATGAAAGGGAAAGCACGCACGGGAGCCCTACGCAGAGCGCCCTGATTACGGCCGTGGGTGACAGTATGACGACCGACGACGAGGGGGCA
>CAMCIN010000194.1 GCA_945874745.1 Akkermansia muciniphila | reverse complement strand
CGTCAAAAAAGACTGAATGACAGAGCAATCGCCGAACGACTTGCCCTATGGTTTTGGAACAGTATCCCCGATGAGGAGCTCATAGGACTCGCCAACGAGGGCCTTCTGCATCTTCCGTTAAACCTCAAAAGGCAGACAGACCGCCTCCTTTCCGATCCCCGCTCCGACCGTTTCATCGCCGACTTCGCCGATCAGTGGCTGGACCTCAGGAAGATCGCCGCCACAGAGCCGGACATAAAGCTGTATCCCGAGGCGCGAGAGCATTTGAAGGAAAGCATGCTGGTCGAGAGCCGCGCCTATTTGCGCGAATTGATAGCGCACAACCTGAGCGTCACGCATCTGGTGCAATCCCGCTTTGCCATGCTGAATCAAAGCCTCGCCGACCATTACGGCATTTCCGGCGTCAGCGGTTGCACCATCCGCCGCGTGCCGCTGCCGGAGGGGAGCGTGCGCGGGCCCTTCCTCACGCAGGCCGCCGTTTTGAAGGTCACCGCCAACGGCACAGTGACCTCCCCCGTCACACGCGGCGCGTGGATCAATGAACGCCTGCTTGGCAATCCCATCCCGCCACCGCCGGCAGGCGTGCCCGCCATCGAGCCCGATACCCGGGGCGCAACGACCATTCGCGAACAGCTCGAAAAGCACCGGGCCGACTCCCGCTGCGCAGGCTGCCACGCCAAGATGGATCCAGCCGGGTTTGCCCTGGAGAGCTTTGATGTCATCGGAGGCTTTCGCGACCGCTACCGCTCGCGGCAGGGCGGCGACACACCGGTCGTCTTTGAGTTTGCCTCTGGCTGGAGTCCCCGCATCCAGCTCAATCAGCCCGTGGATCCTTCGGGACAGCTCCCCTCTGGAGAGGCCTTCAAGGACCTTGCCGGTTTCCGGGCACTCGTCCTGCGCAAGCCCGAGGCGCTGGCCACGAACATGGTCCGCCAGCTCCTGATGTACGGCACCGGCTCCGAGGGACACTACTCCGACCGCCGTGAGATTGCCCGCATCGTTGCCCAAACCCGCTCTGCGGATTACGGCATCCGTTCGCTCATCGACGCGATCGTGCAGAGCGATCTTTTCCTCGCAAAGTGAGCCGCGAATTTATCCTGCTCATGCCCGTTCTTCCCTGAAATATGAAAATACCAACCCTCCTTGCGTCACTACTGCTCGTGCCGTTTGCAGCGCTGCACGCTGTCGAACTGAAGCTGCCGGCCCTCTTCGCCGACCACATGGTCTTGCAGCGCGATGCGGCGGTGCCCGTCTGGGGCTGGGCGGAGGCCGGGGCGGACGTCGTTGTGGAGTTTGCCGGACAGAAAAAAACGGCGAAGGCGGACGCAACCGGCAAGTGGATGGCAAAGCTCGATCCGCTTTCCGCCAGCGGGGAGCCACGTGAGCTGAAGGCGGGCAGCCTCGTGGTGCGCGACGTGCTCGTCGGCGACGTGTGGCTTTGCTCAGGGCAGTCCAACATGGGGATGTCGGTGCGCGATTCGGTTGATGGCGGCAAGGAGGTTGCCGATGCGAATTACCCGACTATTCGTCTGTTTTCTGTCGCTCAAAATCCTCTGCTAGAGCCAGCCAGCGATGTGAAAGGGCAGTGGAGTGCGTGTTCGCCGCAGACCGTCGCGGCTTTTTCGGGTACGGCCTACTTTTTTGGGCGCGAGCTTCAGCGCGACCTGCAGATTCCGATCGGCCTCCTGCACAGCTCCGTCGGCGGCACACCTGCGGAGGCCTGGACACGGCTGGAGGCGCTCAAGACTTTGCCCGCGCTGGCCGGGAGGGCAGACACAGAAATCAGGCAGATTCAGGCACAGGGTGAGGAGAACAGCACTTTTACCGCCAGACGCGATAGGTGGGAGGCGGAAAACGGGGTCAGGCCGCCGGCTGTGTCCGAGGCTGCGCGCGGCTGGGCGGATCCAGCGCTCGACAGCTCGGACTGGCAGAGGGTCACGCTTCCGGGACGGTGGGCGCAGTTTGGCGCGAAGTCCGGGGGGGCGTTCTGGGTGCGTAAGGAAGTCACGCTTCCGGAGGGCGCGGCCGGCAGGCCGTTCCCACTCGCGCTGAACTGGGTGAGCGAGCAGTACGACACGGCTTTTTTCAACGGAGCCGAGATAGGCAAAGCCAGCGACCAGGCCCCGGGTTTTTATAACGTGCAGCGCAGCTACAAGGTGCCGGGTGAGCTGGTCAAAGCGGGCCGCAACGTCATCGCAGTCCGGATCGTCTCCGCCACGCAACACGCAGGAATGTGGCAGTGGGGCAACGCACTGGGACTGCCCGTGGCGGTTCGGGGTTCTGTGGACGACCAGTGGGTGATGAAAACGGAGAGCACCTTTCCGTCGCTGCGTCCAGAGGCGCTGCTGTCGCGCCCAAAGGTGAATAACCTCCCCTTTCGGAATGTGTCCGCGGCGCTCTACAACGGCATGATCGCGCCGCTCATCCCGTTTGGGATCAAGGGTGCGATCTGGTACCAGGGCGAGAGCAACTCTTCAAGACACAGCGAATACCGCGAGCTGCTTTCTCTGATGATTCGCGACTGGCGCGCGCAGTGGGGCCAGGGGGAATTCCCCTTCATTCTCCAGCAACTCGTCAACAACGGCGCGCCGGCAAAGGATCCGAACCGGGTTGGGGGTTGGGCCTTTCTGCGCGAGGCGCAGATGCAGGTCGCCGAAGCCCTGCCAAACGCCGGTCTTGCGATTGGCATCGAGCTCGGCGACCCCCTCACGATTCATCCGGCGAACAAGCAGGATGTCGGTAGGCGCCTCGCGCTTGTCGCGCTGGAAAAGGTTTACGCGAAGTCCGTCGAATCGAGCGGCCCGCGGTTTGATGCCATGAAGGTTGAAGGCGGCGCCATACGGGTGCGGTTCACCCACGCCAAGGGACTCGCCGCCAAAGACGGGGCACCCAGAAACTTCGCAGTCGCCGGCGCCGACAAGAAGTTCGTCTGGGCCGAGGCGAAGGTCGAAGGCGACGCCGTCGTGGTGAGCAGTCCGGAGGTGCCGCAGCCGCTGGCGGTGCGCTACGCCTGGGCCGACAACCCGTCGGGCTGCAACCTCTTCAACGCCTCAGGACTCCCGGCGGCCCCTTTCCGCACCGATGATCGGCCATAGGAAACAGCGCGTCGCGGCAGCGGCCGCAAATGGGCTTGCTCATTCTGAATGTTCGGAAAAGTCGTGCCGCCGGTGAACCAATACTCCTGCGCTCTGCACGGCTTCGCCGGTACAGTCAGACTACGGAATCCAGGCAGCGCTACCGCGCCTGGCTCCAGCACCCACGCGTGCTTCCCCGTCCAAAAGTGGGTGCAACTGTTCGTACACCCTGTTCCTAGGAAACCGGCCAGCCGGGAACCGCCCCACAGCTTATAGTTCCTGGGCAATCCGGAAGCCGACTCCGCTCCTTTCGGCCTCGGACCCGTGATGGTAGCGATGAGCTGATCGCAGTAGCGGTTCCTCTCCTTTCCACCAGTCGCATCCGCGCAGGGTTCTCATCCCGTCTTGGAAGCCGTCCCCGACCCATTCCTGAACGTTGCCTCCCAGATCATAAAAGCCGAGGCTGTTCGGCCTGAAGGAGCCAACCGGTGCGGTTCCTCTGATTCCATCCGAACCAATTTTTTCCCGATCCTCGACTCCGGTTTGCAAAGCCGAATAGTTGCCGTCTCGCCATTCGGGGGGAAAGGTCTTGCCCCAAGGGTATAGCGAATCTCCAACCGCAGCACTCCACTCAGCATCGGTGGGAAGTCTCCAGGTTTTGCCGGTTTGGGTGCTTAGCCAGTCGCAGCATGCCTTGGCCTGATGCCAGGTGACCTCGCAGACCGGATGTTCGTCGGTTTGTGCAAAATTGTGCAGCTCATTGATTTGCTGGTGAGGCTTCCATTGGCCTCTACCGGATGCTTTTAAATAAAGCTTCCATTCGCCGATGGTGAACTCGGTTCGGCTCAGTTTGATTTTTGTTTTGGGCACGGGAACGGTTTTTGCCTCGAGACGGCGAATCAACTCGGAGAGTGCCTCTTTGTCCTCAATCCTTTGATTGCGCTTTGAGGGCAGCACGTGGATGCGGATGTTTCGAAAGGCAATGTCGTGTTGGAATTGAAGTCCTATCCACCCGGGTGTTGCTCCCTCACTTTTTGTGCCTTTCCTGCTGATCCGCGGAAGCTGGCTTTTTGCGTCGGCTCGCTCCGCCTCCGGCGTGCCCACGCCATACTCGCAAACCAGCGTCCCGTTCACCCAGTGTTGGCACTGTCCCTCTGAGACGACCAACCGCGCGGAATGCCACTGGCTTGAGGGCACGGCGACGGTTTGGTTCGCCCTGATCTGGCCCCACAGGGATCCGACGGGAAATTTTGGATCCCCCGTAGATCCGCACAACTGCATTTCCAGACAGGAAACAGGTTTCTGACCCTCGCCGGGGGTGACCATAAAAAACAGACCTCCATTTCCCTTATCCGCAGACACCTTCCACTCCAGCTCCAGCTCGAAGTTCTCAAATAACTCGTCATAGAGAAGAAGTCCGGTGCCAAGGATCTGGCCGTCGGAAACGCTGAAGCCGGACGGATTCGGACTGCTGTATTCGCGCCATCCCTCCAGTGAATTGCCGTTAAATAAAGGTTTCCACGCGTCGTTTTTCGAACCGACTGCTGTTTCTTGTGCCAACGCGGACTGTTTCGCCGTGCCGGAGCGCAATGCCCAGTAGGAAAGTCCGGCCAGCAAGCAGGTGGCGGCGACCAACCCGGCCAGCAGAGGCCGGGCAGGGCTTCCTGCCTTTGGCGGCGCCGGTGTCGGGGCCTCTTTGACGGCGGGTTGCGCGGTGGGGATCGGCCTTGGTTCTTGAAGGGCGGCATGCGCGGCATGCAGGTCCGCGATCAGTTCAGCGTAGCTTCCATACCGGTTCTCCGGCGCCTTCTGGAGCATCTTAAAGACCACCGCCGCCAGAGTGGCTGGGAGGGAGGGATCGACGGAGCGCACATCGGGAATGTCCGCTCCAACGTGTTTCATCATCATCGAGATGGCGCTTTGCGCCGTGTAGGGTGGAGCGCCCGCGAGCAGATGGTACAGCGTCGCTCCAAGGCTGTAGATGTCAGTACGTAGATCGATGTCGCGCTTGCCCTCGGCCTGTTCGGGACTGATGTAGAGCGGAGTTCCCATGGAGGCGCCGGTCATGGTAAGCCCCTGCTGTTGATCCGAGCTTTTCGCCAGCCCCAGGTCCCCCAGCTTCACCTCGCCGTCGTTGGAGAGAAAAACGTTGTCCGGCTTGATGTCCCGGTGAATGAGCTGTGCCTTCCTCCATCCGTATTCCAGTGCAGTGCAAACGTGGATACAGATGGCAATTGCCTCAGCCGGTTCTAGTTTTCCAAGACGTTTGAGACGCGTCTCGACGCTCTCCCCGTCTACAAACTCCATCGCAAACCAGTGGATGCCATCGGTGTGCCCGGCGGCGTAAACCTGCACCAGATTCGGGTGGTTTAAGCCTGCGGCGGCAACCGCCTCGTTATGAAACCGCGTGACAAACTCAGCATCGCAGGCAAGGGACGGCTGAAGGGTCTTAATGGCCACCAATCGCCTGAGAACCGTCTGACGCGCCATGAAAACCGCCCCCATTCCGCCGCGACCGAGTTCCTTTAGAATCTCAAATTCACCAAGTTGCTGTCCGTCTTGTAGCATAAAAGAAATAGCGATTCATGCCCGCTCGGCTGCAGGCGGCGAAGTTCAGTTTGGCAACGTGGCAAAGGTGCCAGTGGCCAGAGCAAGATGAATGTTACATGTGAGCGCAACACTCAATCCAGCCCAATGAATTGGCTGCCAGCGACCCAAAAAGCTCGAAAATGACCGGTGACACCCACCCGGCGCCTCCCTTCCGGGGGCACTTCGCCGTGGAGATCCAAGCAATGGTCAAGGAACGGCGCGGCCTTCGAAAACAGGGGACAGCTTACTTTCCCCTGAAGCCCTGCGGGCATTGTGGATGGGCGTTTTTGTAAAAACGACCTGCCCGATGTCGCCAGGGATCACCCGTGTGAAACCGCGTGATCCCCTTCGGACTGGGAGTCTTCCGCTCGCATTACCTCGTACGCCGGATGGGGGCCTGAATAAAACGGATAGGGCCGGACCGCAGCTGCAGGCCGGAACTTGAAGTGCTTATAGGCCCAAAGCCACAGATCTGGACGTTCCACAATATTCCTTTCAAACACCTCCCACGTCTGTTGCGCAAGGGTCCGGTCGCTGATTGCTTCGGCCTCAATCGCTGGCTGGGCGACCACGCGCCAGCGCCCTCCCGGAAGAGGAAACGTAAGTGCGGGAACCAGCAGCGCGCGCCCGCGCTTTGCGAGAACCGCGTGCAGCCGGGTGGCGCAAACCTCAAGAGCCACCCCCTCCCGCTCGAAGGCCCGGATCACAACCGCCGCGCCACAGGGCTCCAGATTCAAGTCGCCCAAAAGCGCAGCCGTCTCGCCGCGCAGAACAGCGCGAAGCAGTTTGAGCATGGATTTGTCCTGGGCCACGATGGTGTGTTCGCCACGGCCCCTCAGGGTGCAAAAAAGCTCGGTGAGGGCCTTGTTTTTAAAATCCTCCGCCACAATGTTTGCCCTGCCCCCGACCATAGAAAACGCAATGGACGCCCACTCCCAGTTCCCTTGGTGAGCGCAAACAAAAACAATCCCTCGTCCCTCCGCCCTTGCCCTCTTGATCGCGGCCTCAAACCCTACCGGCTCGATAAACTCGTGGGCATTTGCCGCGGTGATTCGCGGAGACCAAAACAAGCTCAGCATCGTTCCCGCAAAGTTTTGGTAGGACATGCGCACAGTCAGGCGCTGTTGTTCCTCTGTAAGTCGGTGTCCCAGCGCGAGCGCGATGTTTGCGAGGGCAACCGGCCTGCCTCGAAAATCAAACCAGTAACCTAAGGTCCCCAGTATTTGCCCCAATGCGATACAACCTTGCCTGGAAAGCAGGGGGATCGCTCCGGCAAGCAACCTGCACCCGAAAACCTCCCACTGGTACCTGTACTCTTTCCAAGATTTGCTCACGTTAGCTTCTGATGCCGCAAACCTACCCAGTCTGTAAACCTTCAACCCTCTCTACCCATATGGAATCCTCCCCCTTGCTCTCAATAGTGGAACGGCTGATGAGGCAGCCGACAGCTCCCTTTCACGAACATGCGGTCCGAGCGGAGGTTCTCGCCATCTTGACCGGGTTTCCGAATTTGCGGACCGAACTAGACAGCTTTGGGAACGTTATCGCGCACTACAGGTTGGGGGATGGTCCTGTCTCCTGTGTCCTTGTAGCGCACATGGACCATCCCGCCTACGTGGGAGACACTTTCCTTGGGGGAGTACCCCAGAGCTATCTGGCAACGGGGCACCCCGTTCGCTCTTTCGGCCAATATGGGATGTGGGATCTCCCTCCCTTTGAACTCCAAGACGGATGTATTTATTCGAGGGCGTGTGACGATCTGGTGGGCTGCGCTGTAATGCTCTCAATGCTGGAGGTCCTTACCAAGAGTTCCGCCAACGCTGCGGTCACCGTCCTGTTCACGAGGGCTGAGGAGGTCGGCTTGTTGGGGGCTGTGCACGCGGCCAGAACGGGCCTGATTCCCGCTGCAACCCCGGTTATCTCTCTGGAGACCAGCTCTGAACGGCCTCCTGCCGAAATGCACAAGGGCGTGATCGTCCGCGTCGGCGATAAGACAACGGTTTTTGACTCCGAGCTGGTTGCCGGGCTCGTCACGCTTGCTCAGGCGGAGACAATTCCTTTTCAGCGCTGTCTCATGCCCGGCGGCACCTGCGAGGCAACCGCCTTCCAATTATACGGTTACAAAGCAGTCGGGCTGTGCGTGGCGCTTGGCAACTACCACAACTGCACGCCATCCGGGGTGATTGGACCGGAGTACGTTTCCCTGGCAGACGCCGAGGCAATGCTTTCACTCTGCATTGCAGCCGCGCGACAAGGAATCCGCGGCGACAGCCACCAGAAAGCGCTCCGAGAGCGGCTGGAATCCAGCCTCCTTGAAAAAAGTTCGCAATATAAACATCTATTGTAGAACGACCTGAGATAAATCGCACGAGAACCGCTTGACCGACTGAGCTTCTCCGATACTGTTCGCAACCCCAACCGGTAATGCGGAGCGCCTGGCGCCCCTCGTTTCGATGGATCAGCCCGCTTCCGGCCTCTGCGCCGCGGAAAAGGCCGGACCAAAAAAACGAAGAAAACGTTGAAAACAACGTTGACGGGTCAGAAAAGCTCGATAGAGTGCTCAACCCGCCACCGAATGGTTCGCTCCGCTAGCCGAGGTTAGCAGAGCGAAAGCAGGACAGAAAAGCCAAGTGGTTTAGTAGGTTCTGCGAGGTTGGTAGATTTTTGTTCTTTGAAAGACTGGTTCCGAATTTGTTCCTCATGGGAGGCGACAACGGAATGGCTGATTAAAATAGACAGATTAAGACAAGTGTTTTTGAGCAGTGATTCTGCTGTGAGTAAGTGCAGGACCTCAAAAACTGAATTGTGCG
>CAMCIN010000193.1 GCA_945874745.1 Akkermansia muciniphila | reverse complement strand
ACCGGGTGGCTTATCTGCTGGAAAACGGGGTGGAGCCCTCGCACATCCTGTTGCTGACTTTTACCAACAAGGCCTCCCGGGAGATGCTGCACCGGGTCGGGGCCTTGGTGCCCCATGATTTGAGCGATTTGTGGGGTGGCACCTTTCATTCGATCGGAAACCGGCTGCTCCGAAGGCACCCGCAGGAGGCGGGATACCGTGAAGGGTTCAATGTGATGGACCGGGAGGATGCTGATTCGCTGCTGCAGGGAGCCCTCCTCGAGATTCAGGGGGGGAAGGTCTCGGAGTTGCCCGTGAAACCTTCCGTAGTGGGCGAGGTGCTCAGTTACGCGGTGAACGTGTGCAGGCCGTTGCCGGAGGTCATCGCGGAGCGCTTTCCGCAACTGGAGGACTGGACGCCCCTCATCAAGGCTGCGGGCGAGGCTTATGTGCAGCGCAAGCTGGCTGCAAACGTACTGGATTTTGATGACCTTCTCTCCGCCACGGTTGGGCTGTTAAGCGGGCGTCCCGCCGTGGCCGAGGTCTACCAGCACCGCTTCCACTTTGTGTTGGTGGACGAGTACCAGGATACCAATCCGCTCCAGTCTCAGTTCATCGACCTGCTCTCGGCCCGCCATCGCAACCTCATGGCGGTGGGGGACGACGCGCAGGCCATCTATTCTTGGCGCGGTGCGGACTACAAAAACATCCTGAGTTTCGGCCAGCGCTATCCCGGAGCGCACATCTACAAGGTAGAGACCAACTACCGCAGCACCCCCGAGATTCTCGAAGTCGCCAACTCCGCCATCGAGGGCATGCAGACCCCGCTCCGGAAGGAACTCATTTCGGCTCGCAAAAGTGGCGAGCTGCCCCGGTTGATTCCGCTCCACACCGGCTCGCAACAGGCGCGGTTTGTGGTCTCCCGGATGCTGGAGCTTTTCGACGAAGGAACCCGCTGGGAGCAGATGGCGGTGCTGTACCGGGCCCACTACCACTCGATGGAGTTGCAGATGGAACTGACCCGCGCGGGGATTCCCTTTCAGATCACCAGCGGCCTGCGCTTTTTCGAACAGGCGCACGTCAAGGACGTGAGCGCCTTCCTAAAGTTTGTGGTCAACCCGTTTGACGAGATCGCCTTCAAACGCATGGTGAAGCTCCTTCCCGGAGTGGGCGAGCGTTCCGCAGACGGCCTTTGGAAGGGCTTTGCCGCCGGGGGACGCCCGACCGAGGGCGGGAAGGGAGGGTTTTCCTTTGAGGAGGCGCTCCGCTCGCTCAAGGTGCCTGCCAAGGCGGCCTCCGCTTGGAAGCAGCTTGGCCACACGCTTGAGGAGATCGCTCCTGGGGGTATTCCCTCCTCGCCTCTCAAAATGCTGCAGGCAGTGCGGGACGCGGTCTATGACGACTATGCGCGCGGGGAGTTCCTAGACTTTGAGGTGCGCAAAGAGGACCTCAACACCCTCGCGCAGTTTGCCTCCCAGTATGAAAATGCGGAGGAGTTCCTCGATCAACTGGCCCTGATGGGCGGGACGGAGCAGGGGGCGGCGGCGAGGAAGGACGCCTCGGGTGAAAGCATCACGCTTTCCTCGGTCCACCAGTCCAAGGGTCTGGAGTGGAAGGTGGTTTTTGTCATCTGGCTGACCGAGGGGATGTTTCCCTCGCAGCGCTCGATGGGCAGCGTGGAAGCCCTGGAGGAGGAGCGGCGCCTTTTCTACGTGGCGGTCACCCGCGCTGAAGACGAGCTGTACCTGAGCTGGCCGTTCATCAAACGGAGCGCCGGTGCGGGCGATGCGATCCAACGGATCTCTCCCTTTTTGGAGTCGATCCCAAAGGAGTTGGTCGAGGAGTGGAATATCTCTGGCGGCTGGTAAGCCGCAGGCGGGCAGGCCCTCAAAGAGGGGCCCATGAGCCGCGGGCGGCTGGCGGGGAGGCCCGCCCCAGGCAGCGGCGGTTTGGCCGACGAGCCTCCTGCGCGCGGCCGACTACCCCCGGATCTCCCGCAGCATTTGTTCGTTGGTTTGGAACTTTTTTAGGTAGGAAAGCAGCCGGTCGATTGCATCCATCGGCCGGGCCCCGGAAAGGCCGCGGCGCAAAAAGTGGATTTTTTGGAGCTGATCGGCAGGCACCAGCAGCTCTTCCCGGCGCGTCCCGGACTGGAAGATGTCCACCGCGGGATAGATCCGGCTTTCCGCGATTTTACGGTCCAGCACCAGCTCCATGTTTCCGGTGCCCTTGAACTCCTGAAAGATGATCTCGTCCATGCGGCTGCCGGTGTCGATGAGCGCGGTGGCGATGATGGTCAGCGAGCCTGCCTCCTCGGTGTTCCGGGCGGCGGCAAAAAGCTTGCGCGGAGTTTCCAGCGCGCGCGCATCCAAGCCGCCGGACATGGTGCGGCCTCCGTTGCTCAGGGCGTTGTTGAACGCCCGACCGAGGCGGGTGATGGAGTCCAGCAGGATGAAGACGTCCTTGCCCGCCTCCACGAGGCGTTTGGCCCGTTCGATCGCCAACTCGGCAATCCGCGTGTGGCTGCGCACGTCCATGTCGTTGGAGCTGGCCATGATCTCCGCACTGGGCACGGTGTGGCGGATTTCGGTGACCTCCTCGGGGCGCTCGTCCACCAGCAGAATGATCAGCTTCACCTCCGGATGGTTTTTCACCATCGCGTCTGCGATGTGTTGGAGGAATGTCGTCTTGCCGGTGCGTGGCTGCGCCACGATGAGCCCGCGCTGCCCCTTCCCAATCGGGGTGAGCATGTCGATGATCCGCGTGGTATAGCGCTCAGGCACTGTTGCCATGGGCAGCGGTTCACACGGGTTAATGACTGTCAGTTCGTCAAAGGCGGGCTGGTGTTTGGACGCCTCGGGTGGATCGTCATTGACCGAGGTGATCTCGTGCATCTGCTGGCCTCGCCCGCTCTTGCGTACGCTTCCCTGGATCATCTGGCCGTCCCGCAGGTTGAATCGGCGGACCATCTCCGGCGACACAAAGATGTCTGCGGGGTGTTGGGCAAAGTTGCGCAGCGGATCCCGCAGAAAGCCGAAGCCTTTGCCGGAGATTTCAATAATGCCGCCGCCGGGGCTGAGTTCCTCAGGGGTGGGCGGGGGCAGGCTCTGTTGGTGCTCCCGGCTTGAATCTTGGTGGCCCGCTTCCGGGGCTTGCTCGCGCCGGTCGTTGCGCCGGTGGTCTTCCCTGTTGCGCTGGCGGTCGTTGTTGCGTCCGTCTCGGGTCCGCTCAGGCCCCTGGCCCCGCTGTGGATTGCGCTGGTTGCGGTCCTGTCTTTGGTTGGGGTGTGGCTGCTGCTGGCCCCGGTCCTGCGGATTGCGCTCCTGGCGGTGGTGCTGCTGCTGTTGCTGCTGCGGGGGGCGCTCGTGGCGGTGGCCTTCGCGGCGTTCGGCCTGTTCCGCTGCGTCCGGTTGAGAAACAGCGTGGGCGCCAGAGTTCTGGGGATGCGGCGCGTGGCGGTTTTCATGAGCCGCAGCGCGGATTGCCTCTGCCTGCTGGGCGTCTGGAGCGACCGCCAGCGGCGCGGGACGGCCCTCTTGCTCCATTTGCTTGGCGATATGGAGCGGGACATAAACCGGGTAGGGTTTGCGCGCCCGCTCGGAGCCGTCAGTTGGCGCCTCTTCGGAAGGGGAGGACGCGGCGGAACCTAGCCCACTGTCCGGAGTTCTTGGAGAGGAGGGTTGGCGGGCTTGAACAGTCTCCTCGTCGGAGGTGTAGTTCTGGCGTCCGCGGCGTCCCCGGTCGCCTCTGGTTGGTCTCATCTCTGAGGAGACGGGTTCGGGGGATGGCGCCGGTTGCCGTCCTGGCGCCCACTCGATTATCTCAAGAACCGGGGCGGCCGCGGTTTCTTTTTTGCGGCGGGGCTTTGGGGGGGCCTGCTTTAGTGCTCCGTCAGCGGCGTGGGCTGCTGGCTGGGATTCCTGCACAGATAGCGCTGAAGACTCGGCTAAGGCGCCCTTTTTCGCCGTCGCAATGCGGGGGGCGCGTTTTTTTGGGACTCCCTCGACAGTTTGCTCGGGTGCGGGTTGTGGGCTTTCTTTGGCCTTGAGCGGCTTGGCGCGTCCCTTGGGGGCGGCCTTTGCTTTGGGCGCTGTCTTTTGGGCCCCTGCCTCCGCTGAAACCGTCTCGGGCGCCGTAGTTTTGGGCGATGTAGTTTTGGGCGCTGTGGCCTTGGCCGTAGTTCTCGCAGTGGTTCTGGGAGCGGCGGCGGCGCTGCGCTTTCTCACGGATTTGCCCGGAGGAAGGGAGGAGGGTTCACCGGTGAGGGAGAAGTTGGACTCGGTCATTTGGGATTGGAAGGGAAGAAAAAGAAGATGGAGGAAGCCTCCTGCGACGGCGCCAATCCTCCTGGGGCGCCCAGGTTATTTGGGGCTTTCCGGGCTGTGTACGGCTGTTGCGGGAACCGGTTGGCGAGTAAACGGGGCACACGCTTTGCGGAAGTTTGCGGGAGTCACCCGACGGCAGGCGGATCAATAGCTGGGAGGGGGCCTTAACTTCTGTGTTAAGCATTTTCCCATTATGGATTTACGCATGCTCGCGCTACTGGAATTGCTAGGGTTGCTGAAATACTAAAGTGTGGAAAGTCGGTTCTGCGCCTTTTCCTCAGAGGCGGCCCTTCAGCGGGCGACCCAGGGGCGGCGGAAACGAGTGGCGGGATGCCTTGGGAAAGCACTCTTAAAAATATAATTTGAACAGCCTTCTGCGGATACGGGCGGGGTGTGACCGGGGCTTCCCTCCGGAACCGTCGACCTTGCTGCTGGATCCAGTTCTTCAGTTTGAAAACTGAAGCCGTTGGTCTAGGCGTGTCTGACGGTTCTGGCCGGAAATCTTCAATCCAAGAACCCTTCGAGTCTTTAACTTCGAAGCTCTTGGAGAGTGGTTTCTCCTACCCTCCTGCTCGCTGGGAGCCTCCAAATGCGGCAGCGCATCTACCTTATGCTCCGCTGTGGATGGCGACAAGGTTCCACAGGGGAGCTGGAGCGTCAAATAAAAATGCTGATCACTGCGCACGCGGATGAAACCGGTAATGCACTGCCTTGAGTCGCTGCGCGTCCACGTGTGTGTAAATTTGTGTGGTGGAAATGTCCGCGTGCCCCAGGAGCTCTTGAATGATGCGCAGATCCGCCCCGTTGCTCAGCAGGTGCGTGGCAAAACTGTGCCGCAACAGGTGCGGGTAGACTGCCTGCGAAAACCCCGCCCGCTGCGCCGTTTCTTTTGCAAGCTGCCAGATCCGGTCGGGCGTGAGCGCCCGGCCGTGTGCGGAAAGAAACAGGTGGCTGCGCGTATGCTTTCGCACCAGCCCCGGCCTTTCCGCGGCCAGATACCCGGCCAAAGCTGCCGCCGCCTTCGAGCCCACCGGAACCAGCCGCATCTTGTCGCCCTTGCCTGTGACCCGGAGCAGTCCGCCCTCCAAATTCAGGTGCTCCAGCCGCGCGCCACAAAGCTCCGAAACCCGCACCCCGCAGGCGTAGAGGGTCTCAAATATGGCCCGGTTGCGCAGCGCCAGCGCGCCGGTGTCCGGAAGCGCTTCCAAGAGGGTCTCCACCTGCTGTTCGTTGAGTGTTTCCGGGAGTTGGCGTTCGGTTTGCGGCAACCGCAGCAACTCTGCAGGGTCCAGAGGGATGCGGTTGCGCACGCGCAGCCACCGGAACAGGATCTTGAGGGCCACCGTGTTGAGTTTAATCGAGGTGGCGGCAAACCCCACACGTTTGCGGTGCGCGATAAACTCGGTGAGGTGCTCGCGGGTGACTGCCTCGGGCGCGTTGAGGCCGTGGGTTTTTCCAAGCCAAAGCGCAAACGCCTCCAGCGAAAGTCTCGTGGAGAGCTGGTAGTTGTCCGAAAGGCCCCGTTCGGTCGCCAAATGGATGATGAAATCCTCGATGGCGGTTTGCATAGGGCGACGGGCTGCCGACTCTCCTAACGCAAGGGGGCGCCGGTGAGTCGCTCGAAGGCCTCCAAATACTTGGCGCTGGTGCCCTCGACGACCTCTTCGGGAAGGGTGGGGGCGGGCGGTGTCTTGTCCCAGGCGAGCGTTTCCAGATAGTCGCGCACAAACTGCTTGTCGAAGCTCGGAGGACTCATCCCTGGCGCGTAGCCTCCAGCCGGCCAGAAGCGGGAGGAGTCCGGCGTCAGGCACTCGTCTATGAGGATCACCCGCCCGTCGAGGAGGCCGAATTCAAATTTGGTGTCGGCGATGAGGATCCCCTTGGTGGCGGCCCAGGCCCGACCTGCTTCATACAGACGCACCGAGTGCGAGCGGACCTCCTCGGCCACCTGGCTTCCTACCAGCCGCACGCATTCCTCCCAACCAATGTTTTCGTCGTGGCCAGAAACGGCCTTGGTCGAGGGCGTAAAGAGCGTCTCGGGCAGCTGCTGGGCTTGGCGCAGTCCGGCGGGCAGGGGAATGCCGCACACGCTGCCCTGGGTTTGGTATTCCTTCCAGCCCGAGCCCGCCAGATAGCCCCGCACCACGCATTCGACCGGCAGAGGCTGGGCCTTCTTCACGAGCATCGAGCGGCCGCGCAGCTGTGCTTCAAAGGGGCGGAGCTGCTCGGGAAACTCGGAGAATTCCGTTGAAACAAGATGGTTTTCAAGGAAGTCGAATCTCTCAAACCAGAATGCCGAAAGCTGCGTGAGCACCTCTCCCTTGCGTGGAATGGGATTGGGCAAAATGCAGTCAAAGGCGGAAATCCGGTCCGTTGTCACCAGCAACAGCTGTTCGCCAAGGTCGAAGATTTCGCGGACTTTCCCGGAGGCGACTTTGCGGACGCCAGGCAATTCGAGGGAGTGGAGCAGCATGGAGGATGGGGCGGGCGGGGTTTAGGCGAGGGCGGCGTGGATGGCTTCGTGGACGAGGGGCCAGGGGACGTCCTCCATCTGCTGCCAGGCGCCGGGGCGCACCGGCAACACAAACAGGTTTTTGCCGTTTCTAAACTTTTTGTCGAGCTGTAGGGCGCGGAGCATGGGGTCGAAGAGCTCCGGGTGGCCGGCGTGACGCAGCGGAAGGCCGGCCCGCTGGAGGAGCGCTTCAAGCCGCTGCAGGAAGCCGGGCTCGCAGACGCCCAAGCCCTCTGCCAGGCGGGTGGCAGCCACCATGCCGACGGAGATGGCTTCTCCGTGAGTCAGGGCGTAGTGGGCGCTGAGTTCGAGGGCGTGGCCGATGGTGTGTCCGAAATTGAGGACGTTGCGGATGCCTAGTTTGTCCAGTTCGTCCCGCTCCACGACGGCCGCCTTGAGGCGGACACAGCGGGTCACCACATCTACGAGGGTCTCTGCGTCAAGGGCGAGCAGGCGTTCGAGGGCGCCCGCCTCCAGGTCTGCAAAGAGCGCGCCGCAGCAGACGGCGCCGTACTTAATGACTTCGGCGGCGCCTGAGCGCAGTTCGCGAGGCGAAAGGGTACGGAGCGTGGCTAGATCGCAGACCACCAGGCGGGGCTGCGAAAAGGCGCCCATGATATTTTTCACACCGCCGAAGTTGACGGCGACCTTGCCACCGACGCTGGAGTCCACCGCGGCCAAAAGCGTTGTCGGAACCTGCACAAATGGGACACCCCTCCGGTAGACGGCGGCGGCGAACCCGCCCAAATCGCCCACAACGCCGCCTCCAAGCAGGAGGACCAGCGGAGAGGCTCCCGCATCGGGAAAGTGGTGCAGGAGGGAGGCGCAGGTCTGGGAGAATTCGTCCCAGTTTTTGCCTTCTTCGGAGGCTGGGATCTCGTGAAAGACAACCCGCTGGAAGCCTGACTGGCGCAGTGAGGCCTCCAGGGAAGCGCCGTAAAGGGCGCCCACCTGCGGGTTGGTCAGCACAAAAGCGTTGGTTTGCTGGAGGCCGTGCTCGCGCAGGAGGGAGCCCAGAGAGGGCAGGCAACCGGAGCCATTGAGGACGGAATAAGCGCGCGCGCCGAGGGCGACTTCTACACGGGTGAGCATGGGGGACATTCGCATGTGCGGGGGGCGGGAGGCGAAGGGAAACTTTCGGCCGGTCCCGTTGGGGGGCGGGGCGGAGCAATAGAAAAAGGGCAGTCCCGGAGGACTGCCCTTTTTTACAAGCAAAACGGAGGCCGCCTAGAAGGCGACGCCGAGGCCCAGGGAACCGACGAGGTCGTTTTCCTGGTTGTTGCCGGTGACCGCCTTGTCGGTGTTGTAGTAGGTGGCCCCTGCGGTGGCGCTCCACTTGCCGTAGTTTTCAGGCATTGGAAGTGCGTAGCCGAGGTTGAGTCCTGCGGCGAAGTAGGCGTAGCCGTTCCTCTGATAGAAGTTGCCGGAACCGAAGCCCACGGTGAGGGGTACAGAGACCGAGACGGGCCCCACGGAAGCTCCGGGAGCCACAGCGGCTTCCCAGTAGTTGCCGCCCTTTTCCGCCCCCGATTTGGCGCCGGTGTTGTTCAAGATGCCCACAGCGGCCTTGCCGGAAAGCTCCTTCATGTGGGTGACGGAGGGATTTAGGGCGAGGGCGCCGAGAAGGTCGGAGTCGTCGAAGGAGATCTTTGAGTTGAGGCCTTCAAAGGATTCATGACCCTTGTTCGGGTACTCGTAGAAGTGGATGCTTTCGGAAATGGAGATCTTGCCGAAGGTCATGGTCACCCCGGGGGTGAAGTTAAACTG
>CAMCIN010000192.1 GCA_945874745.1 Akkermansia muciniphila | reverse complement strand
GGCGAGCTGGGGGACACGCCCTGGTGGACTTCCAAATCTTTCCCGCTGGTGTTCTCCGAGTTGAAGGGGGGCAAGTCGGGCTCGGCGCCCGAGCCGAAGTTTTTGGGCTACCAGCTGCAAGGCGGCGTGCCCGAGTTCCATTACAAGGTTGGGAACCAGGAGGTTTTTCAGACGGTGCAGGTTGGGGAAAAGGGCCTGGAAATGCGTTTCCGTTTGCCGGGACGCAAGGCCACGGTGGGCTTTCTAGCGGACGCGGAGGCGGGATGGTCCTGTCCCTCCGGCACCAAGCGCAAGGGCGGGGGCTTTGATATTCCGGCGGCCAAGGCCTTGGAGTTTAGTGTGTTTCTCAAAACCCAGGGGGACGCGAATGTGGCAGCGACCCCAGTTCCAGCGGCTCCTGCCCCAGCTCCGGCTCACGCCGGTGCAGGCCACGGAGGGGCGCCCCATGTGGGCTTGAGCCCCGCAGCCGGTGCCGCCGGCGCAGTTACTGCAGCGCCCGCGCCCGCGGCAAAGGCCGGGCCGAAACCGGACTCTCTTCAGGGCCGCAAGGACGCACAGGCTCAGCCATTTTACAAGGTCACGCAGGTCAAGGGGCCGCAGGGCGTGGACGCCCAGGTGGGCGCTTTGGCGGCGCTGCCCGATGGAGGGATTGCCGCTGCGTTCCACCGCGGGGAGATCGGCTTGTATTCGCCCGAAACCAAGACCTGGAAAATCTTCGCCGAAGGCCTGCACGAGCCGCTGGGCATCCTGCCCGAGCCCGATGGCAGCTTTCTGGTGATGCAGCGCGCCGAACTGACGCGCCTCACCGATTCCAAGCACACCGGCCAGGCCGACCGCTATGACACCGTCTGGGACGGGTTCGGTATGACGGGCAACTACCATGAGTTCGCCTTCGGGCCCGTGCGTCAGGCGTCCGGTAAGGTGCTTGTCTCGCTCAATCTCGCCTCCAGCGGCGACACCGTCCACGAGGAGGTGCGCGGCCAGTGGCTTCCCATTGGACTGGAACGCAGTGAGTTCTATGGGGACTGGAAGAAAAATGGCAAGCTGGCCGGCCGGATGTACTCGCGGGTGCCGTGGCGCGGGTGGGTGATGGAAGTCGATCCCGCGACCGGCGTGGCAACTCCCTTTGCCAGCGGGTTCCGCTCTCCGGACGGGTTGGGGTTTGACGCCGACGGTCGGTTGCTGGTGTCCGACAACCAGGGCGACTGGCGCGGGACCAGCGAACTTTTCGTGGTGCAGAAGGACGGCTTTTACGGGCACCCGGCGTCGCTGCCTTGGCGGGCGGATTGGGGCAAGCAGGCGCCCCTGGAGGTGCCGCTTGAAACGCTCAACAAGCTGCGCACCCCGGCCGCCGTGTGGTTCCCGCACATGTCGTACGCAAACTCGCCGACGCAGATGGTGCGCATTCCGGAGGGCCCTGCTTGGGGCGCCTTTGCCGGCCAGATTGTGATCGGGGAAATGAACGTGCCCAAACTGCTGCGGGTGACCCTTGAGGAGGTCCAGGGAGTGTGGCAGGGGGCCTGTTATCCGTTCATCGAAATGAGCGCTTTGGACAAGGGACTCCATCGCCTCGCCTTCTCCGGAGACAAGCTCTGGCTTGGGCGTACCCACTTGACCTGGGCTGGCGGCGAGCATCTCGCCTATGTCGAGCCCACCGGCAAGCAGCCTTTCGAGGCGCTCGAGGTGCGCGTGAAGAAGTCTGGCTTTACGGTGCGCTTCACCAAACCGCTTTCCGCGGAGGCCGCCGATGCGAAAATCTGGAACATCCGCCGGTATACCTTCGCCTACCACGTCGAGTACGGTTCGCCGGAATTGGAGCAGGAGTGGCTCACCCCCAGTGCGGTCAAAATCAGCGCGGATGGCTTGAGCGCGGAACTGGAGTTGGCGGAGTTGCACGAAAACTTTGTGTACGACTTCTACTTTGACCACGTGCGGACCGCCGCCGGCGAGGAAGTGCTCAACGACCGGGCCGCGTACACGCTTCGCCGCAAGCCATAGTAACAGCGGGCAAAGCCGGAGTTCCGAGGGGCGAGGGATTCCTGCTTGGGGAGCGCCTGCTGAGGCGCGGAGCCATCCCTAATGGTGTTTGCCTGAGACAAGGCATCAGATGAGATGGGCAGTGGCTAATGTTTGTCGCGCCCGCGGGCTTGCCTGTAGAATCGGCGGCAGCTCTTTGGCGCGGCAGCCAGCCCTGTGCGCCAAGGATTCGCCCCAATCACCAGTCAGGTCTGCTCTCTTTACCGCCCATGAACGCCCACCCCTCCGCTTCCTCCCACGGCTGCCCCGGTTTTTTTGAAGCCCGCCTGCTGCGGCGGGATGCCATGCGCATTGGTTTTTGCTCGGCGCTTGGGCTGAGCATGGGCGACCTCTTTCGGCTGCAGGCCGAGTCAGCCCTGCCCTCGCCCTTGCTCAAGGAAAGCAGGGCTAAAAGCGTCATTCACCTACACCTTCCCGGTGGCATGGCCCAGCAGGAGTCCTGGGACCCGAAGCCCGAGGCGCCCTCGGAATACCGCGGCGCCTTTGGTGTGGCCAAGACGGCTGGGGGGGACGTCTTCAGCGAAAACTTTTCCCGTCTCGCCAAGGTCTCGGACAAAATCAACGTGGTGCGCTCCGTGGTGGGTAAGATCCCTGACCATGGCCAGGCCACCTACCATCTTTTCACCGGCTACACCCCGACAACGGTGATCGACTACCCGCAGATGGGCTCGATTGTGTCGCATTTGCTGGGGCAGCGGGGCGAGCTTCCCCCCTACATCGCAGTACCCAGCCTGCACAGTTTTGGCGGAGGGACCGGTTATCTCAGCAGCAGCGTCGGGGCCTTCCAACTCAACGCGGATCCGGGCGGGCGCGGGGAATTCAAGGTGCGCGACATGTCCCTTTCGGCCGATGTGACGCCCGCTCATTTGGAGCGGCGCGGCCACGCGCGGAGCATCATCGAGGCAAAGCTGCGGCAACTGGACGCGGAGACCGACAAGCTCGACACGATGGACGGCTTTTACAAAAGCGCGTTCTCCCTGCTCACCTCGGAAAAGGCGCGCAGTGCCTTCTCGCTTTCCGAAGAGTCGGACGCCACGCGTGATCTGTACGGCAGGGGCTACACTCTCAAGCAGAACGCGCCCGCCGCCGTAGGGGAGCGGTTGCTGCTGGCGAGGCGGTTGGTCGAGTCCGGCGTCCGCTTTGTCACGGTGAACTACGGGGCGTTTGACTCCCATGTTGATATCAAGGGCACCTGCACCGAGCACATGCCCGCCCTTGACCACGCCATCGCGGGGCTTGTCACGGACCTCGACCAGCGGGGGTTGCTCGACTCCACGCTGGTCATGGTTACCACCGAATTCGGGCGCACGCCGAAGGTCAACTCCAGCAACGGGCGCGATCACTGGGCCCGCGTTTACTCCATGCTCCTCGCCGGGGGCGGCCTGACGCGAGGCCAGATTTACGGCGCCTCAGACGCCACCTCCGCGGAGCCCGCCCGCGATGCCGTCACGCTCGAGGACTTCCTGAGCACCGTGTACCACCAGCTCGGGATCGATTCGAGCGTGCGGCTGCCTGCCTTCGGGGGCACCCGGCCCATTGATATCGTCAAGGGGGGCAAGCCCGTCAAAGGACTCATCGCTTGAGGGCCTCGCTCAACGCCATGCGTGCCACCCGCCTTCTCCTTCTGCTGGGCCTTTGGCTTCCCGGCACCGCCGCCTTTGGCGGACCGATGGTCCACCACATCGAGAGCGTCACCCCGCGTGCCGGAGCGGTCGGTTCCACGCTGGAGATCACCCTCGATGGGGCCTTTCTCAAGGACCCGCGCGGGATCGTGTTTTTTCAGCCGGGAATCGAGTGTGTTGCGGTTGCACCTCTTCCCTCGCTTCCCGAGCCGCGCTCGACCATTCACGGCGGTTTTATTCAGGACCGTGTGGTCGCCACGTTCCGCATCGCACCGGATGCCCTTCCCGGAGTGTATCCCTTCAAGGTCCGGACCGGTTCCGAACTCTCGACGACCGCTACATTTGTGGTCACACGCTATCCCTGTGTCGACGAGCTTGAAACGGCGCAGGGTACCAACGACACGCCCGCCGCCGCTCAAGCCGTCCCCTTGAACTCGACCGTGCGCGGCCGCATTCAGAGCACTCAGGTGGCGGACGTGGACGTCTACAAGGTGGCGGCCAAGGCCGGGGAACACGTTTCCGTCGAGGTCGATTCCGTTTGGATCGCCGACAAGTTTTATGCCGACAACGAGTTCGACCTGACCCTCCGCATCCTGGACCCGGACGGCAAGGAACTCGCCCGCAACGACGACAGCGCCCTGCATATTCAGGACCCCATTGCCTCCGTGGTGGCGCCGCGCGATGGCGACTATTTTGTGGAGATCAAGCAGCGGCTCCTCAAGGGAGCAGACCGGAATTTTTACACCGCCAACATCGGGAACAACCGGCGGCCGCTCGCCCTTTACCCGGCCGGAGGCAAGGCCGGGACCCCGTTGCGGACCACCCTCCTTGGAGACCCGCAGGGCCCGATTGTCGAAACGGTGGCGCTTTCAAAGACGCCGGGGAACCAGGCCTATTTCGGGGGGATGCCCTCGTCGCTGCCGCTGCGGGTGAGCGCCTACGAGAATGTTTTGGAGAATGGGACCGCAGCGCCCACCGCCGTCCCCGTGCTGCCTGCTGCGCTCAACGGCGTCATCGGGAAGGCCGCTGAAGTCGACACCTACGCCCTCAATGTGAAAAAGGGTGACCGCTACCGGGTGCGCGTTTTTGCGCGTTCGCTGGGAACGCCGCTGGACCCGAGGATCGCAATCCGTGCGGAGGGCGAGGCCGCGGCGGAGGTGGAGGGAGACGACGCGACGATGGCCGACCGCGGCTTCCCGTCGGTGGCGCGCCAGATCCAGCGCAAGGAGATGCTGGATCCTTCGGTGATCTGGGAGCCCAAAAAAGACGGGGCCTATCAGCTGGAGATAAGCGACATGCGGGGGATCGGTTCCGCAGATTCGGTGTATCGCATCGAGGTCGAGCCGGTGATGGACCGGGTGGATGTGTTCATTCACGCCCGGGTGATCGACTCGGTGGAATGTCCCCGGCTCAACAGCATTGCGATCCCTTCTGGGGACCGGTGTTGCGTGACGCTTTACCTCGCCGACGGCCAGGGCAGCAAATACGCCGGTGAGCTGGATCTGGTCGCCGAGGGACTGCCCCCGGGCGTGGCGATGGTGGCCCCGCGGGTGCGGAAAGGGCAGCGTTCCGTCCCGGTGGTTTTCACGGCAGCGGGCGGCACCCCTTTGCAGGGCGGCATCGTGCGGATCAAGGCCGTGGCGGCGGACGGAAGCCCGTTGGAGAGCGCCTGTCAGCAGTCCTTCGCCTTTGTCGGACATTCGGGCGGGCATGCGTGGCAGTCCTTTAGCGTGGATGCGTTTGCCTTTGCAGTGACTGAACCGCCGCCCTACTCGATTGAGGTGGCTGCGCCAAAGTTGGCCCTGTCTCAAAACGGGGAGCTGCCTCTGGCCGTGCGGATCCACAGGCGCGCGGGCTTTGACGAACCGATCGAGTTGCAGGCCGACTGGACTCCGGACGGAGTGCGGGGCGAACCGACGGTGACGATCCCCTCAGGGCAGAGCGAGGGCGTATTGCGTTTTTTTGCCGACAACAACGCGCCGCCCAACCAGTGGCTGACGGCTGTGACTGCCTCCACCGCGGGCGGCTCCTACTATCTTGGCGCTGGCCGGATCCGCACGGCGTCGGCCCCGTTTTCCCTCGAAGTCACGGAGCCGTTTGTCTCGCTCAAGAACAAGCCTGCCGCGGTAAGGCGGGGTGACCACGCGGTGGTGGTGTGGGATGTGGAAAACAAAAAAGCCTTCCCGGGAACCGCCACCGCGACGCTGCTCGGACTGCCCAAGGGCACTTCGGTCACCAACGCCCCGACCCTTGTGGCGGGCGCGACGCAGCTGACCTTTGAGGTCGCAGCGGACGGCGAGGCGTTGCTTGGCCAGTACAAGGAACTCGCCTGCGAACTGACCTTCACCGTGAACGGACAGGAGGTCCGGCAACGCCTTGGAAAGGGCATTTTGCGGGTGGATCCGGAACTCCGGAGGACTCCGTGAAAACCCTGAGCACAACGAGTATGATAAACAGATTGAGAGCCGCTTTGTCCCTGCTTTGGGTGCTCCTGTGTCTTCCATCAGGGGTGCAGGCCGCCGCGCTGGTTTCCGGGCACTCGTCCGAAGTGCCGAGTTTTCGGCGCGATGTGATGCCCGTTTTTTTCAGGGCGGGCTGCAATCAGGGAGGCTGTCACGGCGCGGCGCGCGGCAAGGACGGGTTCATGCTTTCGCTCTTTGGATACGACGCCCCCGGCGACTATTACCGCCTTACTCAGGAGATGGTGGGCCGGCGCGTCAACGTGGCGGCGCCGGAGCAAAGCCTGCTCCTGCTCAAGGCCACGGGGGCAGTGCCGCACACCGGTGGCGAAGTGTTTCTCAAGGACTCTCCCTACTACGGGGCGCTGCTGGCGTGGATCCGGGCGGGGGCGCCGGATGATTCCGAGTCCGTGCCGGAACCTGTCTCCATCGAGCTCCAACCAGTGCGCCTGCTTTTCGATGCCAAGCGCGACCCACTGAAGACGCGGGTGGTGGCGAAGTACACCGACGGCTCCAGCCGGGACGTCACCGCGCTTTCGCTGTTCAACTCCAACAATCCGGCGACTGCGAAGGTCGACGAGGCGGGGGTTGTGACCCCGAGTGGCAAGGGCGACACGTCCGTATTTGCGCGGTTTAATCGGTTTACTGTCGGGGCCGAGGTGATTGTGCTGCCCGAGGGCAAGGGCTTTTCGTGGCCCAACCCCGTTGCCAGAAACAAGATCGACCAGGCGGTCTACCAGCGTCTGGAGCAACTGCGCATTCTGCCGGCGCCGGTTTGTGATGACTCCACCTTCCTCCGGCGGATCTTCATCGATTTGACTGGTAGCCTGCCCACGCGGGCCCAGACCGAGGCGTTTTTGTCCGACGCCTCGCCCGCAAAGCGCGACAGGCTGATCGAGCAACTGCTCGCTGGGGACGCTTTTACGGAGATGTGGACGAACCTCTGGGCGGAGTGGGTCCGGGTCAAGGGCGGGGGGTATTCGCCAACGGCGACCGATGTGAAGGCCGCGGACGCCTACTACCAGTGGATTCGCGAGCAGATCGCCGCCAACCGGCCCTGGAACGAATTTGTCACCGACCAGATCACGGCCTCCGGGAGCAACCTCACCAACGGCCCAGCCAACCTCTACACCATGCTGGTGCACAACACCAAGGTGACGCCCAAGGAGCTGGCCTCCGATTTCTCCCAGCTTTTCACCGGTGTGCGCATCCAGTGCGCGGAGTGCCACAACCACCCCTTCGACCGCTGGACCATGAACGACTATTACGGGTGGGTGTCGTTCTTTACGGGGATCCGCAGAAAGCAAGGGGCGGAGCCGCGCGAGTTTTACGTGTTCAACGACAGGTCTTCGCCGCCTTCCAAGCACTTGGTCGACGAGCGGCCCATGCCCGCTACGGTTCTGGGCGGGACGGCTCCAGTTCCGGCGGTTGCTGACCCGCGAAAGGCCCTGGCCGAATGGCTCACCTCGCCTGAGAACCCCTTGTTTGCGCGCAACTTCGCCAACCGTTTCTGGGCGCAACTCATGGGCCGCGGCATCGTGGAGCCGGTGGATGACCTGCGTGTGAGCAACCCTCCTACCAACGGGCCGCTGTTGGACGTGCTTGCCCAGTCCTTCGTGGAATCGGGCTTTGATCTGCGCGCACTGCTGCGCGAGATCGTGCAGTCGAACACCTACCAGGCTTCCGCGGCTTCCAATCCGTCAAATGTTGAGGACACGCGCCAGTTCTCCCGTTCGCAGGTGAGGCGCCTGCGCGCGGAGGTGCTGCTGGATGCCGTGGTGAAGGCGACAGACGGGGAGCGCGGGTTCTCCTATTTTCCGAAGGGCACGACGGCCGTGCAGCAGTACCCGCGCTCCCCGGGCGACACCACCGGCTTGCGCAGTGGCGAGTCCTTTTTCGAGACCTTTGGGCGTACGGCCCGTGCGAGCGTGTGCGCCTGCGACACCAAGACCGAGTCGACTCTTTCCCAGACCCTGCATCTGGTGGCGGGCGACACCGTCCTCAACCAGGTCCGCGCCGGTAAGGTGGTGGAACGGTGGCTCGCCAAAAAGGCCGCACCCGATGCGATTATCGAGGATCTGTTCCTCCGGGCGCTTGCTCGGCGTCCCGACCCGACGGAGCTTTCCCAGTTGGCGGCGATTGCGGAGCAGGGGCCGCAGAAGCCTGACGTGTTTCAGGACATCTTTTGGAGCGTCCTCAACTCCTCGGAGTTTCTCTTCAACCACTGACCCAGATGGCATTCTCAAAAATGATGCAGACGCGTTTTTCTGTCCGGGGTCTGTGGCCTGTTCTGGCCCTTGCCGGACTTTCGTTTGAGGGCGGCGCGGCGGAAGCCCCGCCCGGGTACGAGGACCAGATCAAACCCATTTTCCGCGAGCACTGCCTCAAGTGCCACGGCGAGGATGAGCAAAAGGCGGACCTCAATCTCTCCACCTTTGCGGCCCTTTCCAAGGGCGGCAGCGGCGGGGCCGCCGT
>CAMCIN010000191.1 GCA_945874745.1 Akkermansia muciniphila | reverse complement strand
CCTAGTAAGAGGAAATACTTCATGCGCTCACCGCTTGGTTAGCAGATTCCAAACCAACTCCGGAAAAGGTTCGTGAAAGAACCGCCTCAAACACATTCTCCTCGCAGTCGCCGGCTATATTCTGGCCCGTACTCAGGAAAAGCGGCGTCAACCCCGAACGCAGGAGGAAGTCCCACATTTTACCCCAGTGTTGCAGCTCATCCAAGTGTGTGAAAACGACATGGGTGCAGTCCAGTTGGGCCCCCACTTCAAAACACCTGCGAATCAGCGACGGATCATACGCCGCGTTGATCACAATCGCCCGGCTGGTCGTAAACAACGGCGCAAGGGCCGTACGGATTTCCGTAAGCTCCTCGGCCGCCCACAGCGAAAAACCCGGGAGATCAATGTACAAGGTCCGGCCGTGCCCGGGCCGGGGGGCCTCCATCGGGGTGCGGATGTAGCTGGCCCCCAGCGCCTCGCAGAACACGGAAAGCGCGTCCCCCGGGTTGGCCCGGTCCAAATCGAGCTTCAGCGCCGCGGGCGCTTGGCTGCGCATGAAAACGTCCATCGCGAGCCGCTTGCACAGTGCGGTTGTCTTGCCGGAACCCGCAGGGCCCACAAAGGCCACCCGGTCCCCGAGCGGCCTGCGCGGAATCGTGCGGTACTCCGCCCGCAAAAGCCCGCTGACCTCGGGCAGCGCCCGCCCAAAGGGCATTGTCTCAATGGTGCTCCACGCCGGGTACATCTGGAGCCGCGAAAGCACCTGCTTGGAAATTCCGCCCGCCTCCAACAGCTTCACCAGCCGGCTGCCGGAGCCCGCGGCCTCCATGTACGCCGAGGCGGCCGCCACACTGGCGTGGCTCTCCGCCGCAGCGTTTCTCGGCATTTCGGTGACGACCGTCCGCATCTGCTGGGGCGGTTGTACCGCCGCCTCGGGTGCGTTTCCTATCGGAGTCGCCACCGGCGCCGGCATGGGGGCGTCCCCCACCGCGGCGATCACCTCCAGCTTGGGGGCCTGCAAAAAACGTGCGAGCCCACGCCCCTCCACCTGGCGCACTGAAACCACCCGGGCACGCGAGCCAAAGCGCTGGCGCAGCACGGAAACGGCTTCCTCGGCACTCCCGACAACAAATCTGTAACGCTGCTCAGACATACGCTTGAATCACGCTGGAACCGCCAAAGTGCAAATCATATCCACGCTCCATCGGCACTTTCCCTGCCCGGCCTAGGCGGCCTGCTGACCGGCAGTCGGGGGCAGCACAATCCCCACGTTTTGAATCTCTGTTTGTGCCGGGAGCTCTTGGTAAGACAGCACCACCAACTTCGAGAGCGACGGCTCGAAAAACCGACGGAAGGCCAACCGTAGTTCAGAGGTGGTGATCAACACTGGCACCTGCCCCCGCTCGGCCATCTCCGACATCTTTCTGGAAAGTTCCTGCAACAGGTGTTGGGCCATCTGCGGGTCGATCACCAGGCCAACATCGAACTGGGTCCGGTGCACCTTGCTGATCAGGGCCTGCTCCATCCGGGGCTCGATCGTCAGCGCCCTCAACACCCCGGGTTCCGACTCAAATTCCGCCACAAAGTAGGTGCCCAACCGCCTGCGCACATGCTCTGAGAGCTCGTCTGGATTCTTGGTAATCGCCGCCACGTCCCCAAGGCTTTCCATGATGGAGGGCAGATTCTTGATGGAAATCCCCTCGCGCAGCAAATTCTGGAGCACCCGCTGGACCACGCCGACCCCAAGTGGTTCGGGCACGACATCGTTGACGAGCACCGGCTGCGTCTCCTTGAGCGAATCCAGCAGGGCCTGGACATCCTGCCTGCCCAGAATCAAATGCGAGCTGCGCTTGAGGATTTCCGAGAGGTGGGTGATCAGCACGGAACTCGGATCCACCACGGTGAACCCGTGGATTTCCGCGGTACGCCGTTCCTCGTCGTCCACCCAGGTGGCCTTGATCCCGAAAACGGGCTCGACGGTGGGCACCCCGCGCAGGGCGACGGAGCTGTTGGACACGTTCATCGCCAGCCAGTGCTTGAGCAGCACCTTGCCGCGTGAAATCTCCCGGCCCCGCAACAGGAAACGGTACTCCGAATTGTCCAGATCCAAGCTGTCGCGGATCGCGATCGGCGGAATAACCATGCCCATATCGCGGGCAAAGTTCCTGCGGACACCCGTCACCCGGTCCAGCAGATCGCCACCGGTCTTCTTGTCGGCGAGTCCGACCAGTCCGAGTCCCAGCTCGATGCAAATGACGTCCACTTCCATGAGTTTCCGGAACTCCTCCGAAACAGCACGCGGCTTACCTTCTCCGCTGGCGGCCGGCTTGTCGCCCGGGCCCGAGCCGCCGCTTGGCGCTCCAGGAACGAGGCTCTTGGCAGAACCGGCCATGGCCGCCACCAGCGCCTTTTCCTCCTCCTCCTCCACCGCCTTCTGCAACTTCCAGGTCAGGATCCCCAAGAGGATCGCGATCACCAAAAACGGAGTCATCGGCATCCCGGGAACCAGGGCGAAAATCCCCATCATGCCGGAGGCAATCGCCATGGCGCGGGGGTAAAAGGTCAGCTGCTTGGAGAGGTAGGAGCCCAGATCCGAATCCTCCGAAGCGCGGGTCACCAGAATACCGGCCGCCAACGAGACCACCAGTGCCGGCACCTGCGCAACCAGACCATCCCCGATAGAGAGCAGGGTGTACTGCTTGAGGGCCGCCTCTACGGGCATGTTTTTTTGGACCACTCCAATGACGATCCCCCCCACGATGTTGATCAGCGTGATGAGGATGCCGGCAATTGCGTCGCCCCGGACGAACTTGCTGGCCCCGTCCATGGCGCCGTAGAAGTCGGCTTCCTTCTGGATTTTCGCCCTCCGGCGCGTGGCGCTCGCCTCGTCGATCAGGCCGGCGTTGAGTTCGGCGTCGATGGCCATCTGCTTCCCGGGCATGGCGTCCAAGGTGAAGCGGGCTGCCACCTCGGCGATACGGCCCGCACCCTTGGTGATGACCATGAAGTTGATGACCACCAAAATAAGGAACACCACCGCGCCGACCACGTAGTTTCCCTGCACGACGAAGTCACCGAAGGCCTGAATGATATTTCCGGCGTGGCCATCGACCAGAATCAGCCGGGTCGAAGCGACGTTGAGGGCGAGCCGGTAGAGGGTCACTGAAAGGAGCAGCGTGGGGAAACCCGAGAAATCCTCAGGCTCCTTGACGTAGACGATGATCAGGAGGATCAGCAGCGAGATGGCGATGCTGGCCGCGAGCAGCAGGTCCAAAACGGCGGGCCCCACGGGGACCACCAGCAGGACCACGGTCCCAAACAGCGCCGCGACGAAGGCAAGGTCCCCCTTCTTGAGATTCTCAAGAATCTTGGCTGGGGTGGGAAATGCGAACGCGCTCATGGGTCAACCGGTTTGGTAAGCAAGCTGCGTGCTCAGGACTCGGATCTTCTGCGCTGGAGCTCGCGGAAATAGTCCTTGTGCGTGCGGTATACGAAGGCAAGAATCTCTGCCACAGTGCGATAGAGGTTTACCGGGATGGGTTTGCCCACCCGCCCAAACTTGTACAAAATCCGCGCCACAGGGGGATTTTCAACCACCGGCACCCCGTTTTCGGCGGCCATAGCCTTCAACCTCCTCGCAAAAGCCTGCTCCCCCTTGGCCACCACAATGGGCGCCGACTCGCTGCGCCGGTCGTAGCGCAGCGCGACGGCAAAATGGGTCGGGTTGGTGACCACCACGTCCGCAGTCTGCACGGACTGGAGCATCTGCCGCTGCAAAATCCGCCGCGCCATGGCGCGCAGGGCGCTCTTGATCTTGGGGTCCCCTTCGGACTGCTTGGCCTCGTCGCGCACCTCCTGCTTGGTCATCATGAGGCTCTTGCGCACCCTGAAGAGCTGGTAGGTGTAGTTGAGCGCGCCGATGATGCCCAGCGCGAGAATACACCGCCAAAGCAGGACCACCCCCGCCTCCACGATAAACCCACCCACGCGCTCCACAGGGGCGGGCGTAAAAAAGATGGGGTCCTTGAGCACACTCTGGAGCGCGCCACGGATCACCCAGGCCACCGCCACCAACCGGAGCGCATCGGTGCCCACCTTCACAAGGCCCTGCATCGAAAAAATCCGCTGGAGTCCCTGTACCGGATCCAGCTTGTCGGGGTTCAATTCCAAAACCTTCGGGGAAAGCGCGAACTTCGTCTGCATCCCACCAACGAGAATGGCTGCCACCGTGCACACCCCCGCAAGCGGGATGCTCAGGCTAAACATTGTGGTAAAGGCTTCTTTACCCCAGGGCTCGACGGCTTCCGGACGGATCTCCGTCCGGGAAAGGTGACCGAAAATGTCCACGGCGATGGAGGCCACCCGCGCCGCGGTCTCGCTTCCCAGAGTGGAAATCGCCCAGAGCGCCCCCGCGAGAATTGCAACGGTTTGCAAATCGGGCGCCTTGGCAAAATTGCCCATGTCATGCGCCTCCTGCAGGCGCTTGGCCGTTGGTTCCTCCGTCTTGTTCTGGTCGTCTTCGGCCATTTTGTGGGGCGAATAGGAAAAATTTTGCCCGCAGCCTAGGGGATGATCCGGAGCATGGTCTCAGGCACCTGCCCGAAGGATTCCAGCAGCAACTGCGCAGCGAGGCTTAGGGTGATTCCCAGAAGCGTCAACCCCACCACGATCCGCACCGCAAAGCTCTCGCCAAACACGTTCATCGACGGCGCAACCTTGCCCAGAATGGAAAAGGTAAAGGAGATGACAAAGTTGATTGCGATCAGCGGGGCGGCGATCTGCAAGCCGATGCGGAAGATTTTGCCGGTCGCGGTCACCAACAGGTCTGGCGAGCCGATGTTTCCGCGCAGCATCGCCAGGGGCGCGACGTCAAAGCTGCGTAGAAACGCTGCAAGCACCGACTGGTGCGCCTCGGAGATGAAAAACACCATCGACGCAAAGGACATCAACAACTGCCCCACCGCACTTTCAGACGTGTCGCTCATCGGGTCGATTTGCTGGCCCATCGACAGCCCCAGTTCGCTGGAAATCACGTGCGAGGCCACCTCCACGGAATTCATCGTCAGCCTGACCACCCATCCCATCAGCAGGCCGATCAGCGCCTCCTGCGCCATTGCCACGACGATCTCGCCCACGTTGACCGGCAAACTGCCGGGGGCCTTCCGCGTCCAGACGGCAAGCATCGCCACAAACAAGGCCGCGAGCAACCGGATCATCGCCGGCAAAGCCTTGGACGAAAATACGGGCGACACAATCATGACGCCCGTCGCCCGCACGGAGGCGAGAAACCACATGAGCAAAAACTCCCCGTTCAGCATAAGCAAATGGCGGGCGACAGGACTAAGCCAAAGAGCGCCCACTCAAAAAGCGCTTGGCCAGGCTGCGGGCGCACGGCGAGGCGCTGGCTGTGGTGGGTCATGAAAGTGCGCCGGCCCCCCTTTCTAGCGGGCCGCCTCGGGAAGACGGTTGAGAAACTGGATCGTAAAGTCCATGAGTGTCCTCAAGATCCAAGGCGCGACGACGATCATCGTGATCCCCAGGGCGGTGACCTTTGGGATGAACGCGAGCGAGGCTTCCTGAATACTGGTCACCGCCTGCAGCAGGCTGATCACCACGCCCACAGTCACCGCCATGAGCAAAATCGGGCTTGCCACCGTCAGGGACGTCGTCACAAGCGAGCGCAGAATATCAACCGACTGTTCGATGTTCATGACACGAAACTTTGCACCAACGACCGCACAATCAAGTGCCACCCGTCCACGAGCACAAACAGCAGCAGCTTAAACGGCAACGAAATCATCATCGGCGGCATCATCATCATCCCCATGGACATCAACGTGGCGGAGACTAAAAAGTCGATCACCAGGAAGGGCACATAGATCATGAACCCCATCTGGAAGGCCGTCCGCAGCTCGCTCAACACGAACGCAGGCACCACCACCGTAAGCGGCAGATCCTCCGTCTTGGTGGCTCCCTGGCCGGAAAGGCCGAGGAAAAAATCCACCTCGGAAGCACGCGACTGCTTGATCATGAAGGCCTTCATCGGCTCCGCCGCACGCTCGGCAAACTGCATCGTGGAGAGCTCCCTAGCCATGTAAGGCTGCAGCGCCTCGTCGTTGACCCGCTTTAGCGTGGGGGTCATCACAAACATCGTCAGGAACAGGGACATCCCAATAATGATCTGGTTGGAAGGCGCGCCCTGCAAACCGATGGCGCTCCTGATAAAGCCGAGCACAATCACCATCCGGGTGAAGCTCGTCATCAGCATGATGAACGAGGGCGCCAGCGTCAGCACCGTCATCAGGGCAACGATCTGAATCGCGGTCGAAACATTCGCGGGGTCGTTGTCCCCACCAAGCGCGATCGTCAGCGAAGCGCCGCCCGGCGTCGCAGCCCCCGCGGCTGGCGCCTGCTGCGCCAACGCACCCGCCGGCAACACAAACAAGAGCAGCAGCCCGAGCAGTACGCACAACGCAGCTGTCCTCCACCGTGCGCCGGCCGACGGCCCCGCCACAATTTTCAACAGATCGCAAAACTTCATTTGCCCTCCTTTACGGCCGCATCCTTGTGTTCGCCCTGTGGCAGCGGCAATGCCCCGGAGCTCGCATCCGCGAGCGCTTCGGAAAACCCCCCGCCCTGCCCGGAACCGTCCCCATCCAGGCCGCACAGGTAGTCGATCCGCCCCGGGGAGATCCCAAGCAGCACCCTGCGCCCCTCGTATTCGGCCACCACCAAGTGCTGCCTGTTCCCCACCGTCCGGCTTTCTTCGATGCGCAGTTTACGCACGGTTTTGGCCGCGCCCCAAGACACTCCAAAAAAGCCACCGCGCAATAGCACGGTAAAACCCGCAGCGCCCAGAACGACAATGGTGAGCACATACCCGAGGAGCGAAACGGTACCCCCCCTAGACAATGCTGGGGGCGCGCTGGGGGTCTGTGTCGGGACAGGTGTGGGGACCGGCAACGCAACAGCGGTCTTCTCCACCGGCGCGACCGTTGAAGCCTGCTCTTGGGCCCACGCGCAAGGCCCGCCCCACAGGAGAAGAACTCCGGCGAAGAGGGCGGAAAACCGAGCGGCGAAAGCCATAAGGCGCGTGGCCTTAGGCTGGCCCGCCAACCATCGTGGTGACCTTGATCGCAAACTTTTCTTCCACCACCACCACTTCGCCCAAAGCGATCAGCTTGTCGTTGATGTACAGACCCACCGGATCGTCGGCCCGCTGGCCCAATTGGACAACCGTGCCGGGCTGCAGTTCGAGAACATCACGCATGGCCATCTGGCAGGAGCCAAGGCGGACGGTGAGTTGCACTTTTACATCCAGTACCGTGCTCAGTCTGGAGTCATCGAGAGCGTTAACCATAACTATTCCTTTAAGATTCTTTCGTTCAAGTGCACCGCCAGGCGCCCCTCCTCCACCCCGATGGTCCCATAGAACTCCTCGGTCTCGGACACAGACAACTTTGTCTGGTCGATCAACTCCTGCGGAAGGTGGATCAGATCGCCTACAGTGAGCGCGGCGGCTTCGGCCAAGGTGATTTCGCGCACATCCCAACCGGCGGTGATGGGCACTTCAATCATGGCGTAAGGGGAGCGCCAGTGCAGCGGCTTTTGCTTTATTTCAGGCGCCGCCTTGCCGGCAATCCCCGTTTCGTGGGTCAGGCCGTCCATCAAGGAAAAGGGCACGCCGATCTGGATGACCTCCTTCAAAGTCCCCACTGAAATGTCGGCCTTAAACACAAAAAAGGAGGTGTCGTCCGAGGCAATCTGCAAAAACCGGCAACTGGACTCGTGCCCGACGATCGAGGGCCGCTTGCCCGCCGAACGCTCAAACAACGAACACCATTCCTTCAACACCATCCCCACGATCTCGTCCAACAGCGCCACCTCGATCTCGGTCGGGCTGCGGTCCCCTTCGGGTGCGATCCCCTTGCCGCCCAAAAGCCGGTTCGCCAACGCCACGCTCGTCAAGGGGCGCAGATCCAGCACTCCGGCCCCTTCCAGTCCTTCGATCTGGAAAACCGTCAAGTGCGTGGGAGTCGCAATCGCGTCGCAAAAGGCGCGAAACGTCATGCTGGAACAGGAAACCGAAGTCCGCGAAATCACCACGTCCATCCGCAGATACGTGGCAAGACGCGCAGACAGGTCCGCGGCAAACTTCTGGTGCAGCGCCGCCAGTTGGCTGGTGTCTTTCTGAGAGAGAAAGCCTGGCTGCCGAAAGTTGTATGCGGTCACGATCGAAGAATCCAACGTCCGACGAATGCCGTTGGATGCGATGACCTCCACCATCTGCCCGGTCTTGGAGACCGGCGAAACGAGATCTTCTACCTTGGGTGCTTCTGAAATGTCGGTCATTGGATGACGAACTCTGTGAAGAAGATCTGCTTCACCACGTTGGAGTTGAGCGCCTTGTTAAAGTTGGCGGCCAGTTCGCTCCGCAGGATGTTCTTGGCCCCGGAGGCTTCCATGTCGGCCAGGGAACGCGCGCTCAGCACGGAGAGTGCGGCGTCACGCAGCTTGCTTTTGTTCTCCTCGACGATCACCCCGATGTTTTGGTCGTCGCTGACCACGCTGAAGGCACACTTCACGTACTTCGTCCCGAGGGAACCGGTGAGGTTCGAGACCACGTTGGTGAAGTTATAGGACCAGCCGTCCTTCGAATAAACGACG
>CAMCIN010000190.1 GCA_945874745.1 Akkermansia muciniphila | reverse complement strand
GCACTCAAGGAGGTGGCAGAAATGGCGGGGCAGACCGCTGTCTCAAACCCGGCGCGCGAGGCTGCCGGCCTTTTGCAACGAGAGGGAGGAACGGGCGGTCCGCGGCGGGTCCAGCGCGTCCTGTTTATTGGTTCGAGCCACACGATCCGGGGAAACGTGCCGTGTCTGGTGGAGCAAATCGCCGCGTCGGCGCCGCCGGAGCGGGTGCGTATTGTGGCGGGGGAACAAACCCGCATGGGCACGGGGATGCGCGGACACTGGAGCGACGGGGAGGTGCACGACACGGCGCGCGGAAGGATCGCCGCCGGCGGCTGGGATACGGTAGTGGTAGAGACGTTTTACCGGACGGGCCGGGAGGATTTGCTGGAGTTGGGACGAGGGTACGCGGAGGCGGCGAGGCGGGCTGGGGCGCGCCTGTTGATTTACGAGACGCCGGTGGCGAAGGCGATCGAGTATCCGGTCGCGTATGAGGCGCATCATCGGACGAATGTGTGGCTTGGGGAGCGTCTGGGTTCGGGGGTCGCCCCGTGTGTGAAGGCGTGGATGGGGGTGCTTGGGGTGGGGCCGCTACCGGGGGCGCTGGACCGGTTGTATGCTGATTGGATTCACGCGAGCGCACGGGGCGCGTACTTGTCCGCCTGTTGCCTGTACGCGGCGTTAAGCGGCGCATCGCCAGAGGGGCTGTGGGCGCCGCCGGATCTGCTTTCGGCGGAGGAGGTCCGGGATTACCAGCGTTCTGCGTGGTGGGCTTTTGAGGAGACGCGTCTGGAGTTGGAGCGGACGCGGCAGAACAGCTGGCCCCGGTGAGGAGCGGGCGAGTGCCGGGGGCTCAGAGTTTTGCGAGGGTCGCCTTTCCTCGGAGCTTTGTATTGGGATCGTCCTTCTCGCGGTCTGGGAGCGAAAGGCCCTTGGAGATTTCCTCGCGGGCGAGGTCCTTTTTGTTGAGGGCAGCGTAGGTTCTGCCCAGTTCGATACGGTGGGAAACTTTGTTTGGGGAGAGGGCCACGGCCCTTTGCAGAAAGGACTCGGCCTCTTCAAAGGAGGCGGCAGGCAGGCTGCCGTAGACGAGTTTTACCAGCGTGCGCAGGAAGGGGCTGAGGCTGGCCATCTCGTAGTTCCAGGCACCGAGGATGTGGTGGGCGTAGGAGTTGGACGGCTCCAGTGCGAGGGCTTTTTCGGCGTGTTCCTTGACGAGCTTGGAATGGGCGAGCTTGGCTTTGCTGTCCAAATAGGGGGCGAGCCTGCCGCAGGTAATCGCCATCGAGAGCTGGGCTTTGGCGCTTTTGGGATTGAGGGCTGCCGCGCGCCTTGCGTACTCGAGGGCGGCCTCTGCCAGTCGTTTTTGTTCCTCCTTGGAAGGGGTGTCGACCATCGCCTCGTCGTGGGTTTTGGCCAGGCGGCAGAGGATCTCGACGTTGTTTGGATCCAACCTTTCGGCCTCGAAAAACACGGCCATGGCTTCCGTGCTCTTAAACTGGGCGTCGAGCCGGTCCCCCTTTTTGAGGAGCTCGTCAGCCGGTCCTGCTGCAGCAAGGCCACAGGAGGCGGCAAGAAGCAGGACCGGGAGGAGGGAGGGGGGATTCATTCGTGGGCTGGCTTTAGGGCTTCGCGCCGTTCGAATTTACAAACAGATAATGGGAGACGATCCACTCCTCGCCATCGTGGAAGTTCCAGAGCTCCGCGCAGGCCATGAAGAAGACGCGCCAGTAGACCCACCAGCGTTGTGTGGCTTTTTCTCCGTATGTTTCGGAAAAAAGAGGCCAGATTTCCGAGCGGTGCGCATCCATGTTTGCAAGCCAAGCCTCTGCCGTCTTTGCGTAGTGGGTGCCCGAGACCGCCCAGTGCTGTTCGATCCGGAGATGCTCCTGAAAGTAGAGAAGCAGATCGTTACTGGGCATCTGGCCGCCGGCGAAAAAGTAGCGGGTCATCCAGTCGGAGGCGTCCCGATCCTCGTAGTGGTAGGCCACTTCCCGGTGGGTGAAGATGTGGACAAAGAGCTTTCCCCCCGGCACGAGCCAGGACGAGATTTTGGCCAAGAGCACCTCGTAGTTTTTCATATGCTCGAACATCTCCACCGAAACCACGCGGTCAAACCGGAGCGCAGTTTCAAAGACGTTCATGTCCGCCGTGAGGATGGTCAGGTTACCCAGACCGCGGCGTTTCGCCTCCGCGTCGATGTGCTCCTTCTGAGTTCTGGAATTGGAGACGCCAGTGATCTGAGCGTTTGGGTAGTGCTCGGCCATCCAGAGGGAAAGGGAGCCCCAGCCGCAGCCCAGTTCCAGGATGTGCTGCCCGTCGGCGAGTTGGGCCCGGGCACAGGTGAGCCCTAGCATCCGCTCCTCAGCCTGATCAAGGGTGCCCACGCCGGAATCCCAGTAGCCCGAGCTGTATTTGAGCCGTTTGCCGAGGGAGAGTTGGTAGAAGCGGGTGGGCACCTCGTAGTGCTGTTCGTTCGCGGCCTGGGTCTGCACCGCGATAGGGCTCTTTTTGAGTCCGGCGATGTGCGTGAGGAGCGCGGCCCGGCGGGACTCGGTGTCCCCGGCCAGCTTTTCCTCGAGGGTCTGGCGCAACAGGCGGCGGATGCCGATTCGGATCAGAAAGTCAGGAAGCGCGTTGGTTTCCAGCAGTTGGTCGATAAAGCTCATGAAAGGGAGGGGTGGGATTGGGGGGAAGCCGGCGGTTTCTTAAACCACGGAACGAGTGCGCTGGTGGTACGCTGGTACTCGCGGTAGGCGTCGCCCTTGCTTTTGAGGGCGTACTCCTCGGTCAGGGGGATTCCGGTGACGCGCAGCAGAAAGTAGAGCATCAGGACGGGACAAAGCAAACAGACCCAACCCCACGGGGAGGCTAGCGCGGCGAGTGCAAACCCGCACCAAAGCAGCGCCTCGAAAAAGTAGTTGGGGTGGCGCGAATAGTTCCAGAGGCCCGCCTGGCACACGGCCCCTTTGTTCTGCGGCTTGTTTTTAAAGGACTGCATCTGCCAGTCGGCGGCGGTTTCCCCGAGCAGGGAAATGGCGGCCACGGCGAGTCCGGCGAGTTCGAGCGGATGCAGCTCCGGTGCGGGGTTGAAGGCGGCCAGAAGGAAGGGGAGTGAGAAGAGGACGACCAGCACCGCCTGCATTTCAAAAAAGAGCAGGAACATCCAGGGGCCCTTCCAGCGGTCCCGCAGCGCCTCGTAGCGGACGTCCTCCCTCGGATGGTGTCCAAGCACACGTACAAGAATGTAGGTGCCGAGGCGCAGGCTCCATGCGATCCCCAGCGCAAGAAAGGCCGCTTTTCTCGGCACAGGGGCTGGGGCGTTCCAAGCGTAGAGCGGGGCGAGGATGGCGACGCCGTAGGAGAAGGCGACGTCGAGAAAACTGTAGTTTTTGATGCGGACGCAAAGCGCCCAGACAAGGGCGAAGGCCACCACACAAAGGAGCGAACCGAGTCCGAGGAGAGTCAACATAGGTGAAGCGGGGCGTGCCTACTTGGAGGGGGCGCGCAGGAGGAGCGCCTCGAGCGGGGCGTCGGGCCGAAGCTGGAACAGCTTCCAAAGCAGGTAGGCGGCCATGGCAATGTTTCCCAGCAGGAGAATGGCGATGAGCCAGATCAGCCTGGGGACCAAGCCCGTTTCTTTATAGGCCAGCCAAATGTAAAAGGTCAGGAAGGCAAAGTAGGTGTCAAACAGCGTGGCCACAAACCAGGGATGCGCGTACACCGCGCGCGGGATGGCCCAGAGGGGGGTGCTGTTACCTGCCCAAGTCGTGACTGCCAGCATGGAAAGCAGCACCAGACTGAAGGCGATTCGTAGAAACCAGATCATCGTGCTCCTTGAGGTTTTTGCGCGGCGGTCCGCTGGTTTAGTAGGCGGTGTGCAGCGTACTGTTGTTTGGTCGGGTGTAGATGCCTTGCACCACACTGATGTTGCGCGAGGCGAACGCGGCTTCGCAGTACTGGAGGTAGTAGTTCCACTTGCGCACAAAGCGCCCGTCGAAGCCGAGCGCAGCAACGGCGTCGAGCTTCGCGTTGAATTGCTCCCACCAGACGTGCAGCGTTTTGGCGTAAGAGGCTCCGAGGTCCTCGAGTTCGTGAAGAGTGAGGTCGCCCGTGCGGTTGAACACCTCGCTGACCCTGCTGAGGCTCAGCAGCAGGGAGCCCGGAAAGATGTGCTTTTGGATCCAGTCAACCCCTTTGCGCAGCTGCGCGTGGCGGGAATCCGGCGCGGTGATGAACTGGAGTCCGATTAGGCCGCTTGGCTTGAGCAGTTGGTTGAGTTTTGAAAGGTAGGTTTCCAAGTATTTGTCTCCGAGGGCCTCCATCATTTCAATGGAGACGATCTTGTCGAAGGAGCCGGTAAGCAGACGGTAATCCTGGAGCTGGATCTGGATTTTGTCGGAAAGGCCCGCGTCCGCGAAGCGCTGGCGCGCCAGTTTGAACTGTTCCTCGGAGATGGTGATGGTGGTCACCCGGCAGCCGTAGTTTTTGGCGGCGTGGAGGCTGAACCCGCCCCAGCCGCTGCCGATTTCCAGGACGTGGTCTCCGGGGTGGAGGCGCAGCTTCTGGCAGAGCGCGTCGTACTTGGCAAACTGCGCGGCCTCGAGGGTCTGGCCGGGTGCGGTGTAGCGGGCGCTCGAGTAGGTTAGCGTCGGGTCGAGCCAGAGGCGGTAGAACTCGTTGCCCAGATCATAGTGCTCGGAGATGTTGCGGCGGCTGGTGGCGAGGCTGTTGGGGCGGAGCCAGTGCTGGATTTGGTTGTAGCCCTTGAGGATGTTGAAAAACAGGGTGCGCACCTTGGTGCCCGACATGGAGGGGAGGTGGTTGACGTTTGCGATGGCCCAAGAAATGACCCGCTCGATGCTGTCAGTTTCCCAGTCCCCGTCCACGTAGGATTCGCCGAAGCCAATATCCCCGAAGAGGACGCATTTTTGGAAGAAAACCGGGTTGCGGACGGTGATCCGGGCGCTGACGGTGGCACCGGCACGGCCAAATTCGCGCACGGAGCCGTCTGGGAGTTCGAGCCGCAGCTGTCCCTGGGTGAGTGTGGAAAAAACACGCAGAAGCAGGCTCTGGTAGAAAGGAAACGAAGCGTGCACGCCGCTTGTACTCAGAGTTGGGGCGGTGACGGTTTCGTTCATGGCATTTCTTTGGCGATCGAGGAGTGGGGATTGAGTACGTCCCGCTGGAGGTGCGCATTGGCGGCCTTGGGGTGAAACGGCAGTCGTTTGAGCCAGAGCAGTAGCGCCTGCCAGTGGATGAGGAAAATGACCTTTAGGGTGAGGAATGGGAACTTGAGCGTCAGCCAGGCGAGGCGCGCGGTGGAGAGGGTCGCCCGGGTGCCGGTGAGCGTACTGAGCAGGACCGTACTATCGCCCTGGAGGTCGTTGATGTGGATCTCGAGTGCGCCCCCGGGGAGGCGCAGTTTGAAGTCAAAATCGAGGTCCAGGGCGGAAAAAGGGGACACGTAAAAGTGTTTGGGCGTGCGCAGGCGGAAGACTCCGTCGGAGTCCGGCGCGGGGAGCAGGTAGGGTTTCATCTCGCCGAAAGTGTTGCCGACCTGTGCCAGCGCGCAAAGCGGCGCCCCTGCGGTATCAAAGCAGAAATAAAAGGAGACAGGGTTGAAGATGTACCCAAGCACCCGGGGTAGGGTGAGGAGGATGGCGCGGCCGTTCTCCGGAAAGTCGACCCCATTTTGAGCAAGATAGGCGGCCAGGTTTTGTTTTACGCTCCCGCCGGCGCCGGTGACAGTAAGGTGGTCGCGGTCCCTGAAGGTGTAAAAGTTGAAACGGTTGTGGCTGAGGCCCTTGATTTTGGAGCAGACGGCCTCGACCTCGTCCAGGTCTAGGCAGAGCAGGAACAGGCTGTAGGTGAACCGGTGTTCCTTGGGCGTGAGACGGTGGTGCATCACGGTGCACTCGTAGAGGCACGAGCGGGAGTCTTCACCAAGAGCGTGGGCCATTACTGCCACGGGTCTTCTCCTGTGATCGCCCGCGCGCAATTGAGCGCGCTGGTGAAGCCGTCCTCGTGGAAGCCGTACTTGAACCAGGCTCCGGCGTAGAAGGTGGTTTGCGAGGACGCGAGTTGGTTGAGTCCGGGCAGCTCCTTTTGTGCCGCCGTTGCGGCGCAGTTGAAAAGTGGATGCTCGTACTGAATACGGCGCAGGACCCGCGTTTGTTCGATCTCCGCGTCGGCGTTGAGGGAGACAAAGTAGTCTTGTTTGTCCGAAACACCTTGGAGCCGGTTCATCCAGTAGTGGATGGTGGGTTGGGCCGGTCGACCGGCGGGGGAGGCGAGCCGGTAGTTCCAAGAAGCCCAGCAACGGCGCGTTCTGGGCATGACCGAGGCATCGGTGTGCACCGTGGCCGTGTTGGGCTGGTATTTGAAGGCCGACAGAAGCCGTTGTTCCAGGGGGGTGGGATCCTCCAGCAGTTTGAGCGCTTGGTCGCCGTGGCAGGCGAGGATGATCCTGTCGACTGTTTCGACCGAGCCGTCGGCAAAGGTGATCCGCGCGCCATTGCCCGGGCGGGCCACGCGGACAGCCTTCCGGTTGAGCTGGATTTTGTCCCGGTAGGGGGCCGTGATTTTGGGCACATAGGAACGCGAACCATTGGTGACGGTCCTCCAGGGGTGCTGGGTACGGAGCCCGAGAAAGCCGTGGTTGTGCCAGAAACGCAGCAGCGTGAGTGCCGGAAACTCTAGCATGAGTTCGGGCGGGGTCGACCACACTGCGCTGCTCATGGGAACGAGATAGCGGACCAAGAGGTCTTGGCCGTAGCCGCGGGCAGCCACGTACTGGGCGAGGGTCATTTCCTCAAAGCGCGGGTCCGTGAGCGCGGCGACCGCCTCCTCGTTAAAGCGGTTGATGGTGAGCAGCAGCCTCCAGAAGCCGGGGTTCAGGAGATTGCGCCGTTGTCCGAAAAGGTGGTTGAGGCTGGTCCCGTTGTACTCCAAAGAGGAGGGGAGGTGCTGGACACTGAAGGACATGTCCGTGGGTTTGGTGGCCACGTCCAGATTCCGAAACAGCCGGGTGAGGTTTGGGTAGGTAACCTCGTTGTAGACCATAAACCCAGTGTCGAAGCTGACCGGTCGGCCCGCTTCGTCCACGGTGATGGTGTTGGTGTGTCCGCCTGCGTAGTCGTTTTGTTCGTAGAGCCGTAAATCAAAACGCTTGTGCAGAAAGTGGGCGCAGCCCAGACCGGCGATTCCGGTGCCGATGATCGCCAGAGTTTGCATCGCAAAGCGTGCGTTAAGCCGCTTCCTCTAGGTTCGCCGTTGCGCCGCTCTTGGCCTCGGCATAGACGGCCGCCGGGACTTCCCGCAGGTCCCAAATGAGGCCGAAGACAGATAGGAGCTTGAGCAGGTAGAAGGTGATGTCGATCTCCCACCAGTAAAAGCCTTGCCGCGCAGAGGACATGTAGCGGTGGTGATTGTTGTGCCAGCCCTCGCCCAAGGTGATCAGCGCGAGCAGCAGGTTGTTGCGGCTGTCGTCTTTGGTGTTGAAGCGACGGCCTCCGAGCACGTGTGCCAGCGAGTTGATGCAAAGGGTCCCGTGGAGGAGCACGACGGTGCTGATGAAAAAGCCCCAGACGGCAATCTGCCAACCGTTGGTGCCGAGGCCCGGCGCAAAGCGTTCCAGCAAAGCCCCCACCCCGTAGAGGCTCCCCCCGAGCAGGGCGGGAACCAGCCAGTCAAACCGGTTGAGAAACACCAGTTCCGGAAACTTTGCGAGGTCACGGATGGCGTCGTAATTGGTGGCGAAGTGCTTGTTGCTGGTCAGCCAGCCCAGATGCGACCACCAGAAGCCGCTCATCCGTGGGGAATGGGCGTCTTCCTCCTGGTCCGAGTGTTTGTGGTGATGGCGGTGGGTGGAAGCCCACCAAAGTGCGCCACGTTGCGCGGAGGCGTTGCCCACAACAGCGAAGACAAACTGCATCACCCGGGAGGTGTGGAAGCTGCGGTGCGAAAAGTAGCGGTGGTAGAAGCCGGTGATCGCAAACATCCGGACAAAGTAAAGGGCCGCGGCGATCCCCACCGCTGTCCAGCTCCAACCTGTCCAAATGACCCCGAGACACCCAGCGTGCAGGAAGATAAAGGGCATGCAACGGGCAAAGGCAACGCCGCTCGAGCGCTCGTTCACCGGCAGGGCGCCATGAGGATGATAGTCTGCATCAAAGGCTTGCCTGAGCGAAGCGAGAATTTTTGACAGGAGGCTGGGTGGTGTGGAGTGGCTTTCCATCGTTGTATTTGAACCTAAATGAATAAGAACCTTGAGTGACTTGCAAAAACTGGCCGGGGGACGCTCTGGCAGCCCGTTTGAAAGAAAACGGCACGTACGCTTACCAACACAAGGGCTCCCACTCAAACGAGATTCTGTTGGAATGTAGTTTGGCGAGTTATCTAACTTGGTTTTACGTTTTCCCAACCTGCACCCGCCCACCAAGGGCGAAAGAGTCCAAAACGCGGAATTCAATCCCGCCCGTTGGGAGGTACGGGGTCCCGCTCGCTGGCCTGAGGGCAGGGGAGGAATACGGGCAGCCAGAAGGCAAGGAAGCGCAACCTACCGACCCGGAACCAGTTCGTAGAGCGCTCCCTTGAGGTAGGAGGATTCTGGAATGGTTGAAATCACCGGATGATCGAGTCCTTGGGAGAAGTTCTTGAGGTGGCGTAGGGTCTTCTTCGCATCCACCGCCGCATCGTTAATGACGCCCTGGAAAAGTTCCTGGGACATGTGGTGCGAACAGCAGAACGTGGCAAGAAGACCGTCCGGATTGAGGAGCTTCAGCGCACGGAGGTGGATCTCCTTGTAGC
>CAMCIN010000189.1 GCA_945874745.1 Akkermansia muciniphila | reverse complement strand
GTGCAGGAACGTATGCCGCTCCGTGGACGTTTTGTTACAGATATGTGTCAAAAGTGACAAGTGGCAAATTTTTGGTGTCGCTATTTTGCCACACTTTTTTTCAGCAAAACTAACACTGCAATTGCGCATCCCGCACCGTGCTTGGGGAGCGCGGCGGACGCATCCCAGCGCCACCGGTCCGCCCGCCCCTCCCCGCGCGCAAACCGTTCGTCCGGCGTCCCCCCGCCCCGTGGGCAAGCGCCGCCCTCCAAAAGTCGAATCCGACCCAGACGCTGCTTCCAAAGTGGCTTGGAAAGGGCATTTGCGCGGCAGGCCACCCGGTTGGGCGGTTTGTTTTTCTGGGGCGTCGGGTCGCTGTTTTTCGGGAAGCCAAGGACGCTCCGCAGGCGCGTGCGTGCGGAGGTTTCCGCGGCGAGGGAAGGCGGCAACGCACCCGAAAAAGGAGGGCCCTCTCGAATTCCAGAATGCAGCGAAGAGGGCAGCGGATCGCGTCAAAAAAAAATTTGTTTTTTGTTTCAATCTTTGGCGTTCGGGCATGGGTGTAGCCAGCCTTCGGGGTGCCCCGTTGGGGCAGATGCGTTGGGGTGCGCGGGTTCCCATGGGGTTGCTGTGAGCTAGAAGAAGGGTGTCCCTTGGGCGTATGCGTGAGGGGACCCAAATCGGTGGTGGGCGTTCCCGGCGCCCGCGTGCCGTGGCGGGGGATTCTGCGCTGGGGCGCGGGTCCGGCCCAATGGGTGCATCTTTACGAGGTGCCGGCGTTCCATGTGGGTGGGCCGTTCCGGACGCACCGAAGGTGCATTTCCCTCGTCAGCCCACGGCAACGCCGTGGGAAAACCGACCCCCTTTACGAATGAGCCCTGAAAGGGCGTCCCAAACGCCTCCTTTCCGACTGGGGCTCCCACGGAAGAGGGCCCTGTTGGCGCACCCTAGCGCACGCGCCGGAGGACGCGGACCTTGTGGGCTTCGCTGTCGCCGATGAAGACGGAGCCGTCCGCGTCGACAAAGATCCCGTGAAGCCTGGCCATCGGGCAGGCGAGGGGATCCCCGTCCGGACCGTCGCCCTTTTCTCCGGTGCCGGCCACCAGCTCCAGATGACCGCTGGCCTTGTCAACTTTGCGCACCGAATGGCTTTCGGTGTCGGCAAGCCAGGCGTTGCCCTCCTTGTCCAGGGCGATGCCCTTTGGCCCCTTGAGGGTGGCGGCCTTTGCCGGGGCGCCGTTGCCGGTAAACCCGCTGGCCCCGGTGCCGGCGATGTGGTGGATGCGGTTGGCCTGCAGGTCAAATTTGAAGACCTGGTTGCCCTCGCGCGTCGCAAGCCAGAGATTGCCTTCGGCGTCAAAATCCAGAGAGCGCGGTCCCTTGAGGGGGGTGCCGGAAATGGGCGAGCCGTCCGGGGTGACGCCCGGGGCGCCGGTGCCTGCGAAGGTGGAAATCACGCCGGACTGCATGTCCACCTTGCGGATGACATGGTTGCCGATGTCGCAAATGTAGAGGTGCCCGTCGGGGCCGAACTGAATGCTATGGGGTTGTTTGAGTTGCGCCGCGGTGGCGGGGCCGCCGTCACCCGAGTAGCCCGGGGCGCCGCCGCCCGCGATGGTGGTGATGCGGCGGGTCTGGGCGTCGATTTTGCGCACCGCATGGTTGGCCATGTCGACGACGTAGAAGTTTCCCGCACGGTCGAAACGGATTTCATGGGGCAGGTTGAAGGTCGCCTCGAGGGCGGGGCCGCCGTCGCCCGAGTAGCCTTTTTTTCCGGAGCCGGCGACCGTGGAGATGGTGCCGTCCGGGGCGACCCTGCGGATGCGTTGGCCGGTGTATTCGCAAAACCAGAGGGCGCCGTCGGGCCCCCGGACGACGCCGAAGGGGTTGTCGATTTGGGCGCTGGTGGCCGGGCCGCCGTCGCCGCTGAAGCCCTGTTTCCCATTGCCTGCAAAGGTTTCAAGCCGCCAACCGGCGGCCCACAGGGCGGAATTTTGGGGCAAAAGCGCGAGTAGGAGACCGGCAAGGGCTGCGGAGAAGGAGGGGCGGTTCATTCCTGCCAAGGATGGCAAGGACGGTGCGGATGAGGAAAGGATTTCCCCAAAAAGGTCCGGGCGCGGCGCAAGCCGTGGTTCAAAACTCGCGGCGGACCCCGGTCGTCCACATGCGCGGCGCGCCGATGGCAACAGTCCCGTTGGGGTCGCGGCGGGTCTGGATTTCGGCGTTGGTGAGGTTTTCAACGGCCGCGAAAAGCTCCGTTTTGAGGCCGAAGCGCCGGGTGACCCTCAGGTCGGTGCTGCAGAAGGAGGAGAGGCTGTTCAGGTTGGCGTCGTCGTCGAACTGGCTGCCCACCCAGCGCAGCACAACGTCCCAGCGCCAGTGGTCCGACTCTCCGCGCAGTTGCAGACTGGCCTGTTGGGAAGGGACCTGGGGCAACTGGCGCCCCTCGAGGGAGCGTTGCACCGAACAGCGACGCACCTCGCTTTGGGTGCCAAGCCACCCTGCAGTCACGCTGAGCAGCCGGTCCGGGCTCCACTCCACACGCGCCTCCAACCCGCGCACGGCGACGCTGTCGATGTTTTCCCGGCGCGCCCCTACGCCGGCGGCGGAAAGATAGCCCCACTCCCCGACTGTGCCCGGACCGCGGACCAGGTTGACGTTTGCAATCGCGTCCTGAATACGGTTCTCGAAGGCGCGCAGCTGGAGGGTGACCGCCTCGGCAGGGGTGAGTTTCACGCCAAGCTCGCCGCCCACGGTGGACTCCTGACGGAGCGCCGGGTTTGCGAGCGTGACCACGTCCCCCGCGCGGAAGGGGCGGTAAAGCTCGTTGAGGGTGGGGTTGCGCGCTCCTGCGTACGCGGAGGCGGACCACTCGAGCCGTTTGGAGGGCGTCCACTTCGAGCCCAGACTCCAGTGCGGCGTGAGCCGTTCGCTGTCTGTATAACGGAGCGCGCGCAGCGGCGCCCCGGTGCCGATCTCCCACTCGCGCAGGTGGCCGTCGCGTTCGGCGTGCCACTCCCAGCGGGCGCCGCCGTGAAACTGCCAGCGCGGGGAGGGCGTCCAGGTGTCTTGCAGGTAGATTCCCGCGTCGTCTTGTCGCCCGCCCGCTTCCCGTTCCCGGGTGAAGGCCGCGCCCACGTACCGGAAGCGCTCTCTGGTAACTCCCTCGGTGGTGCGCAAATCCAAGCCTGTGCCGAGGGTGTGCGCGTCTCCGAGTGGGAACCTGAGCCGTTGGATGAAGCCAAAGGAGTCGGAGGGCACCGCGTACTGGTCGAGGCTGGGAGTCTCGGAGGCGCGGTCCGGGGCGATGCTGGAGAAGAGGCTCTCAAAGCGGCGTTGTTGGCTGAAGAGGATGCTTTCAAGCGCCCAGTCCCGGGGGCCCGCATCCCGGTTGAGTCGGGCTGAGAAGTCGAGGGCGTTGCCGGAGTTGGTGGTGAGGGGGGTGCCGTTGTTGCGTTGCTCTTGCCAGCCTTGGGCGCGCAGGGTGAGGTGCCAGTCGCCTGCGGGAGCGAAGCCCTGGCGCACCCCGGCGTCAAAGGCTTGCGCACGGGAGGAGGCGCGAATGTCCACCGGGCCCCGGCGGTCACTTCGGATCACGGGATAGCCCGCGAAGTCGGTTTCCTGAATGCCCCCAAAGAGGCGGGTACGCCCCGAGGCTGTGTCTTGGGCGAAGGCCAGCGCACCCTGGTGGCGGAGGCGGTCCCCTGCGGAGGCTTCGAGGAAGGCGAAGGGCGCCTCGTTGAGGAAACGGGAGTCGAGTGCGATGACGCCGCCGAGGGAGGCGGTGCCCCAGGGGCTGACCCCGGCCTGGGGCACGAGGCGCACCCCGGAAAGGCTGCTTGGCAGGAAGCGATTCCACGCCACCCAGCCGCCGAAGGGGTCGTTCATGGGGATCCCGTCGAGGAGGACGAGGGAGCGGCTGGCGCCGTTGGGACCGACGTTCCCGAGGCTCACGCCCTGGGTGGTGGGGTGCGCTGTGGTGCTGTCGGTGCGCCGGAACAGCCGAAAGCCCGGCACCGTCCTGAGGATTCCATCCAGCGAAAGGGCCGGGGCGTGGCGGAGTGTTTCGCCGTCCAGAAGTACCTCGACGGCAGGGGTGCTCAACGCGGTGTTGGAAAAGGGGGCGGCCCGGATCTCGAGCTCTGCAAGACGGACGGCTTCCGCGGCGCGCGCGCGGCCCACAATGCAGACGAAGGCCGCCAGGCCAAGCCAAAGGCGGAGCGCCCCGTTTTTTGAGCGGGAAGTTCGAATAAAAAGAGGGGCGTCCAAAATATTCCGGGTGGGGCCGAGGGTGGGGTGGGTGGAGAGTCATTGAAAAAGACCCCAGCAGCCTCCCCGTTCATAGCGCGCTCCGCTCCAGAAACAAAGCCGCCGCCCACACAACGGCGAACCGTTTCGAAAGGCTGTTGCCGACCCCGGGCCCTGGCAAACCGGGGAAAAGCCATTTGTTCTTCGCGCGTGCTTATTCCTCCTCCCACAGAATTCTCCTGTTGCGTTCTTCAAAAAGCATCCATAAATCTCGCAGATTCCGCCGATTTCAGAAACTCATAAAAACATCTGCGCATCTCTGCGTCATCCGTCGGCCCCGGGACCTGGCAAACCGGGAAAAAGCCATTTGTTCTCCGCGCGTGCTTATTCCTCCCCCACAGAATTCTCCTGTTGCGTTCTTCAAAAAGCATCCGTAAATCTCGCAGATTCCGCCGATTTCAGAAACTCATAAAAACATCTGCGCATCTCTGGGTCATCTGTGGATCACTCACCCGTTCCATTGAGAATCAGCGGAAAGCGCCCCACGGGAACACCCCTCAGCGGATTACCCGGTGGCGTGCGTGTGAGATACGCGGCGCAAAGGCAGCCGGGGAGCCTCCTTTTTCTGGCTCCCAAACCGGCCGGGTCTGTGGTGAGGTGCCCGGATGAAACTCCTCTCTGAGGCTTTGCTCTACGGTATCTTGGACCTCGGCTACGTCGCCCCTGCCGATCTGGAGCGGGTAACCTCCGCTTTGCTCGAGGGGGGGGTGGATGTGTTGCAACTCCGCGCCAAGGGGGCCGAGGAGGAGGAGGTGGAGGCCTTTGCCCGGCGCATCATCGGCCTGACGGAGTCCGCGGGGGTGCCGCTCATTCTCAACGATCACCCCCAACTCGTGCCCTCGGTCGGGGCGCAGGGGGCCCATGTCGGGCAGGAAGATTTTTCAGTGGACGACGCGCGCTGGCGTGCGGGCAGGGCGCTGGCGGGGGAGGTCCCACTCCCGCTCATCGGCAAGTCGACGCACTCGCTCCAACAGGCGGCCGCCGCCCTGGAGGCCGGAGCGGATTACATCGGGTTTGGCCCGCTGTACGCCACCCCGACAAAACCGGGAAGACCTGCGATCGGCCTTCAAGAGATCGCTCAGGTGCAGGCAATGGCCACCCAACCCGTGTTCTGTATCGGAGGAATCAAACGCGAAAACCTCGAAGCCGTCCTGGATGCCGGCGCCAGGCGTGTGGTCATTGTCTCCCAGATGCTGGCAGCGCAGGATATTGCGCGTTACGCTAGCGAGGTGCGGGCTGTTCTCGCCGCCCGTCGGTGAAGGGACAGATGCAGGAGGTCATCCGCAGATGCCGCAGATTGAAGAGATAATCAGCAGTGTCTCTTAAATTCCGCGTCCTCTCCGGATCAGTTGCCCGTTTTGAGGGGGACTCAGCCAGAATTGGACCGCCGGCTATTCCCCGTTGAGAAAGGCGAGCGCCTTGTCGTAACTGCACCGGTCCAGATAATGGCGCAGTTGCGGGTCCAAGGGCGGCGGCAAGGCGGCGGCGAGAAGTTCGATCCTGCCTGAGACCGCCTTGAGGGCCTCCAGATGGCCGGTCGCGTCCCTTGCAAACCAGTCGCGGTCGGCGATCACAGCGAGCCTCTCCCTAAGGGCCTCGGCGAGGGCAACAGCCTCGGGGGTTTGTATTTGGGGCGGAGCGGACATTTTTCGGGCTTTTTGGACGTTTTCGGGCGTTTTGGACTTCTGGCTGCGGCGCTTTCCTGGGGCTGTTTACCTGTTCCGCAGCGAAGCGGCGATCCCGAGCGCCTCGGACCTGAGCTGGCGTTCCGCCTCGAGCCAGTCGCCCTCCGAATCACCACCAAGCCCCAAGGAGCGGCGGTGCTCGCCGATGAAATACGCCCTGACAGAAATTTCTTCCGTGGAAAACGACGCGTGCAGGCCGGTGTCAGTCTTCTGCACCGTTGGCGCCGGAGCCTCCGCCTGTGCGGCGGCACTTTTGCGGCGCGGTGCCTTTTTGGCTGGTTCCAGCGCGCCTTCGGTCGGCGGCTTGGGAGCGGCCGGTTTGCGGACGCGCTTGGCTTTGACTTCCCCTGGGGCGGCGGATTCTAACACGGCTGGCTCCACTTTATTCGTAGGCATAACAACGGGCTGGTAGGAATTGTTGGCTTTCGGTTAAGTTGCAGAGGAAGTCCTCCGCTGGGCCGGGGGAATTGGGGTGCCCTACAGAAGAAGGTAAGGTAGAAAGCCGCTTGAGTCCAAGAAAAGTCTGGCGGCCGATGTTTTGGCGCCCCCTTGCTGTGTTTCAGTTGGGTATCCGCACATGTCTCAGATTAAGCGGATGAGAGGAAACCAGGAAGACAGCGGTGACCAGTTGCGTAAGCAGCGCTGTCAGCGAAGCGTCTCCCTCTGAGGGCAGTGCAGAAACAAAAAAAACCGGCCCCCGTGAGAGGGGCCGGCGTTTTGGACTACCGCTAGAGTAAAACATCCGCTTGGTGGCGGAGAAATAGGCTAGGAAGCAGGTTGGAACCTGAACTTGGCTTTCGCGCGCTTGGCATTGGCTTTTGCCTTACGCTTTGTCTTTTGAGTTGGTGTCTCAAAAGCACGGAGACGGCGCACTTCTTCCATGATCCCTTCGCCTTCAATCTTAGATTTCAAGCGTTTCAGGGCTCTGTCGATGGGCTCTCCCTTGCGGACTGCTACTTCTGGCATAATAAATTACTTCCCTCCTTTCTCTCGAGGCTTCGAATCCTCCTTTTTGGGAGGGGAGGTTGGAAACTAGGGCCCGGTCCCCCTGATGTCAATCCCGGTCCGGTGATAATCAAAACCATTTCATCCCCGGAGTCTGTCCCGACCGCTTGGCGGACGCCCTCCGTTGACGGACGACTCCGAAATGCTAGCTTTACCCCCGCGCCAGTGCGCTCTCCGCCCCTATTTTCTCATGCTAAAACTCGATTTCGCTGCCGCCGTAGAACTCATCGTCGAAAAGGACTCCAGGTTCGACAAAGATGCGTATTTTTTCCTGAAGGATGTTCTGGAGTACACTGCGGGCGAGGGAAAAAAGCAGCGGGAAACACGGAGTCGCCACGTCACCGGGCAGCAGTTGCTCGAGGGGGTGCGCAAGGTGGCCTTGGCGCAGTTCGGGCCGATGGTGCTGACTGTTTTCGATGCCTGGGGCATCAAACGGGGCGAGCACTTTGGAGAAATGGTCTACAGCCTCATAGGAGCCGGATTTTTCCGGAAGTCGGAGCAGGACTCTCCTGAAGATTTTTCGGGCGGCTATTCTTTCCACGAGGCGTTCGTAGCACCGTTTCTTCCCTCTTCCGCCCCGGCCCAAAGGACGCCCCGGCCGCGGCGCCGGGAAACCAAGACACTTCACGAGTAGGGAGCCTGGAGCCGTTGGGAAAATCCTGTCACTGAGGGTAACTTTCCGCTGACTCCTCCGGGCACGGGAAGTAATCCACAGATGATGCAGAGATTCACAGATCCTGATTACTGTTTTCTTAATCTGTTAATTCTGAGGCAGCTGCGGATAGTGGTCTGAATAAGGGGTTTGTGGTTTTGTGTGTGGGCCCTTGTTTTGAATCGAGGCAGCTTAGCGGTCCCGTTCGGGACTTTCCGGGCCGCCCGGGAACCCTGCCACGGAGAGGGCCTCGTATGCGGAGCGCCCGTTGTTAAGGGCGGCGCCAAGCCGCGAGGTGTCCTGTCTTGCTGCCTGGAGAGCCGAGAGTGTTGCCAGGAGGAAGGCCTCGGCCTCCCGCAACCGGTCCGTCCGGGCTTGTTTCCGGTCGAATTGCAGAAGCTTTTGTGTGGTCTGCACTTGGACGTGCTTTTGGCTGCGCTGGATCGCCTCCAGCTCTGGGAGCAGCTCATGCGGGAGGGCGGCGGAGGTGGCGGAGGCGTGCAGTTTTCTGCGCAGGTTCCACGTGGCGGCGAGGGCGCTTTTTTGAATCTCAAGCAGCGCCTGAAAAGCAGCGGAGGCGGCTGGGTGGGCGGGGCTCGTTTCCGGGGTGGCGATCGTACCAAAGAAGAGCTCGCCCTCCACACGTTTGGGACTTCCTTGCTGCTCCGCCGGTTCGTACCAGAAAAACCAACTCAGGGTTCCTAGCGGCGGGCTGTCGGTTTCTGAAAATTCCGCCACATGGCGCGCCCGCAACGTGCGGGCCTCGGCCTTGTTTGTACCGAGGAGGACCTCCCGGGCGGCCGCGCCCCCAGGCTGGAGGGTAAGCCCCCAGCGTTCCACCGACTCGGCGCGCGTCAGTTCCGCTTCAAATACAAGGTCCTCGCTTTGAGGGAAATGGGAGTCGGTTTCAGGTAGAAGAAGCTTAAAGTGTGGGGCTTCCGGCACGGTGAGGAAAACGGTCGTGCTCTGGCGGGGGTTGGCTTGGCCGAGGGCGTTCCTGAGCTCCACTGAGAAGCTGTGCGGGGAAAGGACTTCCCAGGTCGTCCGGAAGTGGCGGGGCGAGGGCTCCAGGAGCGCGAGTTGCTGTCCTTTTTCGTTTTCGATCCGCTCCAGAAACGCCGTGATGACGGCCTGTTGGGTGCGAAACTCCAAGACGATCCGGCTCCCGGCGGGTGCGTGGAGGGAGGGCGGCCACTGGG
>CAMCIN010000188.1 GCA_945874745.1 Akkermansia muciniphila | reverse complement strand
CTTCATCTTATTGAAGTCGTCCATGGTGGAGCGTTGGGCCTGCGTCTGGCGCTTCCAAACGGTCAGCACGCCGGGAATGATGCGGGCCGGGTTGGGGGGCGGTGCCGTCGTCGCCAGCCACTGCGCCGTGGCAAACTCCGCATCTGGATGGGCGAGGTCCAGCCGGCCTTTGGCGCGGAAGCGCTGCGCGTCCTTGGGCATGGGCAGCGTCAAGACAAGGGGCGCCTGCACCAGGAGCGCTTTGGGATCCAGCGGCAGTTGGCGCGGGTGCTTGCCCAGTCGGGAAAGCACGGCACCCGCTTCCTCCAATCGCTTTTGCAGCTCCGCCCGCGAGACGCCCTTTGCCGACAGCGCCGCCTCGTCCTGGGCCAATAGTGCCTCGTCCTCCTTTTGGCGGCCGTCGAGCCACTCCACGTAGCTGGCGAATTTGCCCGCCCGTTGGATTTCGAGGTCCTCGAAAAACACCCAGTCGCCCTTGTTGCCGTCACCTGTGTCGCCCAGAACGAGGCGCACCGCATCCTGCCCTGTCAGCGCCGTTTCCAAGGGATAGGGGCGCAGGCCGTCGGCGTCCTGCTGGGCGCGCTGGACGGGCCATTTCTTTGGTTGGAGCCAGGCACGCCGCTGGGTCTGGATTTCCGCAATGGCCGTTCTCACGCCCGCTGGAACGGCCTTCGGGTTTGCTGGATCCGGCGCGGCCAGGGCGTGCCAAGGCAGGCGGGTGAGGTCCAGGAAGCGTGACTTGGGCTCGGCCGATTCGAAGACTGCCCACCAGTTCTCTAAAAAGGCCGGCTTTAGGCCGTGCTCCGTGGCGAGTTGCCGCAGGGACGTGGCCCCGGTCGTTGCCCGGTGTTTCCACTGCCAGCAGGCCAGCATGTAGTCGGCCTCCCGCAAATCTTCGTCATCAGTGGGCAGGTACGGTGTGGATTTCTCCTGGTACCACCGGTAGAGCGTGGCCTCGGTGCCCGACTTCAGCTGGGAAGGACCGCGCGGGCCGACGCGCAAGGCGCTGAAACGGATGCCGGAACCCGGGGTGATTTCGGCGTGGTCGGCAAGTTTGCGTGCGGCACTAAAGTACGTGTTGAGGTGCTGTGGGTTGAGAAAAAGCACGTCGCCCAGGTTGGAAAAGCCCTCGCCGCCGCCCGCGTCCGGGGTGAACTCCCGGCTGAGTTGGAAGTCCACGCCGGTGAGGTCCCGCACGGCGCAGTCATATTCGGAATTACTCAACCGCCGGAGCGTGACCGGACCCGGATCGCCAGCGTTGGCGAGGATGACTGCGCGGAGATTGGACGCCAGCGAGGCGCTCAGTTGCTTGCGTTGCTCGTCTGCGAGGGGCTTTTTGGCGTCGTCGGGCGGCATCTCACCCGAATGCAGGGTCGCCTGCACCTTGCTCCAGAGTTCGAATTCGGTGGCGAAGGTGGGGTCTTTTTCAAGCCGCTGCAGATCCACCCCGCCCTTGGACTTCCCGTTGCCATGGCACTCGTAACAGCTCTTCTGGAGGGCAGGCAGAACGGCGGACCATCCTTCGGCGGCTTGCGGTGTGGTTTCCACGGCCGCCGCGGACGGAAGGAGCCCCAACGCCGCCAGCATGGAGAGTGTGCAGGCGGCGATGGTCTGGGCCGCGGCGGAAGACTGGAAGGAACGGGGATTCACGGAAGGAAAAGGAAACAGGTGGGGCAGGAGGCCATCCAGCACAATCCACGGAGATGCCCTTGGGAAGGGGCTGAAGGACTGACTTGTTTGAGCGCATGCGGTATTGTTTCGGCCGGCACTGCAAGCTACGCTGCGGAAGTTGACGGCGCTCGAAGGCGTCAGCTTGGCGCACAGAAAAGAAGACGCCACGGACTTTCCTCGTTGGGCCCACCATGATGTTTATCCCCACTTGTTTTCTTCCACACTCCAGATGATGAGGGCGGCTGACAAACCCGCGCTCGTTCCCGATGAAGCCCTGCGTCTGGCTGCGCGGAGGCGTCCGGCGGGGGGAGCGGTGATGTATCAGCAGTGGCAAGAACTGCTTTTCCTCCATTGGGAATACTCTGCTGCGGAGATTCAGGCCACGCTGCCCGAGGGGTTGTTTGTCGATACTTTTGGGGGCAACGCCTACCTTGGTGTCGTGCCGTTTTTGATGCGCAACATTCGTCCCCGCTTTCTGCCGGCGGTACCGGGCCTCTCAAGTTTCATGGAGATGAACTTGAGGACCTATGTACATGACCACAAGGGGGTTCCGGGGGTGTGGTTCTATTCTCTCGACGCGGATCAGTGGCTCGCGGTGAAAATCGCGCGGCGCTTTTTCCACCTTCCCTACGAGCACGCGGTAACACAATTGAGTCGGACTGCCGAGGGGCGCATCCGCTATGAATCGCTGCGCACCGGCGCCCGGGCGAATGGCTCGCGTTGCGTGTTTGAATACGCCCCGGGCGCGGCCTTGCCTGAACCCAGGCCCGACTCCCTGGAGTTCTTCCTCGTCGAGCGTTACCGGCTTTACTCGAGCGCGCCCGACGGCCTCCGCCGCGGCGCGGTTTTCCACGAGCCGTACCGGCTCTGTCGCGCGGACCTGGCGGAGTGGGATGAAAACCTGCTGCCGCTGGACGGCTTCGCCCCCACCGGGCGTCCGCCCGACCACGTGCTCATGTCGCGCGGGGTGGACGTTACCATTTTTCCGCTGGAGCGCGTCTCGCCCAGCTGCGTGCCATGAGCACGCAAAAGTCGCCGGCCCCGAAAGCACCGTTTCCAAACTGATGAAGGGCGTTAAGAAACAGCACCTGCCCTCAAAGCTTTGCATCACGTGTGGTCGACCCTTCACGTGGCGGAAAAAATGGGAGCGCGTGTGGGAAGAAGTAAAGTTTTGCAGCGACCGGTGTCGCATGCAAAAGGGCGGCAACGGCGTGGGCGGACCCGGTCGGTGAAATCCGACATACGCGCTTCGTTTGCGGAAGCCCCACGTGCTGCACTCGAGCAGTGCCTCCATCCGAAGCCAGAATTTCAGCCGCCCCCGCAAGCAGGCTACAATGGTCTGGCTCAATGAATTCCGAAAACGTGGGTGACCGGTGGCGAATCCGCCCAGGCGGTCAAAACGCTGTCTGGCCGAGCCCTCGGGAACGTGGCGGGCGGCCTCTGGTACTCCTGGTTTCTGGCGGCGCAGCACGCACCACACGGGGTTGTGCAGCTTGACAACCCGGTGTGATCCATCACTTGTTGGCTCTGGAGCTGGAACCCCGCACCAAACAAGAAACGGGCGATTTCCCCGAGTCCTTCCCCCCGCTTTATGTACACCGTCCGTTCCCCCCAACCCGCCAAGATCCCCAGCGGTCTGGCACTCCTTTGCGCAGCGGCGAACCTTCAGTTTGGGGCTATGGCAGCCACGGCCCCGTTGCCGGCCGACCACGCGGCGCGGATGACGCGCGGTTTGGAGTCTTTTGACCGGGAGGTGGGCGACCTGCTCAAAGAGCACTGCCTAAAGTGTCACGGGGGCGACAAAATCAAGGGCGACCTGGACCTGGGCACCCGGGAGTTGCTCCTCAAAGGCGGGGCCGACGGCCCGTCCGTGGTGCCGTTTCATCCCGAGCAAAGCCGGCTCCTCAAAATGTTGCGGCATGAGGAAGAGCCCTTCATGCCCGAGCGCAAACCCAGGCTTCCTGAGGCGCTCGTCGCCAAGATCGAAGCGTGGATCCAACAGGGGGCGCCCTACAGCAAACCGCTGGTAGAGGGCAAAAAAGCCGAGCGCGACCGCGCAAAGGTCACCGAGGAGGACAGGCAGTGGTGGGCGTTTGCGCCCCTTTCGCAACAGGCGCCGCCCGAAGCAGCCGGCTGGAAGCACCCGGTGGACAGGTTTTTAGCGGCGAAGGCCGCGGCAAAGGGCTTCTCCCTCGCCCCGAAAGCCGACCGCCGCACCCTCATCCGCCGGGCCACCCTGGACCTCACGGGGCTGCCGCCCACCCCCGACGAGGTGGAACGTTTTGTCCGGGATCCCGACCCGGACGCCTGGCCAACACTCATCGACGCATTACTGGCGCGACCCGGCTACGGGGAACGCTGGGCCAGGCACTGGATGGACGTGGCGCGCTACGGCGAAAGCTCTGGGTTCGAACAGGACTACGATCGCCTCGGCAGTTACCACTATCGGGACTTTCTCATCCACGCCCTCAACAGCGACCTGCCCTTTTCCCAGTTTGTGCAGTGGCAGATCGCCGGGGATGAATTCGCTCCGGGCAACCCCAAGGCCCTGGCCGCCACGGCTTTTCTGAGTCTGGGCGTGTTCCCGACCCAGATCACCGTCAACGAACTCGAACGGGTACGTTACGAGGACATGGACGACATGCTCTCGACCACCAGCGCCGCCTTTCTCGGACTGACCGTCGGGTGCGCCAGATGCCACGACCACAAATACGACCCGATCCCGACCCGGGACTACTACCGGATGCTTTCAAGTTTCACCGGCACCGTGCGCAGCGAAATCGAGCTGGATGTGGACCCGGACAAAACGCGCGAAATAAAGGCCGTCTGGAAGACCGGCCACGAGAAGTTGCTCGCGGAACAGCGCCTGTGGGAGCAGGCCGGCCAGCCCCGCCTTGAACGGTTTCTTCAGCAGGAACTGCCGGGTTTCACCGCACCCCCCGCGTGGGAGGTGTGGACCCCGGCGGAAACGAAAACCAGCGCGGGAACCAAGCTCGTACCGCAGCCGGACGGCTCGTTCCTCGCAGCAAAAGGGGCCGTGCCCAGCCAGGAAAACTTTGAGTTTGTGTCAGCCGCCCCGCAGCGGCCGCTGACCGGCCTGCGGCTGGAGGCGCTGCCCGATCCCTCGCTGCCCAGGACGGGGCCGGGCCGTGCAGGCAACGGCAATTTCCAGCTGAGCCGGGTCCGCGTGGAAATGGAAAGCCCCGGGGGCGAGCGCCACGAGGTGGCCCTCTCCGGAGCGGTGGCCGACTTCGAGCAGAACTCGAAAACGATGGGCGTGGCAGCGGCGCTGACGGGGAGGAAAGGCGAGGGCTGGTCCATTGGCGGGAAAGAGAAGGAGGCGCACAGCGCGGCGTTCACGTTCGCCGAGCCGGTGACGCCCCCCGCCGGCAGCCGGATCCGGGTGACCCTCGAGTTTCAAAGCGGTGCCCAGCATTCCATCGGACGTCCCCGGCTTTCCTGGATGAGCGGCGGCGAGCCCGCCCTGACGCACCCGACTTTTGCAGCGGATGTGGCCGGGCTCCTTCGGGCGCGGCGCCCTCCGGAAACCCCGGCCGACCGGCGCAAACTCGAACGCTGGTGGCTGGAGCAGCAGGCGCCGTGGCGCGCCCTGGAGGCCCGCCGGGTGGCGAGCGAAAAGGCCGAGCCAAGCGGGCTGAGCAAGGTGCTCGTGGCCTCGGAGAGTTTCCCCCCCGTCAAGTACCACACCGCCGGGGGCAGCGTGGAAACCTACAAGGAAACCTTTGTACTCAAACGCGGCAACGTGGCCCTCAAGGAAGAACCCGCGACTCCGGGCTTCTTGCAGGTGCTTGCGCGGGCCCCCGAACAGCGCTGGGCGTGGACGCCCCCGGCCCAGGCCACCTACTTCGGCAAGCGCAGGGCGCTGGCAAACTGGATCCTCGATGAAACGCAGGGAGCGGGTGCCCTGGCTGCGCGCGTTTTTGTGAACCGCCTCTGGCTGCACCATTTCGGCCAGGGCATCGTCGCCACCCCCAATGACTTCGGCAAAACCGGAGCACTCCCAGCCCAGCCGGAGCTTCTGGACTGGCTCGCCGGCGAGTTGCTCGCCAAGGGCGGTAGCGTGAAGGCGATGCACCGCCTGCTCCTAACCAGCGAGGCGTACCAACAGGCGGCACTCAAAGACGAGGCCAAGGAAAAAGCCGATCCCGCTAACGCGCTGTTCGCGCGCCGGACTCCCGTGCGCCTCGAAGGGGAGGCCATTCGGGACAGTCTGCTTGCGGTCGGCGGGTTGCTCGACCCCCAGATGTACGGACCGGGCGTGGCGGACGACAAGAGCCCGCGCCGCTCCATCTACCTGCGGGTCAAGCGCAGCAAGCTCAGCAGCTCCATGGTGAGTTTTGACCAGCCCGAACCGTTGGCCAGCCAGGGGCTCCGGCCGACTACCACCGTTGCGCCCCAGGCGCTGATCCTCATGAACAGCACTCTCGCCCGCAACGCCGCCGCGGCTTTGGCGGCGCGGGTCACCAAGAGCGCCGGCCAGGGAGCCCTGCCGGAACGGTTGATCGAGGAGGCCTACGGCGTGGCGCTGAGCCGTGCGCCCTTGCCGGAGGAGAGCGCGTTGGCCAGCGACTTCCTCCAGACACAGACCGGGCGCCTCGGGGGTGCCTCCCGGACGCCTACCCAGGCCGCTTCCGAGGCCTTCGCGCACTTCTGCCAGGTCCTCCTTGAAACCAACGAGTTCGTCTACCTCCCGTAACCCAGACCCATGAATTCCCTCCACTCCCTTACCCGCCGTGAAGCACTCCAACGGGCCGGCGGCGGCTTCGGCTGGCTGGCCTGCGCCGCCCTGCTGGATCGCACCGGGGGCGCCGCCCACGCCGCCCACGCCGCGCGCAATCCTCTGGCGCCTAAAACTCCCCCGTTGCCCGCACGCGCCAAATCGGTGATCTGGATTTTTGCCAATGGCGGGCCCAGCCAGGTGGACACCTGGGACTACAAGCCCGAGCTGCAAAAACGCGATGGCATGACGCTCGACGGGTTTGATCCGAAGACCGGGTTTTTCCCGGGCTCGGCCGGGCCCCTGATGAAGTCCCCGTTTGAATGGGCGCAGCACGGCCGCAGCGGGACGTGGGTGAGCGATCTGTTTCCGCACCTCTCCCGGCACGTGGACAAAATGTCTTTCGTCCACTCGTGCTGGACGGGGTCCAACAACCACAGCCCGGCCCTGTTCATGATGAACACGGGCATCACCCGCATGGGGTCGCCCTGTGTCGGTTCGTGGGTCACCTACGGCCTTGGCTCGGAGGCCGAAAGCCTCCCCAGTTTTGTGGTGATGAGCGATCCTCTCAAACGGGGGCTGCCCAAGGGCAGCGCGCTCAATTGGGGTGCGGGTTTTTTGCCGAGTGTGTACCAGGGCACCTGGCTCAAGCCCGACGGCGACCCCATCGAAAACCTCACGCCCGCGGCTGCCACCGCCGGGGAGGCGCAGCGCGCGCAACTGGACCTTCTCACCGGGCTCAACCGGCGGCACATGGCCGCCACGCCCATCGAGAGTGAGCTTTCCGCCCGGATCGAAAGCTTCGAACTGGCGTACCGGATGCAGACTGCGGCGCCCGAGGCGTTCGACATCTCCAGCGAACCCGAACACATCCGCAAGCTGTATGGCACCGACCAGAACCACTGCAAACACTTCGCCGTGCAGTGCCTCACCGCCCGCCGCATGGTGGAGCGGGGGGTGCGGTTTGTGCAGATTTATTCCGGCGGCATGGAAAACCAGCAGAGCTGGGATTGCCACGGGGACCTGGTCGGCAACCACCGCGGGTTTGCGCTGGAGGCCGACCAACCCGTGGCCGCGCTGCTGGCAGACCTGGAGCAACGCGGGCTGCTCAAGGAAACCCTGGTCATCTGGGCGGGTGAATTCGGGCGTACGCCCACCTCGCAAAAGGGCGGCAAGCCCGGCCGCGACCACAATCCCAACGCCTTCACCGTGTGGATGGCCGGCGGCGGCGTGAAGGGCGGATTTCACTATGGCGAGTCGGACGAGGTTGGCTACAAGGCGGCGACCAATAAGGTGCACGTCCGTGACTTCCACGCGACCCTGCTGGCGCTGCTCGGCATCGACCACGAAAGGCTCACCTACCGGTTCCAGGGGCTGGACCAGCGGCTGACCGGTGTCGAATCCGCCCACGTGGTCAAAGAGCTCTTCGCCTAAGGCTGGTGGCGACAGGGCGGGAAACGTCTGGCACACCGGTCCCTCGGCCGCGCCAGCCCCTCTGCCTGAGGAAAGGGCTTGCGAAAACCACCGGATTTTGACGACATGGTAGCCGAAAGCGGTTTGCGGCGGCAGACTCAAGTCCAAGAGGTCCTGCTTTTTCGACGAGGCTCCGCAGAGTGGTTTTCGGGAGGGATGGTAGAGTGGTTTATTGCACCGGTCTTGAAAACCGGAGAACCGAAAGGTTCCGCGGGTTCGAATCCCGCTCCCTCCGCCACTCTCTGGGAATGAAGGGGGTTATGGAGTGCCATCCAAGGGTGACGGGTCTAGGGTCTACGGACGAATACGGCGCAGCGACGCAGGTTGCGGCGGCATTCTGTAGGGAGGGAGAGATTTCCCCCCTGCCTGCGAACAAGCTGTAGTGGGAGCATTGGGCTCTCATTGAACCCCCTGAAGTGCGGTCTAACTGTGCACGGACTATGAAAACACTGCTGCTCTTAGTGCTTTTGTCAACAAACACACCCGCATGTGTGTGCGTCTGGGATTACCTCAATTTTGCGGACGATCCTTGGGAACTACGCGCTGCGGAAGAGGAGGCCGAGCCCGCGCCACTACTCGCGTCATTCAATGCCTGAGGGGAATTTCTCCCTTGGCGTGGCCTCAATCGAGGGAAGCAGTCACAGGAGCTGTAACCCGTCCGTTGTGAGGCGCGTTGGTGGAGCCGCCAAACAACCTCGTATGCGACAGCCAGGCTCCTCTCCGCCTTTCCATTGCGGCTGCTAGAAAAACAGTATGTCTCCAAAAACGCCCATTTTTCCGGCCAAACCAAAAAAATCTGCGGAAATCTGATACCACCTCTCGGTATTAACTGGCATTTTAAATGAAAACCCACTATCCTCGGTCATGCGAACACGACAACTGATCTTGGGCCGAACAGATCTAAGCGGCGAAATTGAGGAGCGTTACCGGAACGAAAGCGATGTGAGGAGTAAGGT
>CAMCIN010000187.1 GCA_945874745.1 Akkermansia muciniphila | reverse complement strand
CTGCGTGCTCCTCTGACGCGACGGACGCCTCAAGCGTATCTGTTTTTTCGGCCGAATCGGTGGCGGTCACTCCCGAAGGTGCGAGCGGGTGGTCGGCAGCAGCGGTGGAAAGCTGTACCGCTGCCTCTGCGCAAACCTCAACAAACTGCTCCTGCAGGAGCGATTCGATCCGGGCGAAGACCTCTCTCATGGTCTCCCAATCCGGAAGCAGTGTCAGCCTGAAATGGTCGTTGTACGGCACGTTAAAGCTGGTACCCGGGGCAATCAGCACGTGCTTGCGCTCGAGGAGCTCGAGGGCGAATTTTTGATCGTCAAAATTGGGCAGCTTCTCGCGGTTGACTCCAACGAACGCGTACATTGCGCCCATGGGAGCTTGCACGGAAAGAAACTGGGAGGAGCGGACCGAATCCAGCAGCGCCTGCCGCGTTTTCCAGAGCCGGCCGCCGGGGCGGATGAGTTCCGCAATGGATTGTCGCCCCCCGAGTGCCGTTTGAACGGCCCACTGGCCGGGAACATTGGAACAGAGTCTCAAGCTGGCCAGCAGCTCGAGGGCTTGGAGATAGTCGCGGGCCCCCCCTTTTTCTCCCGAAAAGCTGACCCAGCCGACTCTGAATCCGCAGGCTCTGTAGACCTTTGAAAGCCCGCCGAAGGTTGCGCAGAGCGTTTTTGTGACGAGCGTTGCCAGCGGGATGTGTTCTGCCCCGTCGAAGGTGATTTGGTCATAGATCTCGTCGGAAAAAAGCACCAATCGGTGCTCCTCTGCGATGTGCGCAATCTGCTCCAGCACCTCTCTGGGATACACCGCACCGGTGGGATTGTTGGGATTAATGACGACAATGGCCCGCGTGCGCTCCGTAATGAGGCTGCGGATCTCTGCGGGATCCGGCACAAAGCCGTTCTCTGGCCGACAAGGGTAATGGACGGCCTTGCCGGAATGCAGAGTGGTCGCCGCCGTCCAGAGGGGGTAGTCGGGACTGGGGATGAGGACTTCATCGCCAGCTTCGAGGAGGGCGGAGAGACAGAACAGGATTAACTCTGAAACCCCGTTTCCCATAAAGACGTCATCGGCTGTGACGTCGCCAACGCCGCGGGTTTGCTGCTGCATGACCACGGCTTCGCGCGCAGGGAAAATCCCCTTTTGATAACAGTAGGCGTCAGCTTCCCTCAGGTTTTCAATCATCGCCAGCCGCATGGTTTCGGGCGCCCTGAATCCAAAAGCTCCCGGATTGCCAATGTTGAGCTTGATGATCTCGTAGCCAGCCTTCTCCAATTCACTCGCACGCCGGGCGAGGGGACCTCGGATTTCGTACTTTACGCCTTGGAGACGGGAACTCGGAGCAATGCGGGGAGGTTTCATAAAAGGCCTAGAGGAGGGAATGGAGAAGGGAATGGAGAAGGGAATGAGGGAATAAAAAAGGGAAGGGAAGGATGAACCCAATCGGGCTTAGGTAAGGGAGCACAGCGGGCGCGGAAAGTAAAAACCGCCCCACTAACTTTGCACCGCTGGCCGAGTATGCAAGCGCTACTCCGAGTTGCGCTCTCCACCCGGGTAGGGCAGTCTGGACAGACAAGCCATTCTACATGAGTTTTTGGAATTCCCCCTCCCCCTCCGCTTCGCCCGCGCTCCGGAGGTTTGCCTCGTTGCTCGCCCCGTTGGATGGGGCCGCCTTGGAGGCGCTTGCCAGCGAGGCTGCCCTCCAGACAAGGCGCAACTTTGGGAGGGCGATCCGGATGTTTGCCCCCCTGTACCTGTCCAACGAGTGCATCAATTCCTGCACCTACTGCGGCTTTTCACGCGAAAATGCGATTGTACGCGTTACGTTGGAGGCGGGGCAGGTGGCGGCCGAGGCTCGCCATCTCCACGCGGAAGGCTTTCGCAGCGTGCTGTTGGTGGCCGGGGAACACCCAAAATTTGTGTCGCAGGGCTACCTGGAACGGTGCGTCGCAGCCGTTGCCGCCGAGGTTCCCTCTGTGGCGTTGGAGGTGGCGCCGCTTGAGACGGAACAGTACCGCGCACTCGTGGGTGCCGGAGCCGAGGCGCTTGTCGTCTACCAGGAGACCTACGATCCGGAATTGTATGCGCAGCTTCACACGGCCGGGCCAAAACGAGACTATGCTTGGCGCCTGGGGTGTCCGGAACGCGGCTATGAAGCGGGGTTCAGGCGGATCGGAATTGGGGCTCTTTTTGGATTGGGCGAGTGGCGCAAGGAGGCCCTAGCGCTGGCTTCCCACCTGGCTTATCTGTTGCGCAAGTGTTGGAAGGCCCAGTTTACGTTAAGCCTCCCCAGATTGCGCCCCTGCGCGGGTGAATTCGAGCCCTCGGATCCCCTGAGCGACCGGGACTTTACCCAGCTTTTGTGCGCCTTTCGGGTTTGCTTTCCGCAAGTGGGTATTGTCCTGAGTACGCGGGAGCCGGCTTCTTTGCGTGATGCACTGGCGCCGCTCGGGGTCACGATGATGAGCGCCGGGAGTCATACCGAACCCGGGGGGTACACTGGACAGGGAAAAGACAGCCTGCATCAGACTGTACGGGGGCGCCAGGTGCCGCTTCCCGAAGACTCGCCCGAACAAAAGGCCACCGAGCAGTTTGAGATAGCCGATGTACGCTCCCCGGCAGAAGTGGCCCGGATGCTGGGCACGCTGCGGTTGGAGGCTGTTTGGAAGGACTGGGACCCTGCCATTCTTGGGGCGATCTGATGGAACCGCGCTTTGAACTGTTTCTAAACGGGGAATCCCGCACAGGGGTTGTGGCTCGGACGGTTACCGAACTGGTTTTGGAGCTGAAGCTGCCTGGGCCGGCTCTACTGATTGAGTGCAACGGGACTGCCCTGCACCGCAGCGAGTGGGGGCGCACAGTATTAAGGGACGGAGACCGTCTTGAGTTTGTGAGGATTGTCGCGGGCGGGTAACTGACCGAGGCCCCAACGGGACTTCACCCTCTGGGTGATTCGGCCTGCTGGATTTCCTCGGAGTTCTGGCTCTGGCGCATTTCCTTTCCTTGCCGGTTGTGGTGGCGCTCTGTTTTGCGGACTTCACGGGCGAGCACCCGGGACTCCTTGGCGGAGCGACCAGCCACGAGCAGCACGATCTCGCCCCTCGCCGGGGTAGCTGTGTAATGGGCAAGCAAGGCGGCGGGGGTGCCTCGGCGGTATTCCTCAAACTGCTTGGTTAATTCTCGAGCCACGCAGAGGAGCCTGTCCGGCAGCAGCCTCGTTGCCGCCTCCAGTGTCTTGAGCAACCGGTGTGGTGACTCAAAAAACAGGGTCGTTTCGGCTCGCTGCGACGCCTCCAGTAGTTCGCGCTCCCTTTGGCCGCTTTTGACCGGGAGGAACCCGCAAAAACAGAAGCGTTCTGTCGAAAACCCGGATCCCACCAAGGCAGTGAGCACCGCGCTGGCGCCAGGAATCACGGAGTAGGGGAGGGCGCGTTCGATGCAGGCCTCCAGGAGGCGGTGGCCTGGGTCAGAGATGGACGGAAGGCCGGCATCTGTGATGAGCGCGATTTTCTTTCCGGCCTCAAGGGAGGTGATTAACTCGGCAGTGCGCCGCGCCTCATTGTGTTCGTGATAGGAGACAAGCGGCTTCTGAATTTCAAAGTGACGCAGCAGATTGCCCGAATGCCTGGTGTCCTCCGCCGCGATCAGGTCAACCTCGCGTAGGATTTCTAAAGCGCGCGCAGAAATGTCACCTAGGTTTCCGATGGGCGTGGCGACGAGGAACAGCACGTGAAAAAATGAAGGATGGTGAGGCGCACCTTGGCGAAGCGCGAAGGCCAGGAAGCCCAGTCTGGAGCTTGAGAGGGGGTGGGAAGACGGGAAGCCTACCAGCCTTCGCTTAAGTAACTCGCCAGCCGGATTGCGGCATCTTCGGCAGCCTGGGGAATAGCCTGGCGCTCGTCCCTGTTTACGTTGGCAACCCGCGCATTGATCTCGGCAGACATTGAATTGGACGAAGTCACAAAGAAGCTCGAATTTCCGCGCACATCCCGTTCGGAAAGGGTTTTGCCTGTGGAACGCTCGACCACCTTCACCTTCAGCAGCAGAGAGAGCGTGTACTCACTCGTTTGATAGAAATCAGTTTGCACTCCCCGGGCAGGCGTACGTTCGATCCTTTCGAGGGTCCCTTCCACGATGGCGTCGGAGTCGTTTTCTGAGGAAATCTTGTAGGTGCCGTCCTGCTGGAGCTGTTTGATGACGCAGTTGGCCAGCATGACCTCCACCCTGGGCTCCAGCGTCATGTTCTTAAAAGCAGGGACAGCAAGGGTGTGCACCTCCCTCATGCTAGAGGGCTTTGCCGGCCCCAACCGGTACCCGGAGCACCCGCCAAAAAGCACCGGCGTGGCGAGCATTCCCGCAACCAAAGCCGAAGCCCAACGCGGGCGGGAATTAAGCATGGTCATCGTGCGCAGAAAAGGAGCTCCCAGCGGAGGCGTGGTACCGGGATGCTAGGGATTTTGAGGGGTGGGCGGAGTGAGCCGCGGAGCGGGTATCTGTAGCTGGAGCTGCCCCGAAGCTGAACTGTCTGTTTTTGGGGGGGCCGAAAGATCGTCCTCAGGACGCAACTGAAGCTTGGCTCCGGCGGGCTTGGCTTCCTTCGGAGTCGCCTTGAGTTTTGGGCCCACGTAGTCAGGCCGAGAGACGGTGTTCACCTTTGACTGCATTTCCTTCCGAGCCTCCGCCTTTTTGCCGTCGTCAACCGCATCGCGCTGCGTGTCTACAGCGTCAGCCCCTAGTTCTGCCTTCAGAGTTTCAAGCCGTTTCTTTGCAAAAGCGGCTTCTTCGGTGCCCGGATGGTTTTTGAGGATATCCTTGTAATAGATCGCAGCCGCTTTTGTCTTGCCGGTCTTTTCGTAGAATTTTGCCGCATCCAGGGAGGCCTTGCGCCGGTTGGACTCGAGGAGTTGGAGGTTTTCGCGGGCCTGCGGAACCTTCCCGTTTTGCGGGGCGCGGTTGAGGTAATCCTCGAAGGATTCCTGAGCGCGCACCCGGTCCACCGAATCGTAAGACCCGCTCTTTACGCTGCGCAGACGGATGTACCCCATCTGGTACTGGGCGTCGTCGGCGACGGCGTCCGAGGGGAAGCGTTCAATGATCTGTTGGTAGGAGGCGAGCGCTTCGGCGTCCTTGCCTTGGCGCTCCAAAACCATTCCCTTAAAAAGCATCACCTGCGGGGCTGAGCGTGCGTAGGGCGCACGCTTGAGGATCGTGTCGAACATTTCCTCGGCGCGCCGGTTGGAGGAGAATGTTTTGACGCCGAAAAGCCGGCGTTTTTCGCCGTTCATGTAGCGCTTGCCTATGGCAAACATCCCGTCCAAAGCACCTGTGAACTGTCTGCTTTCGGGGTTTTTGACGAGGAGCTGATCGTAGGTCTCAAACGCCTCCTCGTACTTGCCCCGCCGCTCTAATAAGTCTCCCAGCTTCAGGCGGGCTTCCGCCGTTTGCTGCGAAAGCGGAAAAGCCCGCAAGAGTCCTTGTAGGGCGTCGCATGCATCGGAAAGCTTGTTTTTCTTTACCAACTCGTCGGCATATTGAAGCTGCAGATCGGCGCTTTTAGCAGTGGCCCTGCCTCCGCCTATGGCGCCGAACAGGCCGCTCCCCTCTTGCTTCCATCCCTCGTTCGGCCGGTACACAAGGTCCGCAGGTGAGGTCCCTGCGGCGCAAAGATACAGCAAACCTGCGAGACCCGCGCTCGTGAAGCGAGTGACCGCACGCAAGGGAAGGCGAGTCGAAATCGGCGTCGTCGAGGCGGAGACTAAATTTGGGGTGGAACGATGCATCGCTCCGAAACGTAATTCAGGGCGCCCCGAGCGTCAAGGCAGGCCCCCTTTGAATTGCTCAGGCGTTCATGCCTGTTGCCGGAGCAGCCATTCAACCGCCTCGACCAATCCGTCGGCCACGTGGACCGCCAGCGGGGCGGCCTGCGGTTCCTGTGCTAGGCCATGCCCAGTCCGGACCAGAATTGCACCGGCAAGCGCCGCGTTCCTGCCGCAGGCCAAATCTATGGCCTTGTCTCCGATAATCCAGGAGCGCTTCAGCGCCAGATTCCAATCTTGGGCGGCTTCCAAAAGCATTCCGGGCTGCGGCTTCCGCCGCAACGATGGAGAATCCGCGGCATCCGGGCTCATGTAGCAGGCGTCCAAAGTGTCGGGCCCCAGTAATTCTAGCAAACGCGCGTGAACGCGCTCGTAAGCATCCGCCGAGATGTACCCTTTCGCGATGCCACTCTGATTTGTCACCAGAATGGTCAGGAATCCCGCCGCACGAAGCGCCCTTAAGGATTCAGCCACTCCCGCAAAGACCCGTACCTGCGCCGGGTCCGCGCAATAATTGACCTCCTCCATCAAGGTTCCATCCCGATCGAGGAAAACCGCTGCCCTTTGCTCTGGCGGCTCCATGGGTTCAGGCGGGAAAGCTCGAGAGCAACTCGGCGCGAGAGACAATCGCGGTCCCCAGTTTGCCTACGACGATCCCAGCGGCATGGTTGCTGATCTCGGCAGCCTCCACGGGAGTGGCTCCGCCCGCCAAAGCGGCGGTGAATGCGGCAATGGCCGTGTCCCCTGCACCCGAGACATCAAAAACCTCCTGGGCGCGAGTGGGCGTGTGGTAGGGCGCCGCATCTGGCTGGAACAACATCATTCCGTGTTCACTGAGGGTGACCAACACGAGTCTACACCTGAGCCTGTCCAGCAGGCGGCGGCCGACTTCGAGGAGCGCCTCATCTGCCAGGGGGGGATCTACGGGGTCTGTCCACGGCATTCCCGCCGCGCGGAAGGCTTCGCCCCGGTTGGGAGTAATCCCCGTAATGTCGGTCCACAACACTGGGTTGGAGGGCTTTGGGTCCACGAGGACGAGTACCCCGGCCTCTCGCGCTGCCTTGGTGAGACCGTCGGCAAGGGACTGGTCGAAAAGGCCCTTGTCGTAGTCTTCCAGGATGACGGCGTGCAGACTGGGAAGCTGCTCCTTCAGGTGGCCGATCACCCTCTGTCGGGTGCCCTCGGTGAGGGTGTAGCGGCGCTCCCGGTCCACCCGCACCATCTGCTGGGTGCGCGCGACGATGCGCGTTTTGCGGATGGTCTGGTAGAGCGGGTCGTGCAGGACGTTTTGCAGCTCGATACCCGCGCCCGTCAACAGAGAGCGGAGCCTGTCGCCGTCGGCCCCGTCGCCCACCGGGCCAAGCATCCGCACGTGGTCGACCAACTCGCGGAGGTTGCGAGCGACGTTTGCCGCGCCACCCGCGTGGTAGCTTTCCCGCACCACCTCCACGACAGGCACGGGGGCTTCCGGCGAGATTCGGGAGACTTTGCCCCAAATAAATTCATCAAGAATCATTTCACCGATGACAAGGATCCGGGAAGAGGAAGGGAGCAGTTGGTTGACTCGGTTACGATCCATGGCGTCTAAACGTGGAGGGCTTCGGTAACGGCTGCAAACAGCAGCGGGACGTTGATTTCGTGGTGCCCTATCAAATAGTAGCCTTGGCCCCCGAGGGCGGTCGGGCGGCGTTGCACGTTTTCTGAGGGGCGGTAGTGCCGGGTCATGTCGAGGGTGGCCGTGGTAAACTTCTCCACCGGGTGACCCAGATTTCGAGCAATCGTCAGTGCCTTGAGAAAAACCTCCGGCATGATGACCGCACTGCCCACGTTCAGCACCACCCCGCCCTCCAGTTGGGCGCAGATGGCTGCAAATTTTTGAAAGTCCGCATAACTGGTGGCCCCGAGTGCCGCCCCGTCGCAAGCAGGGTGCTGGTGGATGATGTCGGTACCCACTGCAATGTGAACCGTTACAGTGAGCCCCAACTCCGCCCCAGTGGCCAGAAGGGAGAGCGCGCGGTTCGGAAATTGGTCCATCGCCTGACCCAGTGCGGTGCCAGCGCCCAAGCCCAGACTGGCGCCCGCCCGCAGGGCCTCGTTCATGAGGCGGCCAGTTTCTTCGGCCATCCCAAAGCTGCCGTCATTAAGCCCGCGTTGGACGTCCTCGCTGGTTTCTCCTTGAAAACAGAGTTCAAAATCATGCACTGCGGCCGCTCCGTTGAAGGCGACCGCGGAAAGGATCCCGCGTCGCATAGCGTCGATGAGAATGGGGTTGAGCCCGACTTTGATCGGGTGTGCCCCCATCATCAACACGACGGGCCGGCCCGCGCGCACCGCGGCGGCAATGGCTGTCGCTACCGCGCGGAGATCCTGAACTGCCAGAAAGGAGGGCAGGCTTTTGAGAAAAGCGTCCATGCCGGAGCCCGCCACATGGGGGCGGGCAAAACTCTCCACCGCGACTTTGTTGGAGCGGTCCGCCACCGGGTAGGTCCGGACCCTGGAAAAATCAAGTGGAGGAAAGCGCATTTATGGAAAGGGAATTTGGGAAAGTAGAAAATAAGGGGCCCCCGAAGCAAAACCAAATGGCAGACGGCCACCGCCGCCGGTCAGGCCCGCGGCGTGTCAGTCACAGGGCCGCTCGGCTCCCAAGGCTTGAGGCAAGCGTCCCTTACCGCGGGGTCTTCACTGTTCATGAAATGAAACCCAAGTTCGGGAAGCAAAACTTGAGGGATTTCCAAAAGAGCCCATAAAGCCATTGGGCAAGCGCATATCGCCGGATGTCACCGATTTAAGAGACGAGAAAAAACAGTATGTCGTATCTATGAAAGTCTGTGTCAGCAGGGGCTAGCGCCCGATCACCGGGGAGTCAGCGAGGCAATGTCGATAGTGAGCGGTTACTAATACGATTGGAAGGCAAGCCAAGCATTCCAACTGGAGAAAGCCGCGGCCAGTGCGAACGCCACAAAGAGGCTGGAACGGCTTGTCCGCCCCAATTGAAAAAGCAGGACAAGCTCCAGCAGCGTCAGCACCCCCATG
>CAMCIN010000186.1 GCA_945874745.1 Akkermansia muciniphila | reverse complement strand
CGGAGCCGTCCCAGCCGGCCCGCGGGCATAATCTCTGGCTCAAACCGGGGAGGAATCCAAGCCACCCCCAATCTGCGCTACCTGGTTTTGTTCTGCCTTGGACCAAAGGCGCGGAAGCATCCTCCTTCCGTGAGACTTGGGAAACTCCGCGACAAGCATGCAACGGGCGCCTGGAATACCGTCCGAGATTTTTTGCGGTACCCCCGTAGATGTCCTACCCCCTGTGCCATTCTGCCAGCCGGAAACCAGAAGAAACCATGGAAAACCACGCTAGTCCCGGCCGTCGAAACACATCAGCCACAATAATCATTGCTACTCAGGAATAATGCCCGAAAAGAAGATATCTTCCATTTGTGACACTTGCATGATCTGACACACTTCGCAGCAGACAAGCAATCAAATCAATCCACTACAACGGCTTGAACTCCACATTTTGCGGATAACAAACCTTTCCTAAGTTCAAAATGGCCGCAAAGTTTTTCGCCCACACTGCTCCCTCGGCTATTGGCTCGTCCACCGGCCAACAGGGTTGGGAGCCCCTCGAGGATCACCTGCAGGAGGTTTCCGCCACGGCGGGGGTGTTTGCCGCAGCGTTTGGAGCCGGAGACTGGGGCCGACTCGCTGGGCTTTGGCATGATTTGGGCAAGTACTCCCGGGAGTTTCAGAATTACCTGATCGCTGTGACGAGCGAGGCCCACCTGGAAGAGAAGGAGAGCGTTGGGCGCGTGGATCATTCGACTGCGGGCGCCCAATACGCGGATCGCTCGGTGAAGACCATGGGGCGCTTGCTGGCTTACTTGATCGCCGGGCACCACGCGGGCTTGCCCGATGGCATGAGCAGCGACCCTGGCGGATCTACGTTGGAGGCGCGCTTGAAGAAGGAGGTCCCAGGGTGGGCGGATGCGCCACCCGAGTTGACCGCAGTACCCACGCCGGCACGCCCGCCCGGATTTGCGTTTCAGAACGGGCATGCGACGGGCTTTTTCGTGCGCATGCTTTTTTCCTGCCTCGTCGATGCCGACTTCCTTTGCACCGAGCGGTTCATGGACAAAGACCGCGCGTCCCGACGTCCCACAAACCTCCCGTCGCTTGCGGCGATGGAGGCGTGCCTGGAACGGCATCTGGCGAAGTTCGGCAAAGCCGAGACAGAGGTGCACAGGCAGCGAGCTGAAATTCTCAAGGCCTGCACCGCTGCGGCGGAGTCGGCTCCCGGCTTGTTTTCGCTCACCGTACCAACCGGCGGAGGCAAGACGCTTTCCTCGCTCGCCTTCGCGCTCAAACACGCCCGCCTCCATGGGATGGAGCGGGTGCTCTACGTCATCCCGTTTACGAGCATCATCGAGCAGAATGCCAAGGTCTTTCGAGACGCCCTGGCGGAACTGGGTGAAGACGTGGTTCTGGAGCATCACTCGAATCTCGATCCCGACTCAAAGCATGTCACACAGACAACCCGCCTCGCCTCAGAGAACTGGGATGCGCGTCTCGTGGTCACAACGAACGTGCAGTTTTTTGAATCGCTTCATGCCAAGGAACCCTCTCGCTGCCGACGGTTGCACCGGCTGGCCAAAAGCGTGATCATTCTTGATGAGGCACAGACGCTGCCCATCAGCTATATGCAGCCGTGCCTGAGGGCACTGGAGCAGTTGAGCACCAACTATGGAAGCAGCGTCTTGCTTTGCACCGCCACACAGCCAGCCGTTGTGCGGCGCGACGACTTCAAGATCGGCCTGCCGAGCCCCCGCGAGATCATTCCCGATCCCCCGAAACTGTATGCCGCCCTCAAGCGGGTCGAGGTCACCAGCCTAGGCACCGTGGTCGACGCGGAGCTTGTGACGCGGCTTCAAAAGGAGCCCCAGGCGCTCTGCATTGTCAGCACGCGCCGGCACGCTGCCGAGCTCTTCGCTGCTCTTCCAAAGTCCGAGGACAACCTCCACCTCAGTGCGCTAATGTGTCCGCAGCACCGCACTGAGGTCATCACTGCAATCCGGCACCGCGTGAGGGAGGGTCGGCCGTGCAGGGTGATCTCCACACAGTTGATTGAGGCGGGGGTCGATCTCGATTTTCCAGTCGTCTACCGCTCCCTGGCAGGGCTCGACTCCATCGCGCAGGCCGCCGGGCGGTGCAATCGCGAGGGTAAACTCGAGGGCCTGGGAAAGACCTATGTCTTCAAGCCTGAGCGTGCCATTCCAGGGGGCTATCTTCGGCAGAGTGCGCAGGCGGCGGAGCAGGTGATGCCTGCGTATCAGGACGTTCTGGGATTGGACGCGGTTGGACATTATTTCCGGCTCCACTACTGGCAGCGCAGCACAGAGATGGATGCCAAAAAGATCATGGACTGCTGGCCGGGACAGCCACCGACAACCCCCGCCGACCTGCTTCTCTACATGTTCAAGGCCTGCTCGGAGCGGTTTCGCTTCATCGAAAGCAACTACCAGTCTGTCATCATTCCCTGGGGTAAACGCGGCGCGCAGCTCCATGAGGACATCAAGTCCGCCTTTGATCCGCGCGAGCAGTGGCCGCTTGCCCGGCGTGCGCAACGCTTCATCGTTTCCCTCCCCGAGCCGCTTTTCAAGGCCAACCTCGGCAGGAGCATCGCCACCTATCACGACCGCTTTCACGTGCTCAACAGCACCGTGGATTACGACAGCAGGCTGGGTCTCATCCTCGGCAGCAATCAACCCTACGACCCCGAATCCCTAATCCTTTCCTAAACCATGTCCTTCGGCATCAAACTACACGTCTGGGGCGATTTCGCCTGTTTCACCCGACCGGAAATGAAGGTGGAGCGCGTCAGCTATGACGTGATGACTCCTTCCGGGGCACGAGGCATCCTGGAGGCGATTTACTGGAAGCCGCAAATCCGGTGGGTCATCGACCGCATCCACGTCCTGCGGCCGATCGAGTTCACCAGTATCAGACGCAATGAAGTCGCATCCAAGGCGTCTGCAGCCACAGCCAAGAGCGCCATGCGGGCTGGCGACGGCGACATCGGCATCCTCATTGAGGAAGACCGCCAGCAGCGGGCGGCCCTGGTGCTGCGCGATGTCGCTTATTTGATTGAGGCGCACTTCGAGGTCGTCGACCTCCGCTTCGAAAGGAACGGCCCCGAAGCCTCGCGGGAGGACAACGCCGGTAAGCACCTGAGCATTTTCAACCGCAGGGCCAAGGGCGGACAGTACTTTCACCATCCCTACTTCGGCTGTCGGGAGTTTCCCGTGAACTTTGAACTGGTAGGAGATGCCCTGCCAGAATCGCGGCTGCCCTCTGGGGAGCGCGACAGGGACCTAGGCTTCATGCTTCACGATCTGGAGTTTGACCAGGACCCCAAAACCAAGGCGGTCCACAGCACCACACCCCGTTTTTTTCGGGCCGTCATGAAGGACGGTATCATCGAAGTGCCGCGCTTCCAACACGCCCTCGCCTGACCATGATCCTTGAATCCCTAAACAATCTCTACGAACGGCTCGCTGACGATCCCAGCTACGAGCTGCCCCGTCCCGGTTACAGTACGCAGAAGGTCAGCTTCTGCGTCGTGCTCCACCCGGATGGAACGTTGGTGGACATTCAGGATGCCCGCCTTACGCGCACCGAAACAACAAAGGGAGGCAAGGAGAAGACGACCCAGACCTCACGCCCGGTTCTGGTACTGGGACAGTCCAAGCCCTCGGGTTCCGGCCTTAATCCCTGCCTGCTTTGGGATAACAGCGGCTACATGCTGGGTTACAAAAAGGAGGACGAGAAACCCGCTCGCACGGAGGAAGCGTTCGAGGAATTCCGCAGGCGGCATGCTGCCCTGGAACAGGAACTGAGTGTTCCCGAGTTCTCCGCGGTGTGTCGCTTTCTCGAATCGTGGTCACCCGCGAAGGCACTCGATTACAAGGGCAAGCTGGATGACTTTGCCGCCACTGGTTTCGGCGTGTTCCAAATCCTGGGGGCGACAAGCTACGTCCATCAGAAGCCGGCAATCAAGGAGTGGTGGGCGAAACAGCAGGACACGGAGGAGCCCGACCTCATTGCACAATGCCTCGTGACGGGAAAAGCGCTACCCATCGCGCAGACGCACAAACCGGCCATCAAGGGAGTCAACGGTGCGCAGTCCAGCGGGGCACTGCTCGTTTCGTTTAACATGACGGCTGTGGATTCCTACGGCAGGAACACCGAGCAAGGCTACAACGCTCCCGTCAGCCAGGTGGCGGTCTTCAATTATGCCAACGCGCTGAACACGATGCTTGGCGGCCCGCTATCCCACAGACACCGTGTGGTCATTGGCGACGCGACCACCGTTTTCTGGACGGAGAAGGCCACCGAAGCGGAATCCCTCTTTGCCGAGTTTTTACAAGGAGGCGGTCAGGAGCCGGAAGAGGGAGCAGGCGCCTCCCAGAACCAGTCACTTGTGACGCGCTTGCGTATATTCATGGAAATTCTCCGCACAGGCGGCGGTGCCGGGGTGGACCGGCTGGGCGATGACCCGGAAACAAAGTTCTTCCTCCTTGGACTCTCGCCCAATGCCTCCCGTCTTTCCGTGCGTTTCTGGCATGTGGCGACCGTGGGCCAGTTGGTGGACAACCTCAAGTCGCACTACGACGCCTTCAAGCTGAAGCGCTCCTCGGAGAAGGATCCTGAATTCCCCGCCGTCTGGCAGATCCTCCGGCAGACCGGGCGCGAGTCGAAGGACATTCCACCGCTGCTTTCGGGGCCGCTCATGGGTTCCATTCTCAAGGGCACCCGGTACCCGCAGGCCCTGTTCAATGCAGTGCTCAACCGGATCCGCGCCGATCATGAGATCACCTACCTGCGCGCGGGCACCCTCAAAGCTTTCCTGAATCGCAACCACCACAAAAACATCCCCATGTCCCTAGACCACAGTCGGAAAGAAACATCTTACCTGCTGGGGCGCCTTTTTAGCGCCCTAGAGAAGACCCAGGAGGACGCACAGCCCAACATTAACGCGACGATCCGCGACCGCTTTTATAGCGCAGCATCCGCCACGCCAGGCACCGTATTTCCCCGGATTTTACGCACCTACCAGCATCACCTCGCCAAACTCGAGGGCGGGATGAAGGTCAACAGGGAGCGCCTCGTGCAGGAGATCCTGGCCCCCGTCCAATCCTTCCCCTCCCACATGAACCTGCAGGATCAGGGCCAGTTTGCGATCGGCTACTACCACCAGAGAAAGGACTTCTTCACCAAGAAAGAAGCCGAATAGCCCTGCCCACCCACTCTCAGTCCAAACCCAAGACCGCCTCCACTCCTATGAACCACCGCTACGAATTCATCTTCCTCTTCGACGTCAAAGACGCCAACCCCAACGGCGATCCTGATGCAGGCAACCTCCCCCGCGTGGACGCCGAGACCGGCCACGGCCTCCTCACAGACGTGTGCCTCAAACGAAAGATCCGGAACTTTGTCCAGACCGTCAGGCCAGAATCCCAGCAGGTGGACACCACCGGCAGCACAAAGGGCTTCGACGTCTACGTCCGCGAAAAAGCCATCCTCAATGAGCAGCACAACCGCGCCTACAAAACGCTGGGGATCAACCCGGCAAAAACAGAACTGGCGCAGCGCAACCTCACCCGCGACTGGATGTGCCTCAACTTTTTTGACATCCGCACTTTCGGCGCGGTCATGACCACTGAAGTCAACTGCGGCCAGGTCCGCGGCCCGGTTCAAATCGCCTTCTCCCGCTCCATCGACCCCATCGTCGCCAGCGAACACGCGCTGACCCGGTGCGCAGTAACCACGGAAAAGGAGGCCAAGGCCCAATCCGGTGACAACCGGACCATGGGGCGGAAGTTTACCGTGCCTTACGCGCTTTACCGCACGCACGGTTTCATAAACCCCTTCCTCGCAAAGGATACCGGTTTCTGCGAGGCGGACTTGGAACTCTTCTTCAAGGCCCTCGAGAACGCTTTTCAATTCGACGCCTCCGCCGCACGTCCCGCCGGCAGCATGAGCCCGCGAGCGCTCCTCGTCTTCAAACACGACAGCGCCCTTGGCAATGCGCCTAGCCACACACTGTTTGAAAAACTCCAAATCACGAGCTTTTCCAACGTCCCGGCCGACGACGGCAAGCCTCCCCGCGCGTTCTCAGACTACGCCCCGCGGATCACGCTGGATGGACATCCCTTGGATTCGGTCGTGCAGCCCGGCTCTTCCTCAGACCTCGGCAATGGCATCACCCTGATCCGCCGCATCTGATTTTTATGGAGGCACTGGCGCTTTCAGCCCTCCAGCACCTGCTCTTCTGTGAGCGCCAGTGCGCGCTCATCCATGTCGAGCAGGTCTGGGCGGAGAACCGCTTCACGGCACTGGGCCGCGAAATGCACAAAAATGCGCACGATGGCCCAGACGAAAGCCGCCCGGGTGTCCGCATTACCAGGGGACTACGCGTCGCGTGCGAACGCCTGGGACTCTCCGGGCAGTGTGACGTCGTAGAGTTTCATTCCAATGGCAGGGTGCTTCCAATTGAATACAAAAGGGGAAAGCCGAAAAGTCATCGAGCCGATGAGGTGCAGCTCTGCGCCCAAGGGCTTTGTCTTGAATCCATGCTCGGCGTCCCTATTCCAGAGGGGCGGCTGTACTACGGCCAAACAAGGCGCCGCTTCGACGTGCCATTTGACGAAGTTTTGCGCGCCCTGACCCTTCAGACCGTTGCACGGTTACGGGACCTTTTGGAATCTGGAACCACCCCCGCTGCCAAGTACCAAGCAGAACGGTGTGACTGCTGTTCGCTCATCGAATTGTGCATGCCAAAGGCGGGACGCTTCCACTCATCGACTCAAGCTTGGTTTACTCGCCGCCTTGCCTCCCCTGAATGAAGACACACCTCAACACCCTTTTTGTCACCACCGAGGGAGCCTGGCTGGGCAAGGATGGTGAGACGGTGGTCGTGCGTCTCGGGCAGGAGACAAAAATCCGCGTTCCACTCCACAATCTCGACGGAATCGTGGGGCTGGGCTGGGATATTTCATGTAGCGCGCCACTGATGGCTGCCTGTGCTGAGGCCGGAGTGACCCTCTCCTTTTGCAATGCAAACGGACGCTTTCAGGCCTCTGTCCGGGGAGCGACCAGTGGAAACGTGCTGCTCCGACGCCAGCAGTTCCGGTGGGCCGACGACCACTCTCGTTGCTTGGCGATTGCCGGCAACTGTGTTGCGGCAAAAATAGCAAACCAGCGCAGCGTGTTGCAAAGGGCCCTTCGAGATCACGGCGACTCAGAACGCCGCCCCCCGCTGGAAGCAGTGGTTGCAAGGTTGGCCCTGTATATCCAGATGGCAGGGAGGGCCACGAATTTGGACATGCTACGCGGCTTCGAGGGTGAGGCCGCCGCCTGTTATTTTGGGGTTTTCGACCACTTGATCACCGCACGCAACTTCCGGTTTACGACGCGACAGCGGCGCCCTCCTACGGATCCAGTAAACGCATTACTGTCTTTTCTCTACGCGATGCTGGCTCACGATTGCCGGAGTGCCTGCGAAGCCGTGGGGCTCGATCCGCAGGTTGGGTTTTTACACACAGACCGCCCCGGCCGGGCCTCACTCGCGCTGGACCTGATGGAGGAACTACGGCCCTTTTTGGTCGATCGGCTGGTGCTGTCCTTGATCAACCGCCAACAGGTCAGTCCGGCAGATTTCATCACCAAGGAAACCGGAGCGGTCGAGATGAGCGACGAGACCCGCAAAACCGTGCTGATCGCCTATCAGGAACGCAAAAAGAAGGAACTGGAACACTCGTTCCTTGGCGAGAAGGTAACGCTCGGCGTCGTCTGTCATCTGCAGGCGCGTCTTCTAGCACGCCACATTCGAGGCGATCTGGACGCTTACCCCGCGTTTCTGTGGCGCTGACACCCAATACGACGTTCCATGTACGTTCTTGTAACCTACGACGTAGCAACGGCCACGGAAGGCGGAGCCCGGCGCTTGCGGCGGGTGGCGCGAGTGTGTGAGAATTTTGGGCAGCGCGTGCAAAACTCCGTTTTTGAGTGTAAGGTAGATCCTGCCCAGTGGATTGCGCTCCGGTGCCAACTAGAGGCCATCATAGATCCCAGACATGACAGCCTACGTTACTATCATCTCGGAACGAACTGGGAACGCCGGGTCGAACACATTGGGTCAAAACCAGGCTTCAACGTGGACGGCGCGTTGATTGTCTAAGGGGTTCCGCCCACCTGCGCGAACGTGAAGCACCCACACCTGAAAGGGGTGAGTTCGCGAAAGTCGTAGTGCGTTGAATTTAAGTTATTTGAAATCATACAACCCGCCTGCTCCGCGGCAGGCTTTCGAGTTTTGGGTAGGGTTCGCGGAAACAAGGCTCGCAGCCCCTCGAGGTGATGACGTTATATTGAAGGCGTCGCCCCCCGCACGGGGGGCGCGGATTGAAACATCGTGCCGCTCATCGTGAGTAGCGGTCGAGTGGTCGCCCCCCGCACGGGGGGCGCGGATTGAAACATCATGCCGCTCACCGTGAGTAGCGGTCGAGTGCCCAGGTCGCCCCCCGCACGGGGGGCGCGGATTGAAACCTCCACTGCCTGTGCAATGATGTCAGCGTCCACGTCGCCCCCCGCACGGGGGGCGCGGATTGAAACATTGTTTACTCAGACGGCCTCGTCAACACCAGCTCGTCGCCCCCCGCACGGGGGGCGCGGATTGAAACGGCTACGCAACCGCATCGAGTTGCTGAAGCACAAGTCGCCCCCCGCACGGGGGGCGCGGATTGAAACAACGTGGGCGGCACACTCAGTCCGCTGGACGTTGTCGCCCCCCGCACGGGGGGCGCGGATTGAAACGGGCGGCGCGTCCTGCGGGAACTCCCAGACGGGAGTCGCCCCCCGCACGGGGGGCGCGGATTGAAACGGTTCGTAAATGATGGGCCACAATGTCAGATTGGTCGCCCCCCGCACGGGGGGCGCGGATTGAAACTCCTTGC
>CAMCIN010000185.1 GCA_945874745.1 Akkermansia muciniphila | reverse complement strand
TTACTTCGGGCCCGAGGTGAACCCGGACGCCCCTGCAATGGGCGCCTACCGTCAGAACAAGTTCTAAACCGGCAGACATACCGGCGGCGAATACAAGGGGCACGGCCAACGGAGGTCGTGCCCTTTTTTTGGCTCCTCGCTACTTTCAGTGGTTAAACTTTCGCGGACGCCCCGGGTAACCGGCAGTGAGCCGCAGATGAACAAGATGTTCACAGCTGCGATTGAGGGTCTCCTCTCGTCTTTTAAATCTGTGCTGGCATGACGAGATGCCTGAAATCTGCGGATGGCGATCTCGACAACTGGTGCAGGAGCATTGGAGTTTACTCGCCTGCTTGGAGGTTTGGCAGGGTGCTGGAAGCGGTTGTGTTAAAATCTGGTGGCGTATGTGTTAAGTCTCTGTGGGCGGTTGATTTGTGGTTGTGGGTCGCACTCCGATAGCGGATGGGAGAGTGGGTCAGGTGCGGTCCTCCCACGGGCTGGTCCGACTCACGCCCACCAATGATGACCACTGCGCAAAGACTCTCAAACTGGACTACCAGGCGGATTTTTTCCTACGTCCACGGCAACCACCTTGTTTACAACACTTGCTGGGAGGATCCGCGGCTCGACCGCCGCGTGATGCGTCTGGATGCTTCCGACGACGTGGTGATGATCACCTCCGCGGGCTGTAATGCGCTGGACTATGCCTTAGATGCGCCGCGGAGCATTCACGCGGTGGACATGAATTTCCGGCAAAACGCCCTGCTGGAGTTGAAGATGGCTGGGATCAGGCACCTTGAATTCGAGGATTTCTTCAGTCTCTTCGGCGAGGGCGGGAGTCAGAATTATCCCGACTGGTACCGGGGGGTGTTGCGAGCGGATCTGTCTCCAGAGGCGCAGGCTTACTGGGATACGCGCGAACATTTTTTCAGCCGAAGCACTCCGGGCCGCTCCTTTTACCACCGAGGAACGACCGGCGTCTTCGGTAGGCTTTTGGTGTCCTATTGCAGGCTGAGCGGGATTCTGGACGATGCCCGTGCAATGCTTGAAATGGCCGACCCGGAAAGGCAGCGGGCGTTTTATTTCGAGCGGATCCGGGACCGGTTTTGGAGCACCGGAATGAAACGCGCCCTCGGGACGAACCTCGCGCTCAGCCTTGTCGGCGTCCCGCTCGCTCAGCGGGAGCATCTCGAGGAGACATGCGGCCAGAGTGTCGTGGGTTTTATGGAGGATTGTATGGAAGCCGTTTTCACGAGGCTTCCGCTGGCGGACAACTATTTCTGGAGGTTGTACCTGTGCGGCAGGTATGAGCGGGAGTGCTGCCCCGAGTATCTGAAAGCCGAAAACTTTCAAAAACTCAAAAGTGGTCTGGTGGATTGCATCCGGACCCACACCTGCGATCTCACCACCTTTCTGCGGTCACATTCGGGCAGTGTTTCCCGCTACGTACTGCTCGACCACATGGACTGGCTCAGCACCCAGGAAAGCGGTTTGCTACAGCAGGAATGGCAGGCGCTTTTTGACAGGGCGCGCGCAGGGGCAATGTTTTTGTGGCGGTCCGGAGGACTGAAGGTTGATTTTGTAGACACTCTTGAGGTGGAGTTTGGCGGAGGCAGGGTCAGGGTGGGCGACGTGTTGCGCTACGATTGGGAGACGGCGCGGGACTGTCATGTTCTGGACCGGGTGCACACCTACGGGAGCTTTTATATCGCTCGCTTGGGGGCCTGAGCGCGGGGAAATACGCTCTGATGGAGGACTCTTTAAACCGGTCGCTGCCCGTGTCGTTTGGGCAGACAGCCCTGTCTGCGCTGGAGGGCACCTGCGAGCCCAATGCGGATTATTGGAGGCTGTTTTTGGAGTCCGGCCCGACGGAACTTGCACCCAATCTGGACACTCGGTGCGGTATTGTGGGGCTGGGGAGCGGGTTCTTGCCTGTGACCGTAAACGAGGGAGGGGATGACAACTCCTATCCCTGCTCCCTTCTGACCCAGTACGTGCGCTACCCCCTTGGGGAAATGCGGTTGCTCAAGGGGGGGCTCACCAGGTTGGCGGCATGGGCCGCGCTCAAGGGACTGGGAGCGCTTTTGGAAGTCGGACACATCGACCGTGTCGTGCAATGGAACTCCTGGTTGTTGTCCACCAACCTGCTGCCCCCTCTTTCCTGTGCGGTTCTGCACGCAACCACCGAGACGCTTCTGCGGGGCTTTCCGCGCCATGCGGTTTTGGTGAAAAATATCCACGGTTGGGACGGCACTGGTTTGCCCGAGCTGTTCCTGCAGGCCGGATACAGCCTGTTTCCTAGCAGGAAGATCTATTTTTTCGAGGGAAAGGCCGGCCGCTTTCTCGCGCGGAGCAACGTGAGGCAGGACCTGGCGGCGTTGCAGAAACTCAGAAAATACGAGCAGGTGGAGCACCACGAGTTTTCCGGGGAGGATGTGCCTCGAATCGTCCGGTTGTACGAAATGCTCTACCTCGAGAAGCATTCCCGTCTCAATCCGATGTATACGCCGCTGTTTGTCAAAAAAGCTCTCGAGAAAAGGCTTTTAGAGTTTCGCGGGCTGCGGCACACCAGCGGCCGTATCGACGCAGTGTTCGCGTGCTTTCGGAGGGGGGGTGTCCTCGCCACGCCGTTTGTTGGGTACGACACGGCGCTGGGCCACGAGCCTGGATTTTACCGGTTGCTGGTGGCAATGTTGTTAAAGCGGGTGGCCGAGGAGGGAATGCTTTTGAACTACAGTTCAGGCGCGGGTGACTTTAAGCGGAGGAGGGGGGGAGAGGGGTGTATTGAGTTCAACGCGATCTACACAAGGCACCTGCCGTTGGAACGCCGATTGCCGTTTCTTGTTCTGGAGCACTGCGCAAACCAGTTTGGACGGCGTTTTCTTTCTGGAAGCACGGTCTGAGTTGGCTCCCGTGGGCCAAAGGCCCGGTGGGCGGGGCCTACACCGCAGCGGCGGAAGTTGCGCCGGAGTCTGCGTGTGGCAGCGTGTCGTGGAAGAGAAGCCGTAGGGAGCCGTCCTGTTCCTCCACAAGGGCGGAGAGGCTTTCGACCCAGTCTCCGGAATTGCAATACTCCAGATTGTCCAACCGGCGCAGGGCCGGGGTGTGGATGTGCCCACACACCACGCCTTGGACATTTTCCTCGAGTTTTACAAGGCGGCCCACGGCCTCCTCGAAGGCCCCGATGTAGTTGACCGCGCTCTTGATCTGCCGCTTGGCAGCGGCGCTCAAAGACCAGTAGTTGAGTCCCAATATTTTCCGGACCCAGTTTATCGGGGCGTTCATCCGGAGCAAAATGGTGTATCCCAAATCCCCCAGGTGCGCCAGCCACCGGATGTTTTGAACAACCACATCCAACTCATGGCCGTGGATGACCAACAGCCTACGTCCGTCGGCCGTGGTGTGGATGGCCCGTTGCTGAACGGTCACCGCTCCGTATTCTCCAAAAAAGCCCGATACAAATTCATCGTGATTTCCGGGGATGTAGATGACCTGGGTGCCCTTCCTCCCGGCCCGGAGGATTTTCTGGATGATGTCGCTGTGCGACTGAGGCCAGTAAATGCCGCGCTTGAGTGCCCAAACGTCTATGAGGTCACCTACGATGTAGAGGGTTTCAAATTCACAGACCTTTAGGAAGTGAAGCAGCGCCTCTGCCTGGCAGCCCTTGGTGCCCAGATGCACGTCGGATATCCAGCCGGTTCTATATTTGTGGATCACTCGTCTGTGTTTGGCAGGTGCCGGGGAACGGACAAAACCAAATCAGGTAGGCCGACAGAATTTGACCTGTTCGTCACATTTTGGCCGTTCGGCGGCTTCGATGGGTAACCAGACACGCTTACTGGGGCACGTCTTGCAAACAGACCCCAGCTTGCCGATCCACCGAGAACTATACTGGTGGTGCGGCCGTTTTTTTGATTTGTTCTAGATCATCTATGAAAGGTTTTCTCTCGGCGCTCCTCCCGGTTCTTTGTGTTTCTGTCCTCCAGGCGCAGGCGGCCCCTCTGGTTCGGGTCTTGATTTGGGACGAACAGCAGCCCCAGCAGAAGGTGGCCTACGGGGACAAGTTTCTGGGAGAAACCATTGGGGAATACCTTGGCAAACAGGAGGGTCTCTCCGTCAAAAGCGTCGGGCTGGCCGATATAGAGCAGGGCCTCAGTGACGGTGCACTCGATGCCGCCGATGTGCTCGTTTTCTGGTGCCACCGGCGGATCAAGGAGCAGGACGATGCGCGGGCTGAGGCGGTGGTCAAGCGGGTGCTGGAGGGCAGGTTGGCGCTTGTGGCGCTCCACTCCGCGCACTGGGCCAAGCCGTTTGTTCGGCTGATGCAGGAGCGTGCGAAGGCGGATGCCCTCGCCCAGATTCCTGAGGCGGAGCGGGTGGGTGCGAAGGTGGAGTATCTGAACGACTCGCCCATTTACAAAGGCGTCAAACAAGACACGCCCCTGACCCCCTCTTTCAGACGCGAGGGGGATGTATGGCGGCTGCAGCTCCCGCAGTGCGTTTTTCCCTCATGGCGCGCCGATGGAGCGCCCTCCCACGTGAGCACGCTTCTGCCGCAGCATCCGATCGCCGTCGGGCTTCCCGTCCAGTGGGACATTCCCCAGACTGAAATGTACGGCGAACCCTTTCACATCCCCGCGCCCGACGAGGTGGTTTTTGAGGAGAAATGGGACAAGGGGGAGTTCTTCCGCAGCGGTTGTGTGTGGAAGGTGGGAAAGGGGCGGGTGTTCTATTTCAGGCCGGGCCACGAGACCTATCCGGTCTTTAAGCAGGCAGAGCCGCTGCGTGTTGTGGAAAACGCGGTCCGCTGGTTGGGGGTAAAGTAACAGCCAAACCAGGGCGGCCTTCGCCGGAAGGGCTCGGGTAGTCTTTTTCGCGGAGACGGCTTGTCCGGAAGGCCTCCTCTGCGACACCTTCACGATGTTTGGTGTGCGCGGCCCCCGATGCCGCGTCCACTGCAGCAATCCCATCCCCAAAATGAAATCACCTGTCCATCCCCTGATTAAAACCGTCTGCGCCTTAGGCCTTGTCATGGCAGGCGGCGTCGACTGCCTGCATGCCGAAGAGCAAAAGTCCAACGAGGCCTCCATTCGCACTCCCGGCCCGGATTTGGCAAATTTTCCCAACAGCGCGTTTACGCTGCCGCAGGGACGCGCTTACGTTGAGTTGGCACCGCTCAACTACACACGCCGCTCCGCGGGCGGTTCGCCGACGCAGTGGAGTGCTGGCTACTTGCTGCGGTACGGTGTGACCGACGACTTCGAACTGCGTTTGCTCTCCAACGGTTACACCAACGTGCGCGGCAGTGACGGTCCCTCCGGCATGGCTCCGCAGACTTTCGACTTCAAATGGCATGTATGTGATGAAAGCAAGGATTCACACCTGCCCGCCTTCGGCATCGAGGTCGCGGTGCAGACGGACATCGCCTCCCGCGTCTTCCGCGAAGGAACCCAGCCCGCGCTTAGCTTGAACTTTGACCAGACCCTGCCGCTCGACATCGCCTTCGAGTACAACATCGGTGTCTTTACCCAGGACTCCGACGAGGGAAAACGTGAGGCCCAGGGGGCTTTCTCGTGGGCGCTCCAAAAGGAGGTGGTAACGGACGTCGCCTTCTTCGTCAACGGTTACACGAACACCGGCGAGGGACACCCTGCGTCCGCCGTCGGGGCGGGATTACAGTGGACCCCCACTTCGCGCGTGGCCCTTTATACAAATCTGAGCGGCGGCCTGACACAGGCCACCCCGAAGTTCTCGGCCCTTGCCGGCTTTGCGGTGGCGTTTTAGCACAGCCTGCCCGACATCCATCGGCTCCCCGGCTCCAGTTGCGGTTTTGGCTGCCCGGGCGAGCCCGACGGAAACGTGGCGTGCCCCGTTTTCTCTTCTTCCCTCTGGCCCCTCGGCTCGGTCCGGCTAAACCCGCTCGAGCTTGACCGGTGGCGTCTGTCCGGACGCAAATTGCGCCACGTAAAGGCTCTCCTCGCCGTCGATTGCCAAGTCGTGCGGGTGCATGAAAGTCTCCCCCTCATGCCGCATTCCAGCCAGAACCCCGCTGTCATCGTAGACCGGCGGGCTGCCGCCGATGTTGGACACAACCCGCAACCGGGCGTCGAGCACCGACACAAAACCCCGCGCATTGCGGTCCTTGGGCCAGTTGTCTCCAAGATGTGCCACAAAGGAGTGCGCGCCGCGGCTGCGAATCTGGCGGGGGTTTCCTCCGGGCAACTCCAGTCGCTGGAGGATTTTGCCCTGCTGTGAGAGCCGGAGCAGACACTGCTGGTCGCTCATCGCAATGAGAAGCGTCGGTTCGCCCTCGGCTGGGTTTTCGATCATGCCTCCGTGCGGACCCCAGTGGACGATGCCGCCCTCGGCTCCGCCAAAGATCCCCTCCAACGCCCCGTTCGCGCCGTAGCGGCTGATGTAATCCCGGCCGTATCCGTCGAGGACGAAAAAGCCGCCGTCCGGCAGATGGAGCGTCCAGGACGGTTTGTAGTCGGCTTCCTTGGAGTATTTTCCGGTTGCCTCAGGCCAGCGCCACTCCTGAAGGATCTGGCCGGAGAGGGTGGTCTTTACGACCCGATGCGTTTGGAGGTCTGTGATGAAGAGCACTTCGGCAGCACCCTCCGGGACCAGGGAGAGTCCGTGGGCGCCGGGAAAGGAGGTTCCCCATTTGTGGACGAGTTTTCCGCGCTTGTCGTAGACGACGACGTTATTTGCGGTGTGGTCGGTCAAGAGGATGAGGTGCCCCTCCCGGTCGCACACCATGCCGTGGCAGTTTTTGAGGGGCGTTTGCGGCCCCAACACACCCCACTCCGGAACAACCCGGTAGCGAAAATCACCCTGCCCGAGGAGCGTTGCCGAGGACTGTGCAATCGCAGGAAAGGCGGGAAAAGCGGCGGCTGCCAAGGCGGTTTCCAGCGAGCGTCGGACAAAACTTCGGCGGCTCAGCGGGGCGGGGGAATGGGCGGGGGGCATCGGAAACAGGGAAAAGGGGTTTTGGACGAGCGGCGGTTTTCCGGGCTCAGGCAAGGAGCCCGCGCACCACTTTGCCGTGGACATCGGTGAGGCGGAATTGGCGCCCCTGAAAGCGGTAGGTCAGCCTCTCGTGGTCGACGCCCAGAAGATGCAGCAGCGTGGCCTGCAGGTCGTGGACGTGCACGACGTCCTCCACGGCATTGACGGCGAATTCGTCGCTCTGCCCGTAGGAGACGCCCGGTTTGATGCCGCCCCCCGCCAGCCACACGGTGAAGGCGTAGGGATGGTGGTCCCTGCCCCAGACCTTGCGGTTTTGGATGTCCCCCTGGATGAAGGGGGTCCGCCCGAACTCGCCGCCCCAAATCACCAGCGTGTCCTCGAGCAGGCCGCGCTCCTTCAGGTCGGCGACAAGCGCGGCGCTGGGCTGGTCGGTGTCCCTGCACTGGGTGTAGAGCTCGGTGGTGAGGCTGTTGTGTTGGTCCCACCCTGCGTGCATCAACTGCACAAACTGGACTCCGCGCTCGACCATCCGGCGGGCCATCAGACAGTTGTGGGCGAAGGTGCCGGGCTCGAGCACCTGCGGACCGTAGCGCTCCAGCACGCTCTTGGGTTCGTTGGACAGGTCGGCGAGCTCCGGCACGCTCGCCTGCATCCGGTAGGCCATTTCATACTGCGAGATGCGGGTGGCGATTTCCGGATCCCCCTCCGAGGTGAGGTGCATCCGGTTGGCCGCGCCGATGTCGTCGAGCATCCCGCGGCGCGTCTGGCGGCTGATGCCGGCGGGATTGTCCAGATAGAGCACCGGCTCCTGGCTACCCCTGAATTTCACCCCCTGGTAGCGCGTCGGCAGAAAGCCGCTGCCCCAGTAGAAGTCGTAGAAAATCTGCCCGCAGCTGGTGCCCTTGCTGACGGAGGTCATCACCACGTAGGAGGGGAGGTCCTCGTTGGCGGAGCCGAGTCCGTAGCTGAGCCACGCGCCGACGGTGGGGCGCCCGGGCAGCTGGCTGCCGCTGAGCAGAAAAGAGATGGCCGGCGCGTGGTTGACCGCGTCGGTTTGCATCCCTTTGACAAAGCAAAGTTCGTCTGCGATCTGGGCGGTGTAGGGTAGCAGGTCGCTTACCCAGGCGCCGCTTTGGCCGTGTTGTTGGAAGGGTTCGACGTTGCCCAGAACCAGCCGGCCCGAGGTGGTGGCGGTCATGCTGCTGAAGCGGCGGCCCTTGAGGTACTCCTCCGGCATCACCTGCCCGTGGAGCTCCCGCAGCTTTGGTTTGTAGTCGAACAGTTCGACGTGGCTGGGGCCGCCGTTTTGGAACAGATAAATGACCCGTTTCGCTTTCGGCGCAAAATGAGGGATGGCCGGCGCGGGCGCTGGCGCCGCTCCCTGCACCGCCGCAACACTGTCCCGGTTGAGCATCCACGAAAGCGCCGCGGCACCTACGCCGTAGGCCGAACTGCCCAAAAGTGTGCGGCGGGTGCTGGCGAGGGAATGAGCGGTGAGTGGGTCCATTGTTTACTCCTTGGTCAAAGTTTCATCCAGATTGAGCAGGCTCAGAAAAACGCTCGTGTAGGCGGCGTGCTCCGCCGGGGGAAGGTCGCCGGCGCCGCCAGCCGCCCCCACTGCGAGCAGTTGCCTTGCGCTCGCCTCGTCGGCGGTGAAGGCGGCGAGGTGGCGCTGGTAGGCGCGGCTCCAGAGCTCCAGTTCCGCGGGGCTAGGCCCGCGGGCCAGGAGCAGTTGGAAGGCTTCGCGGAGCGCGGGGGCAAAGCCGCCACCCCGAACGCGCAAGGCTAGGAACCGCGCCGCCTCGGCGTAGGTCGGATCGTTGAGTGTGTTGAGGGCGTGCAGCGGGGTGTTGGTGCGCAGGGGCTTGACCGTGCAAACGGCCCGGTTGGCCGCGTCGAAGAACATCGTGGGCGCCACAATCCGCCTCCAGAACGTGTACAGGCTGCGCCGTTGCAGGTCCTCCCCCTTGTCCTGCACGTAGCGTTTGTTGCCGAAGGTCGCCTCCTCCCAGACGCCCGCCGGTTGGTAGGGTCTGACCGGCG
>CAMCIN010000184.1 GCA_945874745.1 Akkermansia muciniphila | reverse complement strand
CAATGATCTCTGCTTTCACAAACATCTTCAAGATTCCCGAACTCCGTGCGCGGATTCTGTTCTCCTTTGCCATGCTTGTGGTGGTGCGGATCGGGGCCTTTGTAACCTGTCCCGGGGTAAACGCATCTGTGCTCCAACACTGGTTCGACAACCAGTTGAATTCGCAAGCAGGCGGGAGTGTTGCTGCTCTTTTTAATATTTTTAGCGGCGGTTCGCTTGAAAACTGTGCGGTCTTTTCACTCGGGGTGATGCCCTATATCAGTGCATCGATCATGATGCAGTTGCTCACCGCCGTGGTTCCTACTCTAGGAAAGCTTGCGCGGGAAGAGGGTGGCCGGCAGCGGATTTCCCAACTGACCCGCTACGCGACCATCGGACTCTGTCTGTTTCAGGGTTATTTGCTGGCTCTTTCTTTCGAAAATCCGGGCCAAAGTCCGATCCTGCACGGGATTGATCAAACGATCGCGCAGCTGGGCCTGCCGCTTGTAAGTCATCCGGGTTTTGCATTCCGTGTGATCGTGGTGCTTACATTGACCGCCGGAACGATGTTCCTAATGTGGCTCGGGGATCAGATCACTGAGCGCGGGATTGGCAACGGGATGTCCTTGATCATCAGCGTAGGGATTCTCTCCCGCTTTCCTGCAGGCTTGATCCAGGCTTGGAAGACTTTCGTGCCCTCGGACCGCGCTACAAGCCAGGTCAGTCCGCTCGTTCTGGTCGTGTTGATCGTTTTCCTGTTCGCCGTGATCGCAGCGGTAATCTGCCTGACGCAGGGGCAGCGCCGGATTAGTGTTCAGTATGCGAAAAGGGTGGTGGGCCGCAAGGTGTATGGCGGCCAGACGCAGTACATGCCGCTCAAGGTGAATTACGCAGGGGTGATGCCGATTATTTTTGCGCAAGCCCTTCTCATCTTCCCTTCGACGATTGCAATGATGGCGTTCCGTGACTCCCCTGGGGTCCAAAAGTTTGCCAACATCCTGTCACAGGGTTTCTGGCATTACGTTCTTTATGCGGCGTTGATTTTCTTTTTCAGTTATTTCTGGGTCGCCACCCAGTTTCAGCCTCAGCAAATTGCTGACGATCTAAAAAAGTACGGCGGGTACGTACCAGGGGTGCGTCCAGGTCAGGACACGGCGAAGTTTTTGGATACGGTAATGACCCGGCTAACATTCGCCGGAGCTGTTTTCCTGCTGGTGGTTGCAATTCTGCCCCAGATGCTCTCCAAGCAGTTGCACGTTCCCGACGTAACCGCGCAGTTCTTCGGCGGCACCAGCCTTCTGATTGTAGTCGGAGTTGTTCTCGACACGATGCGTCAGATCGAGACCCACCTTATTCAGAAAAACTACGACGGGTTTCTGCGCCGGGGTCGGATCCAAGGGCGTTCCGAGCGAACTCCTGAGGGCCGTGGTGAGGTAGCTAAGGACAAGACTCAGGTCGGAATCTACGTCTTTCTTGCGGTTCTACTTCTTGTAGGGGTTGTGTTGTTTATCGCCCGCCGGTAGGTGGCATTTTTCCAGCATTCAGTGATTCCGATCAAGAACGAGTCTGAGATTGAGATGATGCGCGCCGCAGGGCGAGCGGCCCGTGCAGTGCTGGAGCGTCTGGCAGGTATGGTTCGCCCAGGTATCACAACTCATGAAATCGACGCGGCTGCTGCGGATTTCATGTTGGAGCAGAAGTGTAAGAGCGCTTTTTTGGGGTACCGCGGATTTCCTGGCCAAGTCTGTATTTCAGTGAACGAGGAAGTCGTTCATGGGATCGGTGGGGTAAGGCGATTGCAGCTCGGCGATATAGTGAAGCTTGATGTTGGCGTCAATAAGGCTGGCTGGATTGGCGACACGGCCACGACTGTTGGTGTAGGTACGCTAACCGTCACGGCGGATAAGCTGTTGCAGGCTACTAAATCTGCTTTGGCTGTTGCTCTTGAGCATGCTTTGAGTGGCAAGCGTCTCGGCGACCTTTGTTCGGCGATCGAGCAGTCCGTACTGGCGAACTCCTTTTCTGTAGTGCGCGAGTTTGTGGGACATGGCGTTGGCCGGAGGCTGCACGAAGAGCCTCAGGTCCCAAATTTTGGCAAGCCAGGAGAGGGCCCTAAACTTAAGCCAGGGATGACGCTCGCGATTGAGCCGATGGTGAACATTGGGCGGCCAGGGGTTCGGGTGCTTTCCGATGGTTGGACGGTTGTGACGGAAGATGGGCAGTTGTCTGCTCACTTTGAGCATACCGTGCTGATCACCCGCGGCGAACCTGAGATTTTAACATGGAGCGCTTCGATCTAATCCAGGTGGAGGGCGTAGTAACCGAATGTCTAAGACCTTCACTTCTGCAAGCTCGGCTGGCGAATGGACACTTGGTGTTGGCCCACTTGGATTCACCGTTAGCGGAAAAGTTGTCGGGAGAAGCGTTAGAGTGCTTGCCAGGCACCGCAGTTTTGTTAGAGTTAAGGGCTTTCGATCTGTCCTCCGGGCGGGTTCTGGAAGTTGTTTCGGTTTAAGTTCTTCCCCCTCAGGGATTTGCCCTGAGAGGGTTGCGCGTCCCCTGGTTTTTGCTGAGGTGGATTCGCCGGGGACGTGATGGTCTTGAGTTTTGTTTTGGCCCTGCACTGCGGGGACGCGTTTTAGTTTTCACCCATAAATTTCACCAAAGATAGAGAATATGAAAGTAAGAGCCTCAGTGAAACGCCTTTGCGAAGCGTGCCGCATCGTAAAGCGACAGAACGTGGTCCGCGTGATTTGTAAAAATGCGCGCCATAAACAGCGGCAGGGTTAATCCCTAGAACTGGAGAATAATATGCCCCGACTCCTTGGAGTAGACATCCCCGGCGACAAGCGCATTGAAGCGTCGTTGCCATATATTTACGGCATCGGCCCGACAACGGCGAAGCGTATTCTGGAACAGGCAAACATTGACCCGAGTGTTCGGGCCAAAAGCCTTTCCTCCGAACAGCTCAATCAAATCGTCCAGGCGATCACCGCGAGTGGTCTTCCGATTGAAGGCGATCTGCGTCGGGAGATTCAGGGGAATTTGAAGCGTCTTCAGGCAATCAATTGCTACCGTGGCATCCGCCATCGTCGTGGCTTGCCTGTGCGCGGTCAGCGCACCTCGACGAACGCTCGTACCCGCAAGGGCCCGCGTAAGACCGTCGGCGTTCAGCGCGCGAAGGGTTAAACAGCGCAATTTAAGAAACAGGATCTATGTCAGACGAGAACGAAATTAAAGCAGCCGACGCGGCCCCCGCAGAGGTTCCAACACCTGTAGAAGCGGCGCCTGTCGTTGAAGCGGGTCCCGTGGCGGCAGCCGCGGCGGTCGCTCCCAAGGCTCCTAAGGCCAAGACGGCCAAGGCCAAGAAGGATGCGGCTCCAGCCGAGGAGAAGAAGGTTGAAAACCTTTCCCTTGACCCCAATTCCGTCATCGAGCCCATCAAGGTCATCAAGGCCAAAGGGGCGAAGAATGTCCACACCGGTGTGGCACATGTGATGGCGTCCTTTAACAATACAATTGTGAGCATCACAGACCTCAACGGTGCTTTGATCGGGTGGTCGAGCGCTGGCAAGGTTGGCTTCAAGGGCTCCCGTAAGAGCACAGCTTATGCTGCGCAGATGGTGGCTCAGGATGCTTGTCGCCAGGCGATGGGCCACGGTCTTCGCGAGGTGGAAGTTCGGGTGAAGGGCCCTGGGTCGGGCCGGGAATCCGCAGTGCGCGCTATTCAGGCTGTGGGTTTGGATATCACCTTGATTAAGGATGTGACTCCGGTGCCGCACAATGGTTGCCGTCCCCCCAAGCAGCGCCGCGTTTGAGGATCCGTATCAAATCAATTTAAGACAGCTCTACCATGGCACGTTACACAGGTCCTAAGGACAGAATCAGCCGTCGTTTTAATGTTCCGATTTTCGGTTCGAATAAAACACTTGAACGCAAGAATTACCCGCCCGGCATCCACGGCCCAAAAGGCTCTCGCAGGAAGCAGAGCGAGTATTCCGTTGCTCTCGCGGAGAAGCAGAAGCTTCGTTACCAGTACGGGATCCTCGAGCGCCAGTTCCGCCGTTACTTCGGGGAGGCGCAGCGTAGCCGCGGGGTTACAGGCGAAATCCTGCTGCAACTCCTCGAGACGCGTCTGGACAACATAGTTTTCCGTCTCGGCTTTGCTAGCTCTCGGTCAGCTTCCCGCCAGATGGTGGGGCATGGCCATGTGGCCGTTAACGGCCGGAAGGTGAATATCTCCTCTTTCCACGTTAGAGTGGGCGACAAGGTTACAGTGCGTGAAAATCCTCGGTCGCGTGGGCTTGCCGCTCGTGGCTTGGAGTTGACTCAGATTGCGGTGGTTCCTGATTGGCTTTCGGTCGACAAGGAGAGTTTCTCTGGTTCTATGGTACGCGTTCCTAGCCGTGAAGAGATTGCTCCGATCGTCAACGAGCAGTTGATCGTCGAGCTTTACTCCAGATAAGGCAACAGTTCCCTTCTCTGGGAATTTGTATAAGAAAAGGCGCATCCGACTACGGTTGGATGCGCTTTTTTGTTCAGTTTAGGTGGTGATAAGGGCAGAATAGTGCTGTTTGAAAGGAATATGTGCTCGAACTTCTCAACCTAAGCTTTTGTATTGGTTCCGAAGGCGCTCAGGTACACCTGTTGAGTGACGTGAGCTTGTGCCTCAGGAGGGAAGGGCAGTTGGTAGCTGTGCTCGGGCCGTCTGGCTGCGGAAAAAGCACGCTAATGAAGGTTATCGTGGGTTTGAACGAGGCGTCCAGTGGCGCCGTACGTTGGAAGGGGAGGAATCTTGCGGAGGAGGGGGACTTTGAGCCCCACGAGGTTGGGTATGTGCCCCAGTTCAGTATCGCACATGAGCAGTTGGAGGTTTGGGAGTGCGTGGAGGACGCAGTGCGGTTGCGTTGTGGAGGGCTTGGGGCGGAGGGAGTGGAGCAGAGGGTGGAAGCCGTTTTGGAAGAAACTGGAATGCGCGAGATCGCTCACAAGCGTGTGGCGGTGCTTTCTGGGGGGCAGCGGAGACGCCTTGCTCTGGGGTTAGAGTTGGTGAGCGCTCCAGACCTATTGCTTTGTGATGAGGTCACCAGCGGTTTGGACCCGAAGGCGGAGGACGAGATTACGGATTTACTACGTGGCGCTGCAGACAGGGGGCGAGTCGTACTCAATATAACTCATAGTCTGAGACATTTGAGCTCCCACGATTCGGTGGCGGTTCTGTGTCAGGGCCATCTTGTATTCCATTCCAGCCCGGAGTATCTGCTGCATTACTTTGGAATTGAGCATCAGGAGGATTTGTATCCGAAGCTTGCGACGCGATCTGCTGCGGACTGGGGGCAGTCTTGGGAAAAACACAGGGATTCGTACGGGTTGCTTGAGCGTGGAAAGGCTTCCTTATCCGTTGGAAATGATGCTGGTACGGTAGAATGTGCTGCTTCGGGGCAGGTGGAGCGGGTGGGTTTTTTGGTGCAATGGAGGGTCTTGTGGGGGCGGCGATGGCGTTTGTTTTGGCGTGACAGAGGACAGGTGAAATTGCATTTGGCTTTGCTGGTGGGGTTTCCGTGCTTGGTCGTGGTATTCGCTTTGCATGGTCTGCCAGCGTTGCGGGCTGCGGCTGAGTTGCCGGAGGATCCGCTGCGGCAACTGGTAAGTGACTTTTCCACAAGGCTCGAATACCTCCGGGTAGGCGGGATGGTGTCCGGGCTGATCATGTTTCAGGTGGTTCTCCTCACCTTGATGGGTGCCAACAACGCGGCGAGGGAGGTTGCGGGTGAGCGGCTCATTTTGGAAAAGGAGAAGTTTTCTGGTCTGAACCCGCTGGCCTACGTGCTTTCGAAGGTGAGTTTTCTGGCCGTCCTCGTGTTGGCACAGTCGGTTTGGATGTCCCTGTTCGTGAACGCCGTAGTACGGATGCCTGGGAGTCTTTTGGAGCAGACCTTTTTGCTGTTTTTGGTGAATGCGGCAATGACAGCTGTGTCTTTGGGGATCTCAAGTTTGATGCGCACCGCTGAGCAAAGCTCTCTTGTGACGGTCTACCTCGTTGGGTTTCAGTTGCCGTTGAGTGGTGCTGTTCTGGCGCTTCCCGAGTGGCTGGGTAAGTTGACCCGGCCGTTTATTGCGTCTTACTGGGGTTGGTCCGGGTTCCTTCAAACCCTTGCAGAGACGCGCTTTTACAACGCGGTTTTGCAAATGACTCAGACGCCGTTGATGCCAGTTTGGTCTGTGGTTGCAGTGTTGGTCTTGCAAATGGTCGTTGGCATTGCGGCGGCCTATGTGGGGTGCAAAGGCAGTCGGTGGACCTAGCTCTCGAATCCACGGCCATGCACTCAGAATTGCGATCAGCAGAGGCGATTACGGCGGCGAGTGGAAGCAATCTTGCGCTTGCGCTCAGGGTCCTTCCCCAGAGTAGGCGACGGGATATGCGCGTCTTTTACGCATTCTGCAGGCAGGTGGATGATTTGGCCGACGAGCCTGACCTGCCGTTTGAGGACCGCCGCATGGGACTGCTTCGCTGGAGGGAAGCGCTTTCCAACGATGCAGGGGCGCGCCCCGATGCGCCACCGCTTGCAGACGCTTTGAGGGAAGTACTGCTCAGGCGGCAGGTGCCCTTGGAGTGGGCGGTGGAGGTTGTGCTCGGTTGCGAGATGGACTTGGAGGGGGCCCAGTATCGGACTTGGGAGGAATTGCGACGCTATTGCTACCGGGTTGCTAGTGCGGTGGGGTTGGTGAGCGCGCGGATTTTCGGGGGGTGTGGATGTGATGCCTACGCTGAGGAGCTTGGGCTGGCGCTGCAGTTGACTAATATCTTGAGGGACGCTGCAGAGGATTACGCTGTGTCTGGGCGGGTGTATCTCCCGCTGGATGAGCTAGAGCGGTTTGGAATCCGCAAAGGGTCCTGGTCTTCGGGGGAACCTCACGGGTGGGCGGCTTTCATGGAGTTTCAGTTGGAGCGGGCACGGGGGCATTTTGCTGCGGCTCGTGCGCTTCTGCCTGATTCGGAGCGGCGCGTGATGGTCGCGGCGGAAATCATGAGGGAGGTTTATGGCACCCTGCTTGAAAGAATGGCTGCTGACGGTTTTCGGGTCTGGGACCGATCCTACAGGCTAAGCCGTGGCAGGAAGGTTTGGCTTGCGGCGTCTGTCTTTACTCGGACGGCTTTTGTGACGGCGAGAGAGATGCGTAATGAGACTCGGCGGGCTAGGGCCAACTTGTTTGTGCCGGGAGCGACGCTATAACGAAAGGGAGGCGAATGTTGTTTATGAAGCAAATCTTTGTTGGCGCGGCCTTTGTTTTTTCCAGATTGAGGGGGGGGACATCTTCCGTCGGGCTTTTGTTAGTTTGTGGTGCAGCTGTACTTTTGAGCGGGTGTGAGACTCCTGGCCAGTCGGCTTTGGCTGGTGCCGGCACCGGGGCAGTAATGGGAGGGATGCTGAAAGGTACAGGGCGGGGAATGGCCCAAGGCGCTGCGATTGGTGCTGCTGGTGGGTATGTTCTCGGTGCGTACGGGCAGTCCGAGAGACAAAGGGGATATGCGCAGGGCAGCGGGAGCTATGCGCAACCGGCGGTCCCTCCTGCTTACTACGCGCAACCGCCTGCAACCTACCGTTACCACCACCACCAGCACTACTCGCAGCCGAGAGCTGAACCCATTCTTTACGGACGTCATTCGGGGCGGTACGGGTTTGTCTACTCACCCTATGGCGGCAGGGGGCTTGTGGATGTAAGGGGGCTCCCTCGCGGCGCGCGGGTGTTGGATCCTTTCTGCGGTCGGGTTTTTCTGAACCCATAGATTCTGGAGAATGAGGGCATCAAGGGGAGGTGTGGTTGTCTCCCGAATGTTTTTTGGCTGGGCGGGGGGCGGCGACTTGCTGGCAGGCAGAGAGTTCGTCTTGTCTGAGGCTTGATTCCTTGAGCGGAAGCGGCGATGGTGATTGGCTCTGCGTTTGCCAAGTTGCTTTTATTCCGGTCAGCTATGCTCAATATCTTCATCAATCTTCTGTTGGTCGCGCACATTTTGGTGTGCCTGTTGATCGTTCTTGCTGTGCTAATGCAGCGTCCTAAGAATGAGGGGCTTGGAGCCGCATTCGGGGCGGGGACCGCCGACTCTCTCTTTGGCGCCCAAACCACCAACGTACTGGCATCGATCACTCGTTGGCTTGGGGGACTTTTCTTCGGGTTGACTTTAGTTTTGTCGGCCCTCTATGCGAGACAGGGACGTGAGAGGACCGATGTGGAGCAGAAGCTACAGGCAACTCCCAAGCCTGTAGAAGCAGCTCCGGCTTTGCCATCGGGTCTTCCTGAGGTAAAACTTGACGGAGTGCCAGTTGGCGCGCCCGAGGCACCAAAGCCCGCGCCCGAGGCACCAAAGCCCGCGCCCGAAGCACCAAAGCCCGCGCCTGAAGCACCAAAGCCCGCGCCTGAAGCACCAAAGCCCGCGCCTGACGCACCAAAGCCAAGCGGTGAATCCAAGGCTCCTGCCGAATCAGAAAAGCTCTTCTCGCTCAACGAGTCGCTCTTGCGCGGGTAGGCGGCGGGAGCGCCTGAGATTATTGTCGAGGGTCCTTTGCTCCATCTCCGATGCTTTACCCGCCCCCGGGAATTCAGTGGCAGCGGGCTGGAAGAGTGGCGAATTGGTTCCGGCTGTGCTTGAACCGCAGGGCCGCTCTGTTGCGTTGCTGGGGATTTGTTTTCTGTTTCGGGATTGCGCTGTCTGGTTGCGGCAGTCGCTTGGACAGGGCCCAGCTTGTTTTTATCAATGGGGCTGAGCCTGAGTTGCTCGATCCAGCGCTGATTACCGCCCAAGCGACATCGCGGGTCGCGTATGCCTTGTTTGAAGGGTTGGTGATCTTTGATCAGGAGGCGAAGGTGCAGCCGGGTGTGGCTGAGCGGTGGGATGTTTCGCCAGACGGCCTTCGGTACACGTTTCACCTCCGTTCAAATGCAATTTGGGCTAACGGGGAGCCGGTTACCTCAGCGGATTTTGTCTATGCGTGGCGCAGAGTGCTCCTTCCTGAGACGGGCTCCGAGTACGCCTCTCAACTCTATCCGATCGCAAACGCGGAGGCCTTCAA
>CAMCIN010000183.1 GCA_945874745.1 Akkermansia muciniphila | reverse complement strand
GTCGTCGCGTTTTCGAACTGGCTTAGCAGCTCCAGCACGGGCTTGTTGAACAGGTCGCCCAGATCCAGCGCGGCGATGTAGTCGGTCAGTTCCGCTTCCTCGAACACCACATCCTGCATCGCGAGGATGCGGGGCCGCACGAGATTGCCCGGTTGCAGGAAACGCCGGGACTTTTCCCGGGCTTTGAACACCAGCGCCAGTTCCGCGAGCTGGGCCGCGCGGGGGCAGATGTCCACCCCGTGCAGGTTGTGCAGGAGAATCAGCGCGGGGATTTCCGAAGGCGCGTACCCTTCCTCCTCGTAGATGAGGTAAAGCAGGTCGAATGCGTAGGTCAGCATGTGACCGCTGCCGCAGGCAGGGTCGATCAGCCGGATGTCCTCGGGCTTGGTGATTCTGAGGAAAAGTGGAGCAGGCATCTTGCCTGCTTCTTGTGGTGGGAAGGCAGGCGGGACGCCTGCCCCACTTTCACCCCCACTTTCTATGTCACTTTGGATGCCGGCCCCACGTTGGGATTGCACGTTGGTCAGCCGCGCCTTGACTGGATTTTCGCGGATGTAGTTGCGATAGAACTCCAATTGAGAGCTGGAGCGCACAATGTGATCGTAAGATTCATCCTGCCAGACGGTCCCCGTCGCTCCAATGGCCTTGTTGATGGCTTTTGCGGTGAATGATTTCCAAGTGTGCAGGAGGGAGGATAAATCGTGGCCAGGCAACGGCTTGACCAGGAGGTGGACGTGGTTCGGCATGAGCACAAACTCGTCGAGGACGTAGCGTTGTCCGTCAAAATGAAGCAGGGCCGAGCGCACGATCTCGGCGAGAGCGGGCAACTTCAAGAGGCAGCGTCCGTAGCCGTTGTCGAGCCACTGCTGGCGGCGTTCCGGGAACATGGTGTTGTATTCCGCGGTGGTTTTTTCGTCCCACGGCTCGGGGTGGGTTGAGAGCCACTGTTTGCGCTCTGCCTCCCATTGTCCGAGTTTTTCTTGGGGGATGGAGTCGTGGAGACGGAAGGTGACAAAGTAGGTGGTGCCTTCCTGATGCCAGTGGGGCAGGCGACGTTGAGGGGTTTCCACTTCTTCCCAAGGATTGAACGGCTCAAAAGAAAGTGGGGCAGGCATCTTGCCTGCCTCTTGTGAGGGGAAGGCAGGCGGGACGCCTGCCCCACTTTCCCCTGCAGCGTTCTTGAAAGAAAGTGGAGCAGGCATCTTGCCTGCTTCTTGTGAGGGGGAGGCAGGCGGGACGCCTGCCCCACTTTCACTTTCCCCACTTTCAATGTAGTAGGGCATGTGCTGGCGGAGGCCCGAGCCGGGGCGGTTGAGCAGCCAGAGTCGGCCCAGCGAGTTTTCGACAAGGTAACGGACAATCCAGTGCGGGGTGAACAGCTGGGTGACGGCCGGGATGTCCTCGGTGGGCACGGCGCTTTTGCGGGCCATGACGGCGTCCTTCTTGTCGCTGATGTAGAACTGGTAGAGCCAGCCGAGCACCTCGACCGTGGCGCAATCCTCATCCGAAATCTCGGTGCGGAACCCCTGCACCACCGAGTGTTCGGTGAGGAGATCATCCGGGAGGAGCAGTTCGGTTTCGTCGTCGATCTTGGCGAAGAGATGGGGCAGGAGCTTGTGGTAGGCGTGACAGGCGGCGAGGACCAGATGCCGGTACACTTCCCCCTGCGGATCGGCGGAGGGCAGGAGGCCGTCCAGCAACTGGTTGAGCCGGACGGGATCCGTGCACGAAGCGAGTTCCGCGGGCAACGAGCCGTTGCGGGTGAGCTTGAGGAGTTCCGGTTGGGTTTCCTCGGGGGTGGCCGGGGTGAGGACGCGTGCGGCGAAGGGATGCCAGCCTTTGGCGTCCAGAAAACGCAGGGCGGCGAACCGGTTGAACCACGTGTAGGCGACGCGTTCGAGGAGCCCGGTGCGGTCGCGTTCGGCCTGTTTGCGGAGGGACTGGACCTGGGCGGCGCGTGCGCGGAGATCGGCGGTGTCGGCGGTGAGGACGTAATCCAGCTTCCGGGTGATGGCTTCCTGCAACAGGAGCCGGACCTTGGGCGCAAAAGACTTCAACGAGGTGGTGTTCATCGGGACGGGTGGAAAGGATTAGGGTGAAAAGACGCCCTCCAGAAGGGTTTCGAGCTGTTGTTGGACGCGTTCATCCGATGAATCCCGCAGGCTGAGATAGAGCGAGAGCGGATCCACTGCTGTGTGCTTGGACAATACGAACGGGTCGTAATGCCAGGCTTCGAGACTGAAAGTGGCCTCCTCACTGCCGTGCGCTTCACGAAAAAGGCGGTTGTCGAGGAGGGCGGGCAGGTTCTTTTTGCTGACGGCGTAGGTGGGCAGTCGGTCGTCTTCAAGCAGCGAGCGCTGACTGAGGGCGCTCATCCCGGCGGGAAGAGCCTTGTCCGACAGCGCGCTCGCCTCCATCCAATGCCGGCTTCGTACCGGAGAAGACAGAAGGGGGAGCGCTTTCTCCCAGAGTGCACGGCCGGAAAGCGTGAACCGCAGACGGTGGGAACGCCCTTCCCGGATGGCTTCGCAGAGATGCGCGGCTTCCAGTTCTGTTTTGACCTTGGTCAGCATGATAGGCGAGTAGCCGACTTTGGCGGCGATCGCGGACAGCGAACATCCGTCGAGCGGTTCCTTTTGGAGATGGGTCAGGAGGACGCACTGCGCGGCGGGTGTGAGCGGTTTGCCCGGGATCGGTTCGGGAACAGGCTTAGGCTGGCGTTCCCGCAGGTCGATGAGGGCATTGGGCAAAAACATCTGGCTTCCCGGCACGATGAACGGGATGCCGCGCTGGACCATCCGGTTGCGGGCTGCGGACGGCAACGCGGGAAGAACCACCGTGACGGGCTCCCCGAGTCGTCGGGAGAGGGTCGCAGTTTGGGCTTCGTAGACCGACGGGGAATCCGTGGCGCCGGTTTCCAGAGCCAACAGAACGCGGCGTCCAAAGAGTTTCAGGGAACACAGGTCGTAGCGTGTTCTGAGGAAGAGCGGTAAAGCCGATGCCTCTTCGAGAACGAGATCCAGATGGGCGCCGGTCAGCGTCTGGAGGTAATCGAGGAGGTTTTGTTGAAGCGGCTTCATGACCATACACTATCAAAGAACACTACACATCACAAGTGTAGCGTTTTAATTTGGTGTACAGTCCAGCCTGCGCCACTCACAAACTGATCCGGTTTCCTTTCTGCACCTCTTCCAGCGCGGTTTTGCGCAGGGACTCGATCCAGACCTCCACATCGTCTTCCGAGGCAAGGTAAGGCAGGGCGCACTTGGGCCGGAGGCGGGCGAAAGGAATGTAGGCGGGCTCGTCGTTCACAGTCGTGCCCGTAGGCGCGCCTTCCTGATAAGTGGAGGTGGGTTTTCCCAGACTGGTGGCCTGGGAAAGCTGCGCCGGGTAGTCGGTGGAGCTGTAGTTGTGCAGGCGGTCCCGCACGCTGCTGATGAAACGCGCCCCCTGGATGGCATCCCTTGCGGCATGGGATTTGGAGAGCACCTGTTGCTGCTGGTCCGTAGAGAGTGCAGCAAATTGGGGGAGTTCTTTGACGCGTGCCTCCTGGCGTTCGATCTCGGTGAGGGCGGCTTCTCGTTCGGTGGCGAGACGGGTCTCGATGGTGGAGCGGATCTTGGCGACTGCCGCCTTGGCTTGGGGCAAGACGTTGCCCCTGAACGGTGCGGTCGAAGCCGCAAGCTGGCGGAGAGGTTCGAGTTCTGAGGAGGGGAGTTCTGCGAAGTTGGCTTCCTCCTCGCGATGGAACGCGATGGCCTCGTCGTAGGTGACGCGCTGCTGGCCGTTCATGAAGGATTTGATGGGGACGATGAGATCGTCCTTGGCGTCGAGCAACGGTCCGGAGAATTCCGCAAGACTGTTGAGCAGATAGGACTGGTCCTTGCCGGCGAGGCTTTGGAGTTGGGCGCAGACCGGTTCGAGCTGGGAGAGGAACGGGTACCGGCTCTTCTGAGCGAGGAGACTTTGCAGCTCTAAGCGTTCTCCTTCGCAGGCGGTTGCCACGGTATCGGCCACGGAACGCGCATCGTTTCCGGGACAAGCGCGGTCGAAGAAGTCCTGGTGAAAACGTTTCAAAGCATCGACCTTGGTCTGGTCAAACTGCTCCTGAAGACGCACGCGGATACTGCCGTGCTGGCGGGTGTTTTTGAACGCGTCTAGAGCGGCCTTGGGCGAGAGGATCTCCGGGGCGCGGAGCTCGATTTTTCCAATGCGAAACAGGCGGGCAAGCAGCGTCAGGACGGCATGCGGATACCAACCGCAGGGGCGCTTTTGGAAATGGCGGAGGATTTCCTCCACAGTCATGCGCTCGCCGTTGTGTTGGTTGCGGATCACATGGGTGAGCACTTCCTGTTCGGCGTCGGTGAGGGGCGCGGAGGAAAGCAGGTCGTCCTGATCGAGCAGGGTTTTGGAGAGGGTGGTCTCGTCGTAGGTGCCGCGCAGCATCCGCAGGCTGGGGTAGGCAAAGGAGACGAGGGTCTGGCTCGCTTTTGCAATGCGGTTGCGGGCGTCGCCCTCGCCGATGTCGGCAAGACGCGAACCGTTGAGGTAAAGGGGCGATTTGCCGAGCAGATCGGCGCAGAGGGACTGGAGTTGGGAACGGCGTGCGCTGTTCTGGGTGCCGCGCTGGGTGAGGATGGCCTTGCGGCTTTCGTCGACGTTGGCGCCGGTATTCTGCTGGATGTACTTCTGGGTCTTGAGGTGCAACCGGGCTTCGTCGATCACGCGGGCATCCGACGGGAGGATGACAAGCAGTTCGGCCTTGCCGGTGTTCTGGGCGGCGAGTGTTTGGAGATCGCCGTGGTTGTCGTGTTCGGGGGTGACGATGTTGATGGCGAAATCGGCGTCCCGTCCGACGAGTTGATCGTCCAGACGGCGTGCATAGGGATAGTCCTGTCCGTTTTCGTACCGGATTTTTGGGTCCCGCAGGATGTCGGAAAAGAGAATGTCCGTGAGCAGTTTGGTGACCTGCGTGGAGTCGATGTCGGTGTTTTTGATTTCGACTTCGATGTCCTTTTCGATGTCGGTGAGGAACTCGTAACAGTCGCCGTTGCGTTGGAGGTAGGACTGGCTTTCAAGAAGGTTGAGGGCTTCCTGCACGCTTTGGAGATGCTTGCGAATGTCGACGACAACTTCATCGATGAGCAGGATCGCGATGTTTTGCGGAGTCGCTTTGAACTCGCGCACCCACTTGAGCAGGAACAGCGCTTTGAGCACGCGCAGGGGGTGTCCGTCGCCCAGGGAACGCGCCGCCATGCTCACGGAGGTCTGGTAGTCGCCACGGATGGAGGCCGAGATGCCGTCGTAGAGCAGGTCGAAAGAAGCCAGGGTGCCCACGGCCCTGCCGCTCACGTTTTTGGCGGCCTCGTGAAAGACTTCCAGCATGGAGCGTTCCCCCACGGAACGGTACTTCCCGGTGAAGGCGCCATGCCGGGAGAACTGCTGGATGGCGATTTGGAAGAGATCGGATTGGTAGGGCGGGAACGGGTAGGAAGCACAGAACGCGTCGCTCCCGCGCCAGCCTTTGTGGGAGAACCCGCCTTCGCTGAAGCGGAACAGCGTGGAGAGGTTATCTTTTTCGCGGTCGTAGACGGAGGTGAGCACCTCGGGCTCGTCCTCGTGTTTGGCGAGGAGGCGTTTTTGGATGACCTCCTGGACATCGGCGCTCTTGAGGGTGATCTGGGTGGGAAAGCGGCCGAGGATTTTGGAGATTTGGTCGGCGTTGGAGCCGGTCATTTCGCCGAGGATTCCGCCCAGATCGGCTTGGGCGGTGCACATCACCCAGGCGTGTCCTTTGCACTCGGTGGCGAGGCTTTCGGCAATGGTTTGGAGGTTTAACATGCGCCCGGCATCCTGGGCGATGAACTGGCCGACCTCGTCCACGAAGAAGTTGAGGCGGAAGCCGGGGGCCTGCTTGGCGATGTAGTTTTTGACCTGCTTGGCGAAGTCAGCCGGGGAGATCCGGTAGTCTTCGCGCATCTGTTTGAGGAAGTTGGTGGCGTCGTTTTCGCTGAGCCCAAAGTGGGTGGTGTAGGCGTTGATGAAGGCCTTGCGTTTGGCGGTGGCGAGGGCGTCGCGGTCCTTTTCCCAAGGCGAGCCGTTGACTCGCTGGTAGGTTTCCTTGAAGGCCGTGAAGTTGTTGTGCTCGTCCAAGTCGGCTTCGAATTTGGCGATGTAGCCCTGCTTGCCGTAGTAGCCACGGAGTTCGTCGAAGACTTTGACGAACACTTCAAGAATGGGGGCGGTGTGGTCGCCGCCGATGCCGTCGAACTTCTGGTCGATGTTGAAGAGGACGCTCTGGGAGGGGATTTTGACGGCCTTGCGCATGTCAGCGCAGCGGATTTCGTCTTCGATCTTGGTGAGGAAGATGCCCGCGGCAGAGGCGCCCTGACCGACGGTGCGTCCGTCGAGCACGAGGGAAAGGATCTTGAGCAGATGGGATTTGCCGGAGCCGAAGTAACCGGAGATCCAGACCCCGTTGTTGAGGGGATGGTGCAGGTAGTTGTCTAGGAACTTGTCGAGCCCGTCAGCGACATCGCTGGTGACGACGTATTCGTCGACTTCAGTGAGGAGGTCGCGTTCGTCGTCCGCCTTGATGACGCCTTCGATGTGGCGGTTGATGTTCTTTTTGAAGAGGTCGCGGACAAGCATAGGGGCGGGCCGTTACGGGTTGTAGGTGGCGAGATTGATGGCCCGGTAGTAGGGGCGGTAGAGGGACGGGGTGGGTACGGAACCAAAGAGCCGGAGCTGGGAACCGGTGCCTTCCTCCTGGAGGTATTCGCCGGGGAAGAACATCACGATGGGATGGCGCCTCATGGCTGGCTGGAGGGCCTCGAGGACGGTGTGGGTGCGCAGAAAGGGGAAGACGCGTCCCACGGAAGTGATGAGGGTGAGCTTCACCGATTCGTTGCCGATGACATCGATAATGCGCGGGATGAGATGGGCCTTTGGGTCGGCGTAGTTTTCGAGCGTCTCGAGGAGGTCGACCTTATCAAAGGAGGCTTCGTCTTCGAGCAGGCCGGAGAGGAGGTCGTTGTCCTCGAGGATTTGGAGGACGGTGTCAAAAAGGTCGACAACGGCGACTTGGACTCCGGCGGAAAGCAGGCGCGACTTGAGGGAGTCGACCATGCGGCGGACGGCGTCTTCGGCAGCGGGATCGTAGGGGTGGATGAAGATGGGCACCTCGTTCGCCAGGCCTTTCATGGCGAGGAAATTGGGGTGGCTCAAGATGCCGTAGAGGTGTTCGGTCGGGTCGGACATGGGGGTGGGAGACGCCTTCAACCATGCAGGGTACACAATTCTGCATCCGACACCAAGAATCCGGCCAGCCAGCGGGGATTTTCCTCAAGAATGCTGGTGCGCACCTCCTCGGGAAGAGGGGGGCGCTGGACGGTGTCCTCCTTTCCTAAAGGAAGCAGGATGCCCACCTCGCGGAGCATGGAGAACAGGATGGAGCGGATCTTGACCTTGGTCTGCGGGGTGCGTTGCTGGAGTGCTGGGTGTGCGATGGCCTGGCTGGCGAAGAAGTTTTCGTAGTCGGAGGGGCGCAGGACGGGGTCGGCGGCGTCGAGTTTCTGGCGGAGGATGTCGGCGGTAAAGGCGAGGACGAACGGGGTGGTCTTGAGGACGGCAAGCCAGGCGAGTGCGACGCAGGTGTCGAGTGGAGCGGTTGCGAGGAGCTCCAACTGGGGGCGGGTCAACGATTGGAGGCGCCTACGGAGTTCTTGTTCGACGCGTTTGGCCGTGGAAGCGGTGCGGGTTTGGAGGGCGTTGGAGGAGCGGACGTGGCGTTTGGCGGCGGCCCAGTCGCCGTGGGTGAGGAAAGCGTGCGCAACGATCCGTGCCAGCTCGGGCCTGAGGGCGAGCGAGGCGAAGCCGAGGGGATAAGCGTGCGCAGGGGAAGGCATGAATGGAGCAAGACGGCTAGGGCAGACTATGGCCCAACCCTACGTTGGGGATGGGAGGGGTCAAATGTTTCGGCCGCGCGCAGGCCATGGGACGCCCTTTCAGGGCTGCGGAATGCTGGGGGGTGTGCCCACGGCGTTGCCGTGGGCTGGCGAGGGAAATGCACCTTCGGTGCGCCGGAGCGGAGCGCCCTTGTGGGGATGGTGCATTCCGACCACATGGCACACCCCCACACGGATGCGCCCCAACGGGGCCATCCCACGAGGCCCTCCGCCCTACACCAGCCAGCGCTTGAGGAGCGCCTCCAGCGGCGGCTCCCACGCCACACGGAACTGCTCGGCCGGATGCAGGTGGATCCGTCTGCCGTCCCGGTGCTCGAACTGCAGCGTCACCGCCCGCATCCCGGGACTCGACAACAACGCGTCGCGGATTTCGAACAGCTCCGCCACCGAAGTCTTCTCCCAGTCCAGCTTGAGCGCCACCGGTTTGCTCGCCTCGGGCGGACGCTTGAGGGGCTTGACCTGAATCGCACTCACCCGCACCCCCTCCTCCTCGCGCACCTCCACCCTTGCCTCAATATTGACCAATTTGCCGACCTCGATCAACGCCGCGCCAGACGCGTACGCCTCCCCGAAAATCATCACCTCCACCGATTCGCTCAGATCCTCGAGCGTCACGATCGCAAAGGGCTTGTTGCCCTTTCTGGAAAACCGCTTCTCCACCGCCACCAGCGAACCAGCCACCTCCACGGTCGCACTCCGCTGCCCCAACTCCACCTGCTCCGCCAGGTTGGCAAGCGCCACGTACTTGCCGCTTTCAAAAAGCGACCGGTACCGGTCCAGCGGATGTCCGGTCACGTAAAAGCCCAGCAACTCCTTCTCCGCCGCCAGCTTTTCCTCGGGGCTCCAAGGCAACACCGTCGGGCCCGAAGCCCGCTTCGACACCGGCTGGGGCGTGTCCAACATGTCGAAAAGCGACACCTGTCCGGCTGCGCGGTCCCGGCTCAGACTCGCCGCCGAGGCCAGCGCCCCCTCAATCTCGGAAAAGAGCTGCGCCCGTTCCACCCCGGTCCAGTCGAAGGCGCCGCAACGCACCAGGCTTTCCACCGACTTTTTGTTCACCCGCTTGAGGTCCACCCGGCCGCAGAAGTCCACAAGCGACTTGAACACGCCCGCCCGCACCCTCTCCTCCAAGGCGGCCACCATC
>CAMCIN010000182.1 GCA_945874745.1 Akkermansia muciniphila | reverse complement strand
GCCCCCGTAGGAGCAGATCTTGTAGCTGTGGAAAGGCAGTCTCACCCTGCCCAGCGTCTGGGCATCCCGGGCCGTGCACGGGATGATGGTGGTGCTGGCGGCGAGCCTGTCGAAGAGTTCGCGCTGCGAACGGCGCATAAAGCCAACAGGCTCTCCCTCGATGTTGTAACCGACCGGCTCGCAGTCGTCTTCCCCGCACTTGCGCCTGGCTTGGAGGATCGTGTCGTCGATGTCCATCAACGTGACTGCGTGGGATTGCATAAGCTTAGCCTTGAACGATCTGCGCTCCCAGCGCCGTGATCAGTCTCGGATCCAGAAGGTCTGCAGGGGTTTCCGTGCACAGGAGGATCCGGTCGTAGTCTTGCTGCCGCGCGTTGTAGAGGTAGTTCACAATCCCGTCGGCGTAGTTGTCCTCGAACTCAAGCGCGCAGGAGATCGCCCCGCCAAGGCGCACGGGCGAGCGGGTAGTCGCCTGGCAGAAGGCAGTCGCGCCCTCTCGCTCCAGCGCCTGGGCCAGCAAGAAGGGCGGGTAGACAAACTCGCTGGAACCCAGCACCAGGATGCGCTGCCCGGCCACCTGCCCCAAGTCTGGCAGCGCAAGCACAGGGCAGTTCGTCACGCCCAAACGCCCGTAGTTACGCGCCAAAAGCGCATCCACGGGAGCGTTTGTGCCGATTGCGGCGGGCGCCTCCTCCGAAACAGCAAGCGCCGCTGGCTCAAACTGATATTCTCCTTCAAGCAGCGCAACCGACAGGGCGTCGACCGGCATCGCATCCCGAAAAGCTGCCCGCAAGTGCGGCGCCCGCCAGTCCGTGATGACCGCCGTAACGACCCGTTCCAGCCCCCTCAGCGTCGGCGTCAGCGCGCGGGTAAGATTGATGAAGGTCTTGCCGGTGCTCGCCTCGTCGTCGACCAGCACCAGACTCCTGGCCGTCTCGAGGGAGTGGCGGAGTTCCGGCTCGGAGGGTTGGTAGAGGATGTGCGAAGGGGCGTGGCTGTGCTCCTCCAAGAACTCGATGAGGACGGGCCTGTTGAGCCGGTAGCGGCTCGTGTGGAGGAAAAGCGTGTCGGCGCGCCCCGTCTGAGCGGCAAACTGGTCCCGCACCCCGTGTCCGAGGGCAACGGCCGTTTCGGCGAGGCCGACAAAGAGGACGGGCCCGGGCAGGTCGGCGGGAATCTGCCGCGCCAAGGCGGCGTGTCCCTGCGCCATCACTCCGGGCCGCACTGGGATATGGCGGCCGAGCACCTTTGAGACAAAGAGAAAGCCCCGCTTCCGGTTGCGGCGGGAGGCGAAGCCACAGAGCGCGTCCAGAGGCAAATCTGCCCGGGAAACCTGCAACCGGAGAAGCCCGGCTTCAAGGGCGATGCTCCGCTCCAGGGGCGGTGTCGTGGGCGGTGTATGCGGCTGGCTGGTCATTCGGCGGATTTCAGGCAAATGGTGAGGTCGGCAAGGGCGTGTGCACGGTCAAATCAACCTCTGCTCAGAAAAAAAAACTCACGGGCGCCTCCCAATGGAACCCTGAGGCAGAGACACATCCGCAGATTTTTCAGATTAAATAGATGAGACCAAAACTAAAAACATCTGTGGCATCTGTGAGATCTGCGGATACCCCCCTAGGCGATCGAACACACCAGCCGCGGCTTGCGGATATCAGTAACCAGAAGGCCCGTCTTGGGCTGTGGAATGTCTCCGGGCCCGGCAGTGCCCAGGGCCAGCCGGATGGCCCAATAGGGCAGCACGACTCCGGACAGGAAAGAATACGAGATGCCGCCCGCCATGCGGGGGTTGATCTCCAGCAGGCGCGGCCGGCCCTCGGCGTCGTCCTTAAACTGCACGTTGAAGAGCCCGCTCAACTTGAAGTGCGCCACCAAGGTGCGCACGTATCCAAGCACGGTTTCATTCGCCTCGAAAAACTGGGTGCCGTCGGAGTTTTTGCGGCGCACAATTCCACACAGCAGCCGCCCGTTGGCACCGAGGCAGTCTACACTGCGCTCGAGGCCCGGCAGATGCTGCATCACCAGCTGCGTCTTGAACCGGCTCCGCCTTCCGAACTTGGCCAGCGCCTCAGGCAGCGAAATGTCCAGCCGCAGCGCGGGCGCCCCCCGTTGCTCGGCGCTCGGGTGCCGGGCACTGGGATGCTCCACTAAAATGTGGAAACCATACCCGAAAATTGAAACAGCCGGCTTATAGCAAACCTCGTGCTGGCGTCCCACGGCTTTGACCGCCGCCTCAAAGTCCGCAAGTTTATCGACCTGCTCGAAAGCGGGCAGCGGGACGCCGCAGCCCCGGACGGATTCATAAAAACGGCCCTTATGGTTGATCTGGTTGAGCGTCGGCGGCGCGGCGGGGACCACCACGCGGATCCCGTGTTGCTCGAAGGAGGCGGCTTGGGCGGAGATCCCGGAAACCTGCCTGCCAGGAACAAAGACGTCGGCCCGGTATTTGCGGGCGACTTCGAGGCAGTAGCGGCCGTAGGCAGGGGAGCTCAGGCGCGCGGGCTCGCGAATGAACGTGGCATTCGGAAGCGTGCGGACGACCCCCAGTGGAGTCGCGGCCGTTGCCAGCGCGGGGCCCTGCGGCTGGAACTTGTCGCGTCTGTAGGAGCAGACAAACTCAAATTTTTCCGAGGGAAGGGCGGCCGACTGCACCGCCTCAATCACTTCAAAATGACTGTTTAGATAAACATTGGCTGTTTTCATGCAAAGGGGGTGGTTCGGCAAAAACTAAGAACAAAGGGGACGGGTTTCCACGCGAGGGTTCGGGTGAAACTGCAATGACAAAGATAAATGTAAACGGAGAGCCGTGCCAAAGTCACACCCCGTTGTCACCCCGCCCCGGGCGGGAGCCAAGGCCGACCTCAAACATCCGACCGGTTTCGTTGAGAAGGTCGGACAGTGATACACAGATGGCTCAGATTTCCGCAGATGCTTTTGTGGGTTCCACTCATCTGCTGAATCTGAGGAATCTGCGGATAGTTATCTAAATCCTGAGCCTGTTGGGTTTATTTTAGTGTCCGGCCGGTTGCGCCCCTGGAGCGGCCTCCGGCTCAAACTCATCCGCGGGGTCAAAGGGGGGCATTGGGACGTTGATGAGCCGCAGGTTTCCCACAGCCCTGTGGATGCAGCCCGGTGGAATCATGACGGCCGTCAGCGGCTTGAGCGGGTAGGACACTCCGTCCGCCTCCAAGAAACCCTCGCCTTCCAGCACGATATAGATCTCGGTCATGCGCTTGTGGTAGTGCGCCCGGCTGTCCTTCGAAATGTCCGTCAGATGGACCGTCGCCAGTTGGTTGTCGGGGGCGTGGAAGGCGCGCCGTGCCTGCCCGCAGGGGCAGGGAACCGCGGGAATTTCGTCGAGTTGGGCAATGCGGAGGGCGGGCTGCGGAGGGGCCGGCTCCCCAGCGGAGGTATGGCTGTTCATGGCGCCATTCCAGCAGCGCCAGCAGCCGATGCAAGCAGGCACCTGCCTGGCATGGCGCAGCCGCCGGAACCGGCGCCGCAGGGGGCGCTATTCTTCGAGCGACTTGCCAGCGGGCCGGAGCTGGCTGCTCAGAATGGCGTGCAGCAGGGCCAGGAGCGCGGCGCTGGAAAAGATCAGCACCAAGCTGTTCCACAGATACACGTTGATCCGGATCCCGCCCACGTACTTGTCCGGGCTGAAGAAGACGTTCGCGGGCCGCTCCCGGCGGTAATCGCTCTGTTCCGTCTCCGCCTTGTACACCATCTCCCCGACCTTTTGGTTGCTGTACCGGCGCTGGGCGCTGAGGCGGGTTCCTCCAGAGGACAGCCCGCTGTCAGCGAGGCTCACTCCGCTCAGCACGCGGTCTACGCCGCGCATGCGGCGGTCCAAGTCGCGTCCAGAATCGGATTGCAGAACGCTCACCTCAATGAGTGCCTGCTTAAGGTCCTCCAGTCTGCGGGTTTCCGCTTCCGTCCGGTTCTTGCGCTTGGCCAGGCGGTCGATCTGCTCCTGGAGCGCGTCCTGGCGGCGGGTCAGCGGGTTGAGCTTCGCCTGGGCCACCACCAGCGCCTCGTAGCTGTAATGCGTAGCCACAAAGCGTGAGATCGCGGGAATCCGGAGGGTCTTGTCGGAGGCCTCGCGCGCCTCGGAATCGGGAATCTTGGGGTCTGGATTGGCGATGAGCCAGCGTTGCAGCGTGTACAGCAGGTCGGGGTCCCGGTTCATCTCCTCGTACTTGACCAAGGCTCCGCTAAAGATGAGCTGGGGGATGAGCACCAGGGGGACAAAGTTGGCGGCCATCTTGCTCGAGGTGGCGAGCGAGGAAACAACCAGCCCCAGCGCCACTCCGCTAAAGGCGGTGATCAGCATGAAGTACCAGTAGGGCAGGAACATGCCCTTGACCTCCAGGATCCAGTTTCCCACCGCCACAAACAGAGCACACTGCACCGCGCTAAAAAGGGTGAGCGTCCCCATCTTGGTCAGAATGTAGTAGGGCAGTCGGGTCGCGAGGTTACGCTCCCGGTTGAGCAGGCTCCGGTCCCGAATCACGTCGTCCACGCTGTTCATCAGCGCCAAAAACATCGCCACCAGAAGCGAGATAAAGATGTAGGTGGGAATATGGAAGGCACTGGAAAAGTCGTAGGTGCCGGACTCGTCCTTGGTAAAATACAAGGCCCAGGCGATGATAGCCGCCAGCGCGGGTGGCACGAGGAGCGTGAGCACCAGGTTGCCCCGGTTGCGCAGTTTTGAGTGGAAGGCCCGTTTCCAGAAGGTGCTCAACTGCGTCCATTCCTCGCCAAGTTTCAGCCGGCGCTGCTGGCCGACGGGCAGGGCCGGAGTCGCTACGGGCGGCGGCACGGGGCTTTCGCGCACGTTGACCTGCTTCATGTCCTGCAGCAGCCGGAACAGATCGTATTTTTCCTTCCAGTAGTCGGGGGAAAAACGGCGTGCAGGAACCAGCTGGCCCCGGTTGTTTTCCTCGTAAATCACGTCGCCGCTCAGGTCGCGCAGCGGGGTCTCGAGCACGTCAAAGATGAACTCGGGCCGCGTCGTGCCGCACGCAGGGCAGCCGCCCAGCTCGGTGCCAAATTGCTGCTCGTGTTCCGCTTCGGCGAAGTAGGCCAGCATCTCCTGGGGCGTCCCGAAAAAGGCCAGCCGCCCCCCCTTGTCCAGAAGCAGCGCCTTGGTGAACATCTGGAAGAGCTTCGAGGTCGGCTGGTGCAGCGTCACCAGGATGATCTTGTTGTGGGTCATCCCCCGGATGATCTCCAGCACGTGTTCGGAATCCTTTGACGACAGGCCGCTTGTCGGCTCGTCAAACAGGAAAACGTCCGCCGAGGAAAGCATGTCCAAACCGATGTTGAGCCTCTTTCGCTCCCCGCCGGAAAGCAGCTTTTTCACCGCACTCCCCACCAGCGAATCTCTCCGCTCCGCCAGCCCCAGTTCGATCAGCTTGCTCTCCACCCGCCGCGCCCGGTCCCGCTTGGACAAATGCGGGGAGCGGATGGCCGCTGCAAAATCCATGTTCTCCTCGATGGTCAGGTAATCGTCAAAGGCGTCGTCCTGGGGGATGTAGGTGACGAAGTGCTTGAGCGCGTCCAGGTCGCCATAAAGCGACTGCCCGTTGAGCAGCACACGGCCCTCGGTTGCGTGCAGCTGTCCGGCGATCGCACGCAGCAGGGTGGATTTCCCCGAGCCGCTCGCCCCCATCACGCAGACCATCTCGCCCCGGCTTACGCTGAAAGAAATGGAGTCCAGCGCCGTGACCCCCTTCCGGAAGCGGCACGTCAAATCCCGCAGCTCCAGCGTGGAGATGACGTTGCGCTCCTCCTCAATGATGCGCTCGGCAAAGTCGCACCGCAGCACCTGCCCGGCGTCCAGCCGGATGGTGGCCCCGTCTTCCAGGGCGCACCGGCTCCCCACCGGAAGCGCCTGTCCCCCGACTTGCAACGGCCGGTCCGAGTGCAGCACTTCCAGCGTGCCCACCCGGTGTTCGTAGTCGCACAAAATCCGCAGGAGCACCTCGCCCGCAGTCCCCGGCGAAAGCAGGATGTCGTCCACATCGAGCAGGCTTGGGTTGTTGGAGACCAGGTAGCTCGTCTTGTAAGCCTTCAGCTGAAAGCGCCCCCCCAAGGCCCGCGCCCTCCGGCGCAGATCGCTCAGGGGCAGTTCCGAGCCGTTCTCAAAGACCAGTTGGTCGTCAAGGGCCGCCTCCACCACCGTGCCCGCCACCAGTCGGGTCCCGTTGAGTTTCGCCGGAGTCGACCGCAGCGCCTTGACCTGGACCTTCAGCCCGAAACGCACTTCCAGCGCACTGTCGCGCGCCCGCTCCCGCTGCAGCTCCAGCTCCCCGCCGGCGTCCAGCGTCAGGTAGATCTGGGTCAGCGATACGTTTTTCTTGGCGTTAAAATAGTAGGCCAGCTCCTGATGGCTGAGCACCTCCTCGCCCAAAAGCACCCGCTGCCCAGGGTAGATGCGGCAAAAATCCCCCGGCTTCAGAGGCCGCCCGCGCACCGCCACGTTGGGAGAGGAGAGGTTTTTGAGCAGCAGCAGTTCGTGGTAACGGAAGGCCAGCATGCGCTCCTTTTGGTGCAGACTCTTGAGGCCCACGTCCTCCACCGAACCGCTGGCGCCGAAGCTCACCGACTCCAGCGGGGAGTTGCCCGTCTGATACACCGAGGGATCTGGTGTGTCCCCTGAGCTGAGCTGATAGACGATGTCGATGGCCTGCGCCGCCATCCCCAGCTGGGTCATGAAGGAGTAAAACTCCACCAATTGCCGGCGGTCCATCCCGGCCCGGGCGATGAGGTCGTAGAGTTGCACTCCAAGCATGATCTTCTGGTCGGTGCTCAGCTGCCCCGCCAGCTTCTGCGCCATGGCCCCCAGATCGTGCTGCTCCTGCAGGGCGTGCTTGAAAAGCCTACGCAACTCCGAATAGACGGCCTCAGGAAAGTCGTGCCGCAGGAAGCCCAGGGAAGAGTCGATTTCCTCCTCCAGCACGTTCGCCCCCGCCTTGGAAAAGGCCGCCAGGACCTGAATCAGGAGGGGCAACAGGTTTGGGCTTTCCGTGACGGTCCGGGGGCGGCGGGCCAGCCGGCGGCCCACAAACTGGGCGGTATGCCACAGGCGGTGGATGAGGGGCACACGCCTCCAGAAGTCGCGCACCCGCAGGCGGGCTTCATTGAGGAGGCTCTCGAGGACGGGCGACATGGGTGTGAGACCAAGCTAACGCGCGCTGGGCTCTGTGTCGAATAACGCGCTGCTGGATTTCAAGGGTCTGTGCCCACAGTTGCCGTGTCGGTGAAAAGTGTTACATTGCTGAAACGGAAATGCTCACTCAGCCTGTTTCAGCCAGCCTGAGTTTGCCTTCTCCGCTCGATCTCCGCTTGATCCCCCTCTACGCACACCTGCTCACCCTCAGTTTTTCTGTTTAGCTCACGAAAGAAAGTTTATGTCTGATTCAGAACCCCGCAACGGTCCTCAGCGGCAGCGCCCCAGTAATAACGGAGGTAACGGAGGTAATGGGGGGGAACCCTCGTTTAACTGGAAAGCCTTGCTGCTTCTGGCCATGGCCGCCGCATTGATCGGCGGGGCCTTTGTGTACCGCAATCCGGAGGGCCACATCCGGGAGGTGCCCTATTCCGCGTTTCATTCCGCGGTTTTGAACAAATGGGTGGATACCTCCAAGCCACTCGATCTCGTCTCCGAGGTCGGTGGGATGAACGACCACCTTCAGGGCTGGGCCAAGTTCTCTGAAAACGGGGCCTCGGAACGTTTCCGCTCCCAGGTAAATCTCAGCTACAATACGGATTTGCGCGAGTTCCTCAGGGAAAACGGCCTCGAAGCCAACCCCCGCTCGGATGCCAACGTCATGGCCTCCACTTTGGTCGGGTTTCTGCCCGTGGCCATGTTCCTGCTCGTCCTTTACTTCCTGTTCCGGCAGCAGATCCGCAGCGCGGGCCGCGGCGCCCTGACTTTCGGCAAGTCGAAGGCCCGCATGATGAGCCGCGAAAAAAACAAGGTCACCTTTAAGGACGTCGCCGGTGTCGAGGAGGCCAAGGAAGAGGTGCAGGAAATCGTCGAGTTTCTGAGGGATCCCAAACGCTTCCAAAAGCTGGGCGGCCGCATCCCCAAGGGGGTCCTGATGGTTGGCTCGCCCGGTACCGGCAAAACCCTTCTGGCGCGTGCCATTGCGGGCGAGGCGGACGTGCCCTTTTTCTCCATCTCCGGCTCCGATTTCGTGGAGATGTTTGTCGGGGTCGGTGCGAGCCGGGTGCGCGACATGTTTGAACAGGGCAAGAAAAGCGCCCCCTGCTTGATTTTCATTGATGAAATCGACGCCGTCGGTCGCCACCGCGGCCATGGAGTGGGCGGAGGCCATGACGAACGCGAGCAGACCCTCAACGCTCTGCTTGTGGAAATGGACGGGTTCGACACGCAGGAGGGGGTCATCATTATTGCCGCCACCAACCGGCCTGACGTACTGGATCCCGCCCTGCTGCGGCCGGGCCGCTTTGACCGCCAGATCACCGTGTCCCTCCCGGATGTGAAGGGTCGGGAGGAGATCCTGCGGGTACATGCGAAGAAGGTGAAGCTTGCCGAAGGGGTTGAGCTGGCGCTGATTGCCAGGGGCACTCCCGGCTATTCCGGCGCCGAGCTGGCCAACGTGATGAACGAGGCGGCTCTTCTTGCCGCCAGGCGCGGGCTGAAGGCAATCACCCGGCAGGAACTGGAGGAGGCCCGCGACAAGGTGCGCTGGGGCAAGGAGCGGCGTTCGCTTGCGATGAGCGACAAGGAAAAGGAGAACACCGCCTACCATGAAGCCGGCCACGCCCTGCTTGGACTCCTACTCAAGCACACCGACCCGCTCCACAAGGTGACCATCATCCCCCGCGGGCCCTCCCTTGGAAGCACGATGTACCTGCCCACCGAAGACAAGTACACCCAGCGCAAAAACGAGCTACTAGACCGGCTTGTCATGATCATGGGCGGTCGCGTAGCCGAGGAAATCATCTTCGGGGACGTCACCAACGGCGCCCGCGGCGACATCAATCAGGCCACCGACATCGCTCGGCGCATGGTGTGTGAGTGGGGGATGAGCGACAAGATGGGGATGGTTGAATACGGTGAGCACCAGGAACACGTGTTCCTAGGGCGGGACATTTCCCGCAATCGGAACTACTCCGAGGCCACGGCCCAGG
>CAMCIN010000181.1 GCA_945874745.1 Akkermansia muciniphila | reverse complement strand
ATTGGGTGGAGGCGTTGGACTTCTTCGGTCGGTCGGTGCGGAGCAGAGAGGCGGAACTGAGCGTTGTCCCCGCGGGGGACTGATGTCGGGAGCAGACCGAACAGGAAATTTTCAAAGACCAAGCAACCCACGACTTTTATGATCACATTGAACACCGCCTACCAATCGCTGCGCAGTTCGGCGATGGATTTGAACACGCAGACCAAGGTGAAAAGCCGGACGGTGGCGCAGCTCTCCAGCGGCGTGGCGCAGCCGGAAGACACGGGGGGGACGGCGGCGTTTGTGTACAAGCTGCGCACGACGGTCACCCGGGAGCGCTCAACTGCGGCCGGAATGGTGAACGCGCTTTCGTTTTTGGATGCGCAGGCCGGAGCGCTGGAGCACATCTACAAGAACGTCGCACGGATGGACGAGTTGGCCTCGAAGATGCTCAACCCGATGCAGGCTGGAACCGACCCCAACACCGGCGGGCAGCCTGATCTGGAAAACTACATGGCTGAGTTCACCAAGTTGGCCGACGAGATCTGGGACACGCGGGAGGCGAGCTTTAACGGGAAGAGCCTGTTGTATGTTTCCGGGGCGCGGACGACGCTGCAGGTGGCTTTGAGCGGGGATGGCAAACGGACGATGGACCTGACGCAGAGCGATTTTTCCACGGAACCGACCTGGCGTTACGTGCTTGGGACCACCTCGCCTGCGAGCGCCCCGGAGCGGGATCCAGCGACGGTGTTTGTGACAACACCGGCGGATGTGATGGATTCGACGGTGATGGGGGCCGTTGGATTTGAGAAGCTGCTGGCTGACCTCGCACAGAAGATGGCTGCCAACCAGGCGCAACGCAGCCGTCTGGAGGGCGGACTGGCGCACGCGCGGGGAGTGGCGCTCGGAACGGAGGCGGCGGCGGGCGTGGTGGGGGACACCGATGTGGCGCGGGCGGTGACGGACCTGGCGCGCACGGACGTGCTGACGCAGGGGGCGCTGGCCGTGCGCACGCAGGCCAACGTGCTGTCCGACGCTGTCCTCAGCGTCCTGACCGGCTCGAGCCGCCTGGGGGCTTGAGCGTCGGCGTAGAGGGAGCGGCTTGGGCGGGCTCTCCGCGAAAGGGCCTCAAACGGTTGCGGGGCGCTGAATAGGCTTTCCGTGCGGGAAGGACGCGTTTTTGCTGGGTGGCTTTCCCATGGAGCGTTCGTTGCGTCTTAATATCGCCGCCGGTTTTTTCGGCATGTTCTGGATCTGCGGACCTCTGGGCGCGCCGTTGCCGCTTTTGATGCAGGCAGTGGAGGCGACTTCCACGCAGCTGGGGATTTTGTCGGCGGCGTGGCAGGTGGCGATGCTGGCGCAGATTCCGGCCGCGTTTTTGGCCGAGGGGCTTGGCCGGCGCAAGACGATGTGGGCGGTGGTGACCGTCGCCCACCGGGTGCTTTGGGCGGCGCCCGCCGTGCTGCCCTGGCTGTTTCCGGAGGCCCGGGGCCGGCTGGCGGTGTATTTGATCGCGGCGCTGGGACTGAGCAATCTGTTGGCGAATTTGGGGACGGCCTCGTGGACAAGCTGGATGGCGGACTTGGTGCCGGCGCAGTCTGCGGGCAGGTTTTGGGCGGTGCGCCAGCGGGTGCTTTCCCTGGGGCTGATTGTGGCGACGGCCCTGTACGGATGGGTGTTGGACAGACCGGAGTGGCAGGGCTCCCTTGCGGGTTTCCAGTGGGTGTTTGCGTTGTGCTCCGTCTGCGGGATCGCGGACATTCTGGTGCACTGTTATGTGGACGAGCCGGTTCGAAAAACACCACCGGTGTGGGGCAACGTGCTCGGGCGGCTGCGGGCGCCCTTCCGTGTGAGGGGGTTTCTCACCCTGACGCTCCTTATGTCAGTGTGGACGGCAGCGCAGTCGTTGCTGGGCTACACGCTGGCGATGCCGGGTTTCTTCAGCATGGTCCACCTGCGGGAGAGTTTTGGGGCGACCTACTTTCAGGCCTCGCTGATCTTTATCGCGGCTGCCTTGGGGGCCGGGCTTTTCACTGGCGTGCTAGGGCCGTGGATGGACCGGGCTGGGGCGGCGGCCGTGTTGCGGCGCCTGCTGGTGTGGGCGCCGGTGTCGATGATGGCGTGGTGGCTAGCCGCGCCCGGGCAGTGGGTTGTGGGCGGGCAAGCGTGGCCTGCGGCGGTGTTGTGGATGTCGGTGGCTGCGCTCGCGCAGGGCGCCTTTTTGACGGGTGCGTTTCTGTGCCAGTTCCGGCTCACCCAGATGTGCACCGAGGAGGCGGGGCGCACCGTTGCGATGGCGGTGCATTGGAGCATTGCGGGGGTTGGAGGAGCGGTGGGCGCGGTGTTTGGCGGTTGGCTCAAGGGGGCGATGAGCGGGGGTAGCGGCCTGCCCTGGCTGGGCCACGGGTACGCCTTTGACGTGCTTGTGTTGCTGCACGTCGCAATCGCATGGCTTGTCGCCGTCCCCCTAAGCGGGCGGCTCAGCCGCGAAATCGGGCCACTTTGAGCCGGCCTGTTGGGCTCTATTGGGGCCTATCGGGCTGATTCCGGGGCGAAGCCGCAGAGGATGCCGTGTTCGAGTGCGAGGGGTTCGCTGACGCCGCTTCTGCCGAGCTGGTCGCGCATTTTGCCCAGCGCTTCGACGCGGCTCAGGATGTCGGAAGGGTGGAGGACCTGGGCCAGCCGGGCGGCGTGTTCCGCGCAGAGCGGAAGATGGCGGGCGGGGCGCTCGTTTTGGGTCAGAAGGACGTCCGCCCAGAAGGCTTCAAGCACCTCCACCATGCGGTTGCGTTCCCCGATGTAGGCGGCCTCGGTCCGGGCCGCGTAACTTTCTTCGAGTTGTTCGAGCCACTTGGGGTCGACGACGGTTTTGTAGCGTTTTTCCTCCGCCTTGAACTCGGCTTCCATTCCGTCGCTGAGCGATTCCTTCATCTGGGCCAGCAGGCCCTGGAGTTGTTGGGCGAGCCAGAGTCCGCCCGTCAGGTTGGGCTTTTTACCCGCGAAAAAGGCGCATAGCAGCTCGGCAACCCCTGTCTCGGCTGGCGTGGGTTCGGGATGCTCTGTGGCCCTGAGGGTGATCTGGACGCAGCGCGAAAGGATGGTTTCGAGCAGCTGTTCGGGTTGTTCGCTCAGCAGAAAAATGTGGGTTCCGGGCGGGGGCTCTTCGAGCGTCTTCAAAAAGGCGTTGGCGGCGGCCGGGACCAGCCGGTCCGCATCAAAGATGAGCGCCGCTTTGGCGCCTCCGCGCAGCGAGCGGACGTGAATCTTGCCCTCGAGCTCGCGCATCTGCTCCGTGGTGATTTTTCGGGACTTGGATTCGGGGGCGAGGGAATGGAGGTCTGGATGGGAAAGGGTTTCGGCTGGGGGGCAGCCGAGCAGCCGGGCGCACAGGCCCAGAACGAGCTGCCTTTTCCCCGCGCCCTTGGGACCGGTGATCAGGTAGGCGTGGGCCAACCGGTTCTGGGCGTGGGCCCGTTCGAGCAGGGGGAGTGCGTCCGTGGCTGCGAGTGACATGAGAAAACGGGTGGGGTCTTGTTCGGGGAACTATCCGCCGATGTCACAGATTTAACAGATTAGAAACTTTCAGTAACCTCTGCGTGATCTGCGGATCCGGCTTTGAAGCGGCGGCCGTCATTTCCACAGCGAACACGCGCTAGCGCAGGAAAACCCGCGGGGCGTCCGCGGAAATAGCCATCCGATCCCTGGAGCGCCTGGCTTGGAGGACAAAGTCGTTGTTTTCCCCGTGCTCGGACCAGGGGCCACGTTGAATCTCGCTGAACTCGACAAATTTCCAGTCGGTCACATCTGTGGAGTTGAGGCGCAGGTAATCCCGCACTGCGGGTGAAACGTCCAGGCCTGCCCCTCCGTTGAGGTTGTGGGCGGGGCGCTCCTTGCCGAAGACGTACTCCCAGTGGTCGGTGCGAAAGGGGCCGCAATCAGCCCACTGGGCGTAGCACACGCGGCCGGTGGAATTGCGGATGGCCACCCAGCGGTCCCGGCAGACGCTGAGGCCGTCGCGCACAAAGGAGGAGCGGAACCAGGGAATGACGACGCGCGCTTCAGGCTTGTGGGCGGAGCCCTTTACGTCGTTGTAGGGAAGGGCGACGTAAAAAGGGTTGAGCTTCGGTGTGAACCCGGCCGGCAGGTAGCCGCGCCGCTTGAGCGGGTCCGGATTGTCCAAGCCGCCGAAGGAATCCCTCCAGTTCAGGTCCCAGGAGGAGGAGCGGTTGTGCACTGGATTGTTGACTGTAGCGGACTCCCCAACCCAGAAAGTCGTGGTGACAATCTTGTTTTTCCAGGGGTAGCGGCCGGCGGTGGGCGAAAGGGTCATGCCGCCGGAAAAGGGGGCGGGGGGTGGTGGGACCCGGCCGGAGTCAGTCTTGGTGCCGCCGGAGGTCGGGATGCGTACCTCCGGTTCAAGCGAAAGCAGGACGCTCTCGCGCATCCGTTCGGCGTACCTGGCAAACTCGGCTTTTTCAGAAAAAGGAGACTGCACCTCCCCAAGGGCAGCACCCGAAAGGAAAAGTGCGGCCGAAGCGAATGCCGTGAGTGCGGGGTTGCCGGTGGGAAATTTCATCCGGTAGTGGGGTGGATAGGGTGCGCTGGGGGCGGCGAAAAGTAAAGGCGAAAGCCTCCGGGCACAGGGCGGGGGCGGTTAAGTTTCTGGCAATTTTGACCGGCCTTCCGTGGTTCTGACTTGCTCAGCCGCGTGCCTTCAGCGAGCAAGGACGCCTTCCTTCGCTATGAGCACCCATACCCAGAACACGTTCCCGAAATTGCACAATGCCATGTGGCCCGGTCTCGTGGGCAAAGAGCCCGGCACAGACCATCCTCCGATCAGCCTGGAGCACATGCTGGACCTGACCGCACAGGCGGAAGTCGGCGGTCAGAAATTCGACGGCGTCGACATGTTTCTTTTCCATCCGCACACTGATCCGGACGCAGGTGATGACGAGATCAAGCGGATGGCCGACCTGATCGCAGGCAAGGGTCTGGCTGTGGGGTCCCTGGTGGCTCCCGTCTGGCCGGGGACCGTGGGGGATTCCTCGATGGGAACTGCTGAACAGCGCGAAAAGTTCGTGCTGGCCGTGCGGAAGGCCTGCCGGATCGCCAAGATTCTCAACGAGCACGGGGTGCGCCGCTATGGGGTGATCCGCATTGATTCGGCCGATTCCCCGGCCCACTGGGCGGCGGACAAGGTGGGCAACACGCACAAAATCGCTGAGACTTTTCGGGAGGCTGGTGTCATCGCAGCAGCCCATGGGGAGCGGCTTGCAGCTGAAGGCGAGATCTGCTGGGCCGGGATGCATTCCTGGCAGTACATGGTGCAGACGCTGGAGGAGGTGGGCATGCAGGGCACGGTGGGTTTCCAAGCGGACCTGGCCCACACCTATTTGTACTTGCTGGGCTACAACGCTCCCGAGCACGGCTTGTTGCAGGCGGGGCACACTCGGGAACAGTTTGACGCGGCGTACAAGCAAATGACCGACGCGCTCCGTCCCTGGACGATCGACTTTCACGTCGCTCAAAACGACGGCTCGGTGCACGGGACCGGTTCCCACGACAAGACAGGCCGTCACTGTCCCGCCGACGACCCGAACGGGAAGCTCGACATCGTGGAATGCTCGGGACCCTGGCTCCAGGGGGCGGCCGCCCGTGGCATCAAGCACATCTGCTGGGACGGGTGCATGTTCCCCAACGCGATGCTCGAGTCGCAGCAGACGTGGAACACCATTCTCGCCACGATGCTCAAGGTGCGCGACGCCCACGGCTACCAGGCCTAGGCGGCCTGAAACCGGCTTCTTTCTACCCACAGAAAATCACTCTCTATGTCTAAAAAACAAATCAACGTCGGCATCGTCGGCTACGGTTTCATGGGGCGGACCCATGCAAACGCCTTTCGCAAGGTTGTTAATTTCTTTGACCTTCCCGTCACCCCCGTGCTCAAGGCAGCCTGCGGTCGGGACGAAGCAAAGCTCAAGGATTACTGTGACCGCTGGGGCTGGGAGACGGCTGAGACCGACTGGCGCAAGCTCATCGAGCGTTCCGACATCGACCTCATCGACATCTGTACTCCCAATGATTCTCATGCCGAAATTGCCATAGCCGCAGCCCGTGCGGGCAAGATGGTCATGTGCGAAAAACCCCTTTCCATGGACGGGCCGCAGGGCGAGGAAATGGTGCGCGAGATCGAAAAAGCCGGCGTGGCCAATATGGTTTGGTACAACTACCGGCGCGTGCCGGCGGTGACCTTTGCCAAGCAACTCATTGACGAAGGCCGTTTGGGGCGCATTTTCCACTACCGCGCAAAGTTTTTGCAGGACTGGACCATCAATGCCGACCTGCCCCAGGGCGGAGCGGGACTCTGGCGTCTGGACGCCGCCGCGGCCGGGTCCGGGGTGACCGGCGACCTGCTGGCGCACTGTATTGACACGGCGCTGTGGCTCAACGGCAAAATCGGCTCCGTGAGTGCGATGACGGAGACCTTTGTCAAGCAGCGCACGCACGCGCTCACGGGGGAGGTGCAGGACGTCAAAATTGACGATGCTTGCGCCTTTCTAGCCCGGTTCGACAACGGGTCGCTGGCGACTTTTGAGTCCACCCGCTACGCCCGCGGGCACAAGGCCCTCTACACTCTGGAAATCAACGGCGAAAACGCCTCGATCGCCTGGGATCTGCACGATTTGCACCGCCTCCAGTACTTTGACCACCGCGACCGGAGTAACCTCCGGGGCTGGCGCTCAATCCACGTCACCGACGGGGACCATCCGTACATGAGCAAGTGGTGGGTGCCCGGCTTGCAGATCGGCTACGAGCACACCTTTGTGCATCAGGTCGCCGATTTCATGGAAGGCGTGGGCTCCGGTCAGTTTGCCGGCCCGACTTTCCGCGATGCGCTGGAGACCCAGTACGTGTGCGACGCGGTGCTTTCTTCGGCCAAGAGCGGCCAGTGGAACAACGTCAAGCACGCCGACTAGGGCGTCTTGCGCCACTCCGACTGGGGAAACACAAAAAAAAGCCGCGTCCGGTGTGAACCGGATGCGGCTTTTGCGTTTGAGTCTGCGTCCGGCGGGCTGTCAGGGCCGCCGGGGAAGACCCAGCCGAACTACTTGTTGCACTTTTTGCAGACTTCGCCCTTGGCCTTGGCTTCTACGCAGCAGGGGTGGGCGCAATCCTTGCCGGCGGCCTTGGCCTTGTCGCAGCAGGATTCCGCCAGGACGGGGGCGGAGAGGACTGCGAACGCGAAGGAAGCGGCGGAGATAAGTTTGAGGATGTTCATAGCAGCGTTCCTCGTAGACGAATCTGGGGCGTTTTCCAGCAGCAAAATGATTTTTTAGTGTGTTTTGAAGGCCCTGAGCCGAATGAGTCGGCAGTTGCTAGAATCGTTTTTTAGTGGGAGACTGCTGAACCCTGCCATGCGCTCCATTTTGCGTCCCTTCCACCTCTTGATTCCGCTGGCTGCCTTGGTTGCCATCCCACTGGCAGTGCCCCCACTGGGTTCGGTGCCCGTGCTGGCTCAGGCAGGAGCTGAGATGGTCAAGCTGACCTTCCCCAACGCAGACGTGCGTGACGTGCTTACCCAGTACGAACTGTTGGTGGGAAAGCGGGTGCTTTATGACAACACTGTGCAGGGTCAGGTCAACATCAACGTGCCTGAAGTGCCCAAGGAAGAAGCGATCCGGATCATTGAAATCACGCTGTTGATGAATGGGTACCACCTGGTGCCCTCCGACATTGACCCAAACCTGGTCAAGGCCACGGGCATTGGGCGCGCGCCCAGAAGCGTGGGGGTGCCGATTTTCGCCGAACCCGAGCCGATTCCAGAGAACGAGCAGGTCATCATGTACATGGTGAAGCTGCGGTACGCGGATCCGACGGAGCTGGCGCAGGTTTTGCAGCAGGCCATGCCCGCCTCGAGACAGGAGTACTCGCCAAATATTGTGGCCTTGCCAAAGGCGCAGGCGATCTTGGTGACGGAGAACACTTCGGTGCTGCGCGGCTTGATGCGCATCATCCGCTCCGCCGATTTGGAGCCGACCCGGGTGGAGGGGGAGTTCATCACTTTGCAGCGGGCCTCCGCCAAGGATGTGGTGCAGATGCTCGAGAAGCTTTTTGAAAAGCCCCAGACCGGCGCTACGCCCGGGGCGCCGCGGCCCGCAGTGGTGCCACCCAAGCCGGCGGACGGTGCGAATCCGGCGGCGGCGCCCTCGCCCCTGACCACGGTGGAGTTGGGCGGGATGACCGAAGATTCCATGGTGGCTGGCAAGGTCCGCTTGACCGCAGACGAGCGAACCAATCGGATTTACGTGGTAAGCCGGCCGTCGAACATTCCGGTGTTGCGCAAGCTCATTCAGCAGTTCGACGAGGACGTGCCCTTCAATGAGCCGCTCGTGCGGCCGCTCAAGTTTGTCTCCGCCGGAGATATTTTGGATGCCTTGGTCAAGGCGGTGTCGGACCCCGGCACCAAGGACACGGGCGTTTCCGGGGCGGGAGGAAACGCGCAGGGACGGCCCCAGTCGCAATCGCAGGCAAACACAACGGGAGCCGGCAACCGCGGCGGGTTGGGCGGGGGCGGAGGTCTTTCGGGAGGCGGCTCGGGCGGCTCGGCCGAATCGCTCAGCTTGCAGGGGGAGCAGAAGGAAATTATCCCCACGACCGTCTTGGTGGGAAATGCCCGCATCATGGCGGACAAGCGGCGGAATGCGATTCTGGTGATTGGCAGTCAGGACATGAAGGAGAAGGTGGGCAACATTCTCAACCAGCTTGATGTGCGCTCCCCTCAGGTGATGCTGACCACGGTCATCGGCGAACTGACTCTGAAGGAAGGGCAGGATTTTGGAGTGAACTACCTCCTGCACAACGGGCGCCGTGATTTGCTGAACAACGGCACTGCGACGAGCTCTGCGGTGACCGCCGCCGGAAATTCGATGTCGCTGAATCTCGCCCAACTTCTGGCCGATCCTCGGTCCACCCGGATGATGACGGCGGGGGCGGGGGGGATTAGCGGGTTTATTTCCGCGGGAGATTCGCTGGCCGCGATCGTTACGGCACTGGAATCCACCAGTAAGTTCAAGGTGACCCATCGCCCGACGCTCTTTGCCAGCAACAACAAGACGGCCACCATCATCAGTGGCGAGCGGATCGCGGTGATCACAGGGTCCCAGTCCTCGCCCGGGTTGAACGCCGGCAACCAAGTGGTGAACCAGGTCCAGTACATCAACGTGAACCTGAA
>CAMCIN010000180.1 GCA_945874745.1 Akkermansia muciniphila | reverse complement strand
GGCAGGAGGGGGGACAATGAAACTGGGGTGGGACCGAAGCGGGCAAAAGAGAGGGAAGGGGGGAGGGGATGTTGAAACTGCTTGGCACGCGCTGCCGGCGGCTGAGGTGCTTGGGCGACTCCGCGTGGAAAGGCTAGGACTTTCAGCCGCGGAAGCAGAGCGTCGTCTCAAGGAGGCTGGACCGAATATTATCGCCCGCGAACCGCGGTGGAGTGCGCTGCGGTTGGGTGCGGCACAGTTTTTAAATCCCCTGACCGGAATCCTGCTGCTCGCCGCCATCCTTGCGTTCCTTCTGGGGGATCGCGCGGATGGGTGGGTGATCCTGGCGATTGTTCTGCTCAACGCAACTTTCGGCTTTTCACTCGAATATCGGGCAAGCAGTGCGGTGCGAGGGCTGGCGGCCCTGCACGCGCCCCAGGCCGTCGTGCTTCGTGGCGGCAAGCGCTGTGTAGTGGCCGCGTGTGCAGTCGTACCGGGGGACGTGCTTTTGCTAGAGGCTGGAGACGCTGTTTCTGCGGATCTGAGGCTGTTGGAGTGCTTTGGATTGCAGTGTGCGGAGGCAGTCCTCACGGGGGAGTCTGCGCCAGTGCAGAAGGACGCGGACGTCGTATTGCTTGCTGAGGTGCCGCTTGCGGAGCGGGCTACAATGGCTTTTGCAGGCACCAGCGTGGCGGCTGGGCGGGGCCGCGCAGTGGTGGTCGCCACTGGAATGGGCACGGAGGTCGGAAAGATCGCCCACCTTCTGGAGAGCACTCCCGAAGAGCGCTCACCAGGGCTGCGCGAGGTCGGGGAGCTGAGCCGCGTGATGCTCTTTACCGCTGCAGCGCTTGTGCCGGTGCTCATCGGGGTCGGGTGGCTGCGGGGCCAGACCGATCTGTACGGCTCGCTGTGGATGGCGGTGAGCCTTGCTGTGGCTGCCCTTCCAGAGGGGCTTCAGACTGTCCTTCTTGCGGCGCTGGCATTCGGGGCGCACCGTCTGGCACTCCAGAAGGCAGTCGTGCGTCGGCTGGGTGCGCTCGAGACGCTGGGCTGTGTGGATCTGGTGTGCACGGACAAAACAGGAACCCTCACCGAGGGCAGGATGAGCGTGGTCACGATCCGGACTGCGCAACTGGATCTGCTGGAGATCCTATCCAAGGGCGAGGCCACACCGCCCCTGTACACAGGCCCTCCAAATGTTGAACCGCCTGTTGCTGCGGTGGGGAAAGCCGCTCGGGTAACCGTATCTGATGTCGCGCGGCTTAAGGTTTCGGAGGCGCTCGCGGGTGCGTGCACAAGCGAGGCGCTTCTGGAGGAGGAGCCCACGGGGGGCGGCGTTGATCCAACCGAAGGCGCGCTGCTTTCGGCCGCGCGCTTTGTTTTGCCAGAGGAGGCTCGTCTCCAGTCGTTCGCTTTGGGATGGGTTCAAAGGGAGATCCCCTTTGATTCGGTGCGTCGGCGGCGCACTGTTTTGCGACGGACTGCGGGGGGGCGGGCGAGCGTGTACGTAACCGGCGCACCAGAGGAGGTCATTGCGCGGTGCTCCTACGAATGGCTTCCGGAGGGGGTTTGTACGTTGGATGCCCAGAGGAGGCGGTGGTGGCTCGAGGAAAACCGGCGCCTTGCCGGAGGGGCCCTCCGTGTGGTGGCTTCGGCCTATCGGCCGTTTGAGGGAAGCGGCGGAGAGGAGGAGGCGGAACTGGAGACCAACCTGATTCTTGTGGGGCTGGTGGGGTTGCGCGATGCGGTGCGTCCAGATGCAATTACGGCCCTCCGGCGGGCGGCCGCGCTCGGGGTGCGGGTAGTGATGCTCACGGGGGATCAGCCCGAGACGGCGGCGGCGGTGGCGCGGGAGCTAGGCTTTGACGGGGCGTCCGGTTTGGTGGGCGGGGCGGAGTTGGGGCGCTGGGACGAGGCGGAGTTGGCAACCAGAGTGGACGGAATCAGGCTGTACGCGAGGGTGACCCCAAGGGACAAACTGCGCATTGTGGAGGCATGGAAGGCGCGTGGGGCGGTGGTGGCCATGATTGGCGACGGCGTCAATGACGCGCCCGCTTTGCGTGCAGCAGATGTGGGGGTTGCCATGGGGCGCAGCGGCACGCATGTAACCAGGGAAGCGGGGGATCTGGTGCTGCTCGACGACCGCCTTGGCACGCTCATGGAGGCCGTGGCGCAGGGCCGTCGGGTGCGGGCATCCGTGGGACGTTCGTTGGAGTATTTGCTCACCGGGAACATGGGGGAGGTGCTGCTCATCGGTGTTGGCATGACGGCGGTGGGCGTGGCGGCGCTCACCCCTTTGCAGTTGCTGTGGATTAATCTGGTGACTGACGGCCTGCCCGCGCTGTTTTTGGCGTTGCCTGCGATGAGGGGGGGCATCTCCTCCGCAACCACGAGGGAGCCGCCGCTCGTGGAGCTGACTAGCCGGAGGTTTTGGACACGCGTGACGGTGTTTGGATGCTGTGCCGCGGCCTTTGCAGGCCTCGCATACGGGAGGGGCGCCGCGTTGGGAGGGATTCCCATGGGAAAGGCTTACGCGTTTGGAGCGATTGTTTGCGAGGAGCTGCTTCGTTCTGTGGTGATGGGCCTTCAGGGCCGTGCGGCGCTCGGGGGCGGCGGCTGGCCTCTGTGGGGAGTGCTGGGAACGGCAGTCGCAGGCGGGCTTCTGCAGACGGCACTTTTGCGCAACGAATGGGCGGCGCGCCTCCTGGGGGGGACATCGCTTGGCATGGCCCAGATGGGAGAGGCTTTCCTTTTTGGAGTCGCTGCCGTTTTCATCGGGCAGGCGGTGCTTTTCTTCCAACAGAACCGGACAGGAAACGGCAGGAGGATTGAATAGCCGTCGCTGTGGAGGCAGCAGCGTCACACTCCATCGATTTCGGCTCTCCTGAATAAAACCGATGGACCGGTTGTTTAGACGACCACCCACAAAATTCTCAGATTTAGCAGAGAGGCCAAACCATAAAACATCTGTGGGAATCTGAGCCATCTGTGGATGCCTGCCCGGTCCCTCCGGAGTGAGTAAAAAGATACCCACCAAAAAGAGCGAGGAACCCAGATTCAAAAGATGAGAGGAAGCACTGAAGAGCGTCTGAGAACATCTTTTTCATCTGCGGATAACTGCCGGTTACCCGAGGCGTCCGTAAAAGGTCACCCACTAAAAACAGCGAGGAGCTCAACTTTTTGACAAAAAGGAAGCCGAACTCTCTACCGAGTCAGCCCTCTAGCCAAAGATTTGGGCGTTGAGGATGTTCTCGAGCATTTCCTGGCGTCCGCTGGGAAGGGTCGGGGGCTGGATGCTGTGGGCATAGGTGTCCAACTCGTCCAGTGAAGTGCTGCGTGCCTCCACCTTTGCACCGATGCCGGAATCGTAGCCGGCGTACCGGTCTGCGACGAAGCGATCTATCTTCCCGCTTGAGAGGATGCGGTGTGCCGCCTTGAGGCCATAGGCAAAGGCGTCCATGCCGCCGATGTGTGCGTGGAAGAGGTCGGAGGTTTCGTGGGACTCGCGCCGGCGCTTGGCGTCAAAGTTCAACCCGCCTGTGGTTAGCCCGCCCATCTTAAGGACGCGCAGCATGATGTTGGTAGTCAGGTAGAGATCGCTCGGGAACTGATCGGTATCCCAGCCCAGCAGCGTATCGCCGCGGTTGGCGTCAATGGAACCAAGCGCGTTTGCGGCGATAGCCACCTCCATCTCGTGTTCCATGGTGTGGCCGGCGAGGGTGGCATGGTTGGTTTCCAAGTTCAGCTTGAAGTGGCCAAGCAGGTCGTACTGCCGCAGGAAATTCAGGCAGGCAGCCGCGTCGGAGTCGTACTGGTGGGTGGAGGGTTCGCGTGGCTTGGGTTCGATGTAAAACTGGCCGGTGAAACCGATCTTCTTGGCGTGATCGACCGCCATGTGCAGCAGCGTTGCCAGATGGTCCAACTCCCGCTTCATGTTCGTATTCAGCAGCGTGGCGTAGCCTTCCCGGCCCCCCCAGAAAACGTATCCCTCACCGCCGAGCCTGTGGGTTGCTTCTAGGGCGTGTTTGACCTGGGAGGCGGCATAGGCAAAAACATCCGCCGACGGGGAGGTTCCTGCACCGTGGGCGTACCGGGGGTGAGCAAACAAACAGGCGGTGCCCCACAGCAGTTTCCTGCCGGTTTCTTTTTGCTGTGCCTCAAGCGCATCGACGACCTTGTCCAGATTCTTGTGCGTTTCCGCCAGCGTTGCGCCCTCCGGGGCCACGTCCCGGTCGTGAAAGCAATAGAAAGGAATTGAGGTTTTACGCAGGAATTCAAAGAAGACCGGGACGCGCGCGAGTGCGTTGGCCAGCGAGTCGGAACCGTCGTCCCAGGGCATCAATGCCGTGGGGGCTCCGAACGGGTCGGAGAGCCCGTTGCGCATCACGTGCCAGTAGGCGGCCGCGAAGCGCATGTGCTCAGCCATGGTCTTATCGCCGACTTTTTCGGAGGCGTTATAGTGACGGAAGGCCAGAGGATTGTCACTGGAGGTGCCTTCGTAGGCGATGACGGGGATTTCGGGGAAGTAGCTCATGTGCGGGTAGGGTTGGAGGAACTGGGGCCGCCCCGTTTGAGACGGCTGGAAAGGTGTAGGAGATCCGTGCTGCCTTGCACAATAGACTTTTGTAGGACAGTAATACATGCGATGGCACGTCCCTCCATGGCTCAGGTTGCCGCCGCAGCAGGGGTCTCCAAAAACACAGTGAGTCTTGCACTCCGCGGCAGCGCTCGGATTTCGGAGGGCACCCGCGCACGCGTGGAAGTGGCTGCAGCACGAGTCGGGTATCGGAGGAACGCTGCCATCGGGTGTCTGATGGCGGAGCTTCGCCGTACGGGAGCGGGCCGCTTTGAGGCGGCTCTTGCACTGCTGAACGCCAACGAGGACCGGGACGCTTTTGTCCGGCATCCAACAGTGCCGGTTTATCTCGAGGGTGTTCGTCGGAGGGCAGAGAAACTCGGATACAGTCTGGACGAGTTTTGGTTGCACGATCCGGCTATCGGCGGCAAGCGACTGGCCTCCATCTTGCGGGCACGCGGCATCCGGGGTGCTCTGGTGGTGGGGTTGCTCAAAACAAACTGCCTTCCGGAAAGGATGCGCGCCGTTTGGGAGGAGTTTCCCTCTGTGGTGACTGGCGTGCGCACGCGCAACCCGGCCCTTTCCTTTGCGGGGGCGGACCAGTACGGACTCGCTCTCCAAGCCTACGAGCGGGCATGGGCGCTTGGCTACCGCAGACCGGCCTTGGTGCTGGACCCGGTCATTGATTCGCTCATTGACGGTCGGTTCACCGGCGGGTTTCTCATCGGGCAACAGCGATTCCGGGGTGGCGCCCCCCCGATCGCCCCGTTTACCCGGATTAAAGAGGCGCGACTTGATCTTGGATGCTTTTCTGAGTGGCTCCGGCAGGCGCAGCCGGATGTTCTCTTCACCCTTTACCACGAGGTGGAACGCTGGCTGCACCATAGCGGTCTGCGCATTCCTGAGGACATCGGCCTCATTCAATACGAATGGCGTGCGCAGCGTGCGCACTGGGCGGGCATGGACCAGCGCAACGATCTGGTGGGGGAAGCGGCCGTGGATCTGCTCGTCTCGATGATTCACAATGGCCAGCAGGGCGTGCCTGAGCAGCCGCTTACCACACTGGTGAGCAGCCAGTGGGTGGGGGGGGATACAGTGAAAGAAACGGGCGAAACCGCTTCAAAAACACAGGCGAAAGCCTCAATGCTTCAGGGCGGTCTCGTTTGAAATTGACCTCAACGATCCCATTCTTCTCATCCGCCTTGCGGGGGGAGTGCCTCCTGTTTGGGCTCAACCTTCGGGCGTTCTGGCTCCCCTAGAATGCCTCCCCTCCTAAACCTCCCCCCTACATGAACCGAGCCGTTTTTCTCCTTCTTCTTTTGCTCCTATCGCCGCTGCAAGGCGCGGAATGCTTTCTTGTCCAAAATGGGCGGCCGCAGGCCGAAATCATACTTGCCGAAAAACCGCAGCGTTCCGCCAGGTTGGCGGCCCAGGAGTTGCAAAACTACCTTGAGAAGATTTCGGGCGCTCATCTCCCGATCGTCACCGCACCGGGGGCAAGTGGTTTGGTAAAGATTTTTGTCGGCACAGGCGAACACATCCGCAGGCTAGACCTTGATTCAAACGGGCTTAACGAGGGCGCCTATCGGATGGTTTCTGGGGACGGCTGGCTGGCGCTCTTTGGAGGCGACACCGAGTTCAGCCCCGTTGAGCCCTGGGCCAAAAACAATGCCGAGATAGTCAGCCGCAAGGTGCAGCGGGAGTGGAACCAGCTCACCGGGGCGCATTGGGGCATCCCCAACCTGCTTATCTACAAGGACCGGTTCTCGCTGCCTGGCGAGACCGGTCTACCAGACGCCGCACGCACGGCCGCTGCAAAACTGCCTCCCCTCGAGCTGTGGGGCCACGACGAACGCGGTTCGTTCAATGCGGTGTGCGGCTTCTTGCAAACGCTCGGAGTCCGCTGGTACGCACCCGGGGAATTGGGGGAGGTGGTGCCTGCGCTCCAGACCATCGCTCTGCCCCGGGTTGATGAAGTCGTGCGGCCTGATTTCCCGATGCGAAGGGTCAACATCCGCCCCGGGGTGCATGGAACAAATCTCGCAATGTGGGCGATGCGGTTGGGGTCCCGCGATCCGTATGGAATCCAGTCGGCCCACGGCATGGACGACATGACGCAGACGCCGGAAATTCTGGCGGCGCATCCCGACTGGTTCGCTCTCTATGGCGGCAAGCGGCAAAACCAGACAGGCCAACGGCTCAACCAGCTGTGCTACTCAAATGAGGAGCTTTTTCAGGAAACGGTCCGGAACGTCCGAATGCAGTTTGACCACTTCAACATTGAGATGGTCTCCGTGATGCCACCCGACGGTTACACCGCCGTATGCCAGTGCCCCCTATGCGAAGGCAAGGCCACGCCTGGTCGCGATAGCCGGGGACTGGCCTCCGACTATGTCTGGGGGTTTGTAAACAGGGTGGCAAAGGAGGTCGCCAAAACGCATCCGGACAAAAAGATTATCAACTGCGCGTACGGCATTTATTCGCTGCCGCCGCTCTTGCTCGAGAAGCTTGAGTCGAACGTGGTTGTTTCCATCGTTGGCGCCCGGCGGCCTGTGAACAATCGCCCGGAGGAGATGGAAGAGGTGCGCAAACTTCGCGAGAGCTGGCTCTCAAAGACAGCCAATCCCATCGTCAACTTTGAAAACTACCCCTTCACAGACCGGGGTTGGTATCTTCCCTCCTTTACGCCTCACGCGCTGGGCGAGGGGATCAACGCGCTCAAAGGCCTTTCCCAGGGCGAGGACGTTTGGCTGAGCATCCGACAGGACTTTGAAAAAACGGGGATGGGGTTCAACCACTTTCTAGTGTACTTCACGCAGCGCATGTATTGGGGCGGCAAAGAGCGCGACATAGAGGCGCTCCTGAGCGAGTACTGCACTCTTTTCTACGGCCCCAGCGCCGTGCAGATGCGGGCCTTTTTCTACTACTGCGAAGGAAACTGGCAGGCGATGGAAAAGGAAAAGGAAAAGGCTGACGCCGCCCTTTTGCTCTTCGACCGGGCGCAGGCGCAGGCCGAACCGTCCAGCGTCTACGGCAGGCGCATTGCTCTGGTGGAGGAATTTCTCAAGGGACTTCGCCACAAAAGTGCCCAACTCGGGCGCAAGCGTGGGCCGGTGCCGGTTCTCAGGATGGTCGGAGAAGCCCGCGAGAAGATCCTTGTTGACGGTAAACTCGACGAGGAGCCTTGGGTGAAGTCCTTTCCCTCGGCGACCGGAAGACTGCGAGAGATCCAAACCGGGCGCCCCCCTCTTTTTGGCACGACAGTCAAAACCCTATGGCGAGGCAATGATTTCTACGTCGCCATTCATTGTGAGGAAAAACCCGGGGAAAGCCCCAGAAGTGCCGCGGACAAACACGACGACTCGGCCCTTTGGTACGGCGATGCCGTGGAGGTGTTGCTCGAGACCGAATCGCATTCATACTATCAGATCGCCATTAGTCCGACAGGCGCCGTGGCCGATATGGACCGCTCCGCCCAGCGCTCGGCCTGGCTAAGCTGGGACTCCCAAGCAGAGGTGGCCACGCGGATCGGCGACGGCTATTGGGACGTGGAGATCCGGTTGCCCATTACGGCGGACGAAAACGACCCCCTCCATCAGGTCATTGGTCGCAAGCCGACTCGCAGCCTTCCTTGGCACATCAATGTGTGCAGGCAGCGCGTACGGGAAGGGGGCAGCGAATACTCAGCACTTTCTCCCACCGGAGTTGATCACTTTCACATGCCGATGAAGTTCGCCACCCTCTACGATGGCAACAGCTACACTTTTGCCCACGACGAGCCCGAGGCCGACTTTCTAGAGGCCCAGCGCAGCGCAGCAGAATTCGCCCGCAAAGGCAGGAGGGAGGAGGCTCTTGCCGCGTTCGCCACAGCGGCGGAGGGGCCCTTTACACCGCTCCAAAAATCTGTGGCGCTCGAGCAGGCGGCGGCGCTGGCGCGGGGGCTGCGCAAGTTCAATGAGGCAGGAGAATTGGCGGAAAGGATCCCGTTGGAGGCGGTGAAAAAAACAGTGCAGATGCAGAACCTTCTGGGCCAGGCCCAAGCCGCCCGGCTGCTTGCTCAATTCGCTGATGAGAATATTTTGGATTGGGCCTTCTGGAAGCGGGGAGAGGGGTTCTTTGCGCGTGGCAACGCACATTTGAATGTGAAAGACGGTGCCAGGGCCGAGGCTGACCTGGTTCGTGCATTGGAATGGACCTCAGAACCCCGCGCCCGCGAGGCGATTTTGGTCTCCCTCGCGCAGAACAGCGAAACAAACCTAAAGGACGAGGATGCCGCACTGGCCCGCTATCAGGCGATAGTCGAGGGAAACAGTTTTCTCGGCACCTCCGACCAGTACAGCGCCCTCAACGGTGTGGCTCGGGTGCTTGCAAAGCGCGGGCGTTTTGAGGAAGCCCTCGGTGCGCTCCAAAGGGTGGATCTCGAAAAGCTACAGGGAGTTTGGCTGAGCCAGTTTCAATTGTGGAACGCAGACACGCTAGCGGCTGCAGCTCGCCCTGCAGAGGCGCGTGCAATGTACCAACGGCTTCTGGCAGACACCAACGCGGAGGAGCGATTCAAAAAGCTGGCCTCGGAGAGGATTTCAAAGCTCCCGCAATAGGGCGGGTTCGAGGGAAGGACGTGCCTCTCAAAACATGCAAGGGGCGGGCCTTTTTTTGGGCAGCATTTCGGGTGTCTCGCTGTTCTCGGTGGGTGCCT
>CAMCIN010000179.1 GCA_945874745.1 Akkermansia muciniphila | reverse complement strand
TGCTCGAGGCGCCACGTCTTTGTCAAAAGGGCGTCCAGCTCCAGCGCCCCTGAGTGGTGCATTTCCACAATGCGCGGCAGGTCGATGCGCGGGCGCATCGAGCCGTACAAGGTACCCTTGAGGGTTTTCTCGCCGTAGACGAGTTGGTTGACGTTAATCCGGGCCCGGGCGTCCCCCCGGCAGATGCCTGCCACCACGCAGGTGCCGCCTTTGCGCAGCGAATCGTACGCCTGTTCGATCGGTTCCGGGAGGCCGACCGCCTCAAAGGTGTAGTCCGCTCCGAGGCCCCCGGTGAGCTCCTTCACCGCAGCGACCGGATCGCAAGCACTCGAATCGACAAAATGCGTCGCGCCAAGCATGCGTGCGACTGCCTCCTTCGAAGCGACGGGATCCACCGCGATAATCTTGGTGGCGCTGACCAGGCGCGCCCCCTGAATGATGTTCAGTCCGACGCCTCCGCAGCCAAAGACCGCCACCGTGCTTCCCGGTGCGACCTGCGCCGCATGGGTGACGGCCCCAACCCCGGTGATGACCCCGCAGCTCACAATGGCCGCCTTCCACAGCGGCACCCCCGACTCGATCTTGACCACGGCCGCCTCGGGCATCGTGGAAAGCGAGCTGAAGGTCGAGACGCCGGCGTAGTGCCGGATGGGAAGCCCCGACTTGGTGTGGAACCGGGTTTCGCCATCGGGCATGAGCCCGGTAAAGCGCATGGCGGTCCCCAGCTCGCAAAGGGCCGGGCGCCCCAGCTGGCAGTAGTGGCAGCGACCGCAGGAAGAACGCCAGATCGGCCAGACCGAATCCCCCGGGGCCACACTGGTCACGCCCGGGCCCACGGCTTCGACGACCCCTGCGCCCTCGTGACCAAGCACAATCGGCAGGGGCATGGGCAGGTCTCCCTTCATCACGTGCAGATCACTGTGGCAGACACCCGCGGCCTTCATCCGCACCAGCACCTCTCCCGCACGTGGTTCAGCCACATGGATTTCTTCGACAACAAGCGGCTGGCCCGTCTGATAAAGCACTGCGGCAAGTGACATCGGCATTCCTCCAGCATGCACGCCCGCCCCTGCCGGTAAAGCGTCCCTTCCCGCCGCCTGAAATAACCGGGATTGGAACGGCAAAAAAAGGGTTTCTTCTGCGATGGCCTCGGCAATGATTCCAGCCGTGCCCACCCCCTGTTCACGCCCCGCTTTTTCAGCCGTCGTGCGTCCGTGCCAAGCCCGGACGCAGCGAGGACACGTGGCGCGCAGGGACGCGCACCCCGCCGCGAAAGCCTGGTTTCAGGCGAGCCAGTTTTGGAAAACGGCAACCGCCGCATGGCTGCTCTGCTCCGCCGTGGCGGGCGTTTCTACGGGCCGCGCGGACGACGCCCCGGAGACGGTCCACGCGGCGCGGCAGGCCGCTGCGAAAAAGACCTTCGACGAAAAGATAGCCCCCTTTGTGACCAACTACTGCACCGATTGCCACGGCGACAAGGTCAGGAAGGGCGGGCTGAGTTTCCGCTCCGCCCTCAAAAACCCGGGCGCCCCGGATTTTCGAAAACGCTGGAAGCAGTCCGTTACCAATCTCAAGGCGCACGACATGCCGCCTGAGGATGCAAAGAAGCAACCAACGGCTGGGGAGGTTCAGGTGTTTGCGGACTGGGTGGCGGAAATGAAACACCTAAGCCCGAAGGACCCGGGCACATTTGTGCTCCGCCGCCTCAACAAGGTGGAGTACGGCAACACGCTACACGACCTGCTGGGCAGCGCCCCTGGGCTGGCGCGGGAACTGCCGGACGAAGTCTTCGGCGAGGGATACCTAAACTCTCTCTCCCCGCTGCTCATGGAGCAGTATCTGGGGAACGCCAGCGAGGTCTTGAGCAGTGTCTGGCCGCCCGGGACTCCGCTGCCGGAGGCGCTGCAAAAGAGTCTGTTTGGAGGGGCGCCGCCCCGCGCGGGCGGCGGCGCTGCGGAGTTGCGCACAGCGTTTCGTGCGCTGACCAGGCTCGCGTACCGGCGGCCGGCGGCCGAAGCGGAACTGGACGTGCTGGCGGGGGTCTTTGACCTGTCAAAGCAGGCAGGGCGGCCGCACGAGGAATGCATCCGTCTGGTGCTGAAGGCAATCCTAGTCTCCCCCCAGTTCCTGTTCATCACGCCGGAGGCTGGGCCAGAGCCGGAGAGCGGGCTTGTGCCGCTGGACGACTTCCAACTGGCGGCGCGGCTTTCCTACCTGCTGTGGTCCACGCAACCGGACGCAGAACTTTCGGCGCTGGCGGATGCCGGGAAGCTGCGGGAGCCGGCGATTTTGGACCGGCAGGTCCGGCGGTTGCTGGCGCATCCGCGGGCGCGCGCCCTGTTTGATGGCTTTGGCGCGCAGTGGCTCGGGGTGGGCAAGCTGGCCACAAAGACGTTCGACGCGGCAAAGTTTCCGCAGATGAACGCGGACCTGCGGGCCGCCATGTACGACGAGGCGCGGCTGTTGTTCGAGTCGGTTGTCCGCGAAAACGGCAGCCTCGTTCGCTTTGTGGATTGCGACTACACCTTCCTCAACGGAACGCTGGCGTCCATCTACGGACTGGAGGGGGAGGTAAAAGGCGCCGAAATGCGCAGGGTCCAGCTCCGCAATCCAGACCGGGGCGGAATTTTGGGCATGCCGGGGATCCTGGCCACCACGTCGTTTCCCAACCGCACCAGCCCCGTCAACCGGGGGGTGTGGGTATTGGAACAACTGCTGGGGGAGCACGTGCCGCCGCCGCCCCCGAACGTGCCCACCCTTGAGAAGCAGGACAAGGTGAAGATCGCGAATCTGACACTGCGCCAGAGGACCGAACTGCACCGGACTAACGCGGTCTGCATGAGCTGCCACAAGGTGCTCGATCCGATTGGCTTTGGACTGGAAAACTTCGACGCGATCGGTCGCTGGCGCGAACAGGACGAGAGCGGCGGGCCCATCGACGCCGCCGGGGAGCTGCCTGGTGCCAAACGCTTTTCCTCGCCCCGGGAACTCAAAAAAATCGTAGCGGAGCGGGCGGACGACTTTGCCCGCAACCTGACCGAAAAACTGCTCGCCTACGCGCTCGGCCGGCAGTTGGAAGGCTTCGACGAAATCGTGGTGGACCGCCTGGCGGAGGCTGTTGCCAAGGACGGCTACCGGATGCAGACCTTGGTCACCCAAGTGGTGAGCAGCTACCCCTTCACGCACCGGCGCGTGGGAGAACAGAAAGAAACCCCCAATGGAAAAAAACTGGCTAATTGATCGTCGCACCTGCCTGCGCGGGCTGGGTGCCTCTCTGGCGCTGCCTTTGCTTGAAACGATGGGCTGGGCGGAGCAACCCAAGGGCTCAGCCTACAAGCCCCCCGTGCGCCTCGGCTTCATGTACATGCCCCACGGGATCGTGATGGACCACTTCTGGCCCGCGAGCCCGGAGAGCTTCCTCTCGGCCCCACCGCCCTGTCTGGAATCCCTGCGCAACGTATTGGAGCAGTGCCTCGTGCTGAAGGGCATCTCCGGAGTCCCCATCGCCCCGTTCAACGGCGCGCCGCACGCACTGGAGCTCTCCACCTGGCTGACCGCTTCGCTCCCGGACTCCAAGCGGCGGAACATCGTCAACATTTCCATCTCCGCCGACCAGCTTGCCGCCAACGCGATCGGGGGCCTCACCGCCCTGCCGTCCCTGGAGCTTGCGACGATGCCGCAGACGCACAAGGAGAACCAGGAGGGGCTCAACGAGGCCTACTACTCGCACTGCAGCTTCCGCTCTGCGACACAACCGGTTCCAGCGGAGACTAATCCGCGGCGCGTGTTGAACCGCTTGTTCAAGCACCGGGAACCGGGCGCGGCCGGCGCCAAGCCCGGCGCCGCTACGCCGCCGGATGCGTTGGAACGGGGGATGCTCGACCTGGTTTTGGGGGGCGCGAGGGATTTGCGCCGGCGCTTGAGCGCGCAGGACCAGCACAAGCTGGACGAATACCTCGACAGCGTACGCTCCCTGGAGCGGCGGATCGCGGCCATCGAACACCGCCAAAAAGAGGCTGCGCTCGAGGCGGCGGGCGTGCGCACGACCAAGCGGCATGCCTCCGACTCCCCTCCCATCGAGATCAAGATTCCGGAGGGGGACAAACGCAGCGACTACATGAAAGTCATGTGTGACCTCACCGTGCTCGCCTTCCAGACGGACACAACGCGTGTAAGCACCTACATCGGCTCGACTCCCAACGGGGTCTCTTATCCCGAGCTCGGGTTCACCGACGAGCACCATTCCGTGACCCACCACAACAACCAGGCGGAGAAGTCCGACAAGGTGGCGAAAATCGCCGCCTTCAACGTGGCGCAGTTTGCCTACATGGTGGAGAAAATGCACAACCTGAGGGAGGGCGAGGGCACCCTGCTCGACAACTGCATCATGATGTGGGGTTCCGGCCTCGAGGACGGCAACAAGCACACGCGCGAAAACCTGCCCTTCATTCTTGCGGGCCGCGGCGGGGGCGCCCTCAGGACGGGCCGGTTCCTGACAGACGTGAGCGGCAACCAGGGCGACCTGCTCGCCACCCTTCTTGCGTGCGCTGGCGTGCCCCTGGATCGGCCTCTGGGAATCGGCACCAAGCAACTGCCAGAACTCACCGCGTAGGGAAACTCGCGGGCGCTCCTACACACAGCCCATTAACCACTTATCCAGACAGGTATCCGCAGATCTCGCAGATTCAACAGATGAGAAAAAACATGAAAGCATCTGCGGCATCTGTAAAATCTGCGGCTACTTGTCCGTTCCATGAGGAGTCAGCCTTTGTTTCAGACAAAGAGGGCACCTAGGGGTTTGGAAATGAAAGATTGCTTGCCGCAGCGAATCCCTGAAGAAGGGAGGACGTCATGAACACACCGGACAACACTCCTTCCCAGGGCCAGCCTCTGCGCGACCAAATCGTCCAGCGTGTAGAAGCCTACACGAAAGAGGAACCGGTCAAGGCGGCGAGCGCCGCCTTTGGACTCGGACTCCTGCTTGCCCTGCTCCCGATCGGCGGCCTTGTCGCGGGTGTGTGCAGGCTTTTGTTCCTGCTTGCGCGTCCCCTGCTGATGATCCTCGGCGTGGTGAAGGTGTTTGAACACTGGGACACCAGTCGCCCGCGAGGCGAGGCAGCGGATTCCGAGGAAGCCGCCCCGGAGGACGAACAGGAATAGCCCCCGTTTTGTTTCTGCTCTATTTCCAGCGGACAACCTTTCGCCAACCTCCTGTGGAACAAAGATTTATCCACAGATTAAAAAGAGACTCACAGATGCTTCCGGTGCTTTCTGGAATCTGTGTGATCTGCGGATACACCGCTGCACGAGGGGTTCCTGTTGTCTGTTTGGTAGACCTTGCGGCTTGACGCGGGCGCTCAGCGCTCAGCGCTCAGCGCTCAGCGGGCGGCGGCTACAACGTTCTGCAGATCCTGTGCAAACTTTTGGGCGACGGATTCCCAGGAGTGGCATTCGACTGCGGCCCTCGCCTCAAGCCGCAGGTGGAGGCGCAGCTTGGGGTCTGTCGCGAGCTCGACAGCAGCTTGCAGCAGACTTTCGGGCTGGCCGCAGGGGGCCAGTAGACCGTTTTTCCGGCCTGTGACAAACTGCCCAGCCGCCGCGTAATCAAAGCCCGCAAACGCCAGGCCACTCGAAAGGCCCTCCAAAACGACGTTTCCAAAGGTCTCGCTGTGGCTTGCATGAACGTAAACGTCGGCGGAGGCGTAATACCTGCCGCTGTCACAGTGCGGCACGGCTCCCGTAAAGACGGCCTGCGGCAGTTGCCGCAACAGGCCCGCCCGTAGGGGGCCATCGCCCACCAACACAAAGCGGCACTCGGGATTGGCCGCGTGCATCCTCCGGTAGGCCTCCAGCAGCAGGGGGTAGTTTTTTTCCGGAGCAAGCCTGCCAACGTGGAGCACCACACAGCTTTGTGGACCAGCCCCCCAACTGTGCCGCAGCGCGTCACAGCGTTTGGAAGGGTTGAACGCTTGGGTGTCGACCCCGCGCGAAAGCAGGGAAAGGTTCCGGAAGCCGGCCCGCTCAAGTTCCCCGCACAATTCGAGCGTGGGGCCAAAAGTGCGCGCAGTGCGGTTGTGGATTCGACGCAGCCACGCCAGAGCCGCGCCTTGCAGTGCCTTCCAGCCGTAGTGCCGCATATAGGTGTGGAAGTTGGTGTGAAAGCTTGAAGTCACTGGAATTTTCAAGGCAAGCGCCGCGCTGACCGCCGATGCCCCCAAGGGTCCCTCGGTCACCACGTGCACCAAATCAGGCCGCTCACCTTGCCAAAGGCGCTTGAGCCGCCCCGCCACTGGAAGTCCCATCCGCAGCGAGGGATATCCGGGAAGAGGCAGCCCCGGCAGGAGCTCCTCCCTGAACAGTCCTGAACCCGGCGGCGCGAGCTCCTTCGGCCGGCCTGGACGATAGACCGTGACGGCGTGTCCAAGTCTGGACAGCTCCCGTGAAAGGACGCCGAAAGTCATCGCCACCCCGTTGATGTCAGGCGGAAACGTTTCAGTGACGAGCGCGATCTTCACCGATCTAAAAAAGCGGGACCGGCCCCGTTTGTAAACAAACCCGCAAGCGCTGTTCCTCCCCATCCCGCGGCCCCGTTCTGTACGGCGAAGCCCGGCGCAGCAAATGCAACCCGCCACCGGCAACGGTTCAAGGCGCGGCGCGGCGGCACTCCTAAAATGCCCGCACTCGGACCGTGGCAAACCCGCTGGCTGCCGCTAGAATCAGGGTGCTATTCCCAATGGACACCCCTTGCCCGCCGGCCTCGCTTTACGATCTTTCCTTCGCACAGATGCAAGCGCGTCTGGCAGCCGATGGCTTGAAGCCGGTGCATGCCACAAGCCTTTGGAAGCTCCTGTACGCCAGACTCGAGCCGAGGCCGGAGGCTGTTGAAGAGCTGGCCCCGCCCCTTAAGCGCTGGCTGGCGAAGCACTGGGGGGCCACCTACGGAGGACACAACGCGGAGGTTTGCGAACGCATTGAGAGCAGCGACCGCCAGACCCGTAAAATGCTGCTCCGGCTCTCGGACGGCCAGATCATTGAAACCGTGGTCATGGGGTATCCGGGCCGTTTCACCGCTTGTTTGAGCACGCAGGCCGGCTGCGCCATGGGCTGCGTTTTCTGCGCCACAGGCCAGATGGGGTTTGTCCGCAATCTCCGCGCCGGAGAGATTCTGGCCCAGATCCTGGAGGCCCAGAGGCTCCTGCGTGCCGATGGAAACTTCCTTCGCAACCTTGTTTTGATGGGCATGGGCGAGCCCTTCCAAAATTACGACGCAGTGATGCAGGCGTTGTCTGCCGCAACCCATTCCCCGGGTTTTTGTTTGGGCCCGGCGCACATCTCGGTAAGCACCGTTGGCGTAGTGCCCGGCATCGTCCGTTTCACCGAAGAGCGTCAGCCCTATTCTTTGGGCATCAGCTTGCACGCCTCCTCCGACCAGGAGCGTTCGGCCCTTCTGCCGGTAAACCAGCGCTGGCCTCTTTCGGAGCTCATCAAAGCCTGCAAATACTACGCAGCCCGTTCCGGTCGCCGCGTCTTTTTTGGTTGGACGCTGATTCACGGCCGAAACGACTCCCTCGAGAGCGCCGCCCGTCTGGTGGAACTCCTCAAGGGGCTGGACGCCCACGTCAATCTGATCCGCCTCAACGCCACTGCCGGCTTCGAGGGCGTCAGCACCGCAGCCGCCGCTGCCGACGCCTTCCGTGCCGCGGTCCAGGCCGGGGGCCTGCCCTGTACGATCCGCCAATACCGGGGCATTGACGTGGCCGCGGGCTGCGGCCAGCTGCGCGCCGAGCGCCTCCCGCGCCAGAGCCCGGCCAAGGCCCTCCCCGCCTGAGACCTCCCCGCCTGAGACCTCCCCATCTTCGTCGCCATCTTCGTCGCCATCTTCGTCGCCATCTTCGTCGCGCATCTTCGGCGCACAGATCCCAGCGCTTCACCCGGCCCTGCCGCCCGCGGGCACCGCTCCCGCTCCCTGCCCCCCCCTTTCCTCAGCGGTAGATCTCTTCCGGCTCCTGTTCCACCGGCACCTCGGCCGACCTCGAGGCAAGACGCTCGCGCACCGCGGCAGCAGCCTTCCGCATACACAGCACCGCCTGCGCCTCGATGTCCTCCCAAAGCCCTGCCTCAATAAGCGCCCCCTCGCACAAAAAGCGCCCGGCCACCGCCCCCACCTCCGGGATCACCAGGTATTCCTGAAAATCCGCCATTCGCAGTCCTCCGGCGGGAACCAGCGCCAGTCGGGTATGCCGGTAAGGCGCCGCCAACGCGCGCACCATCGCAGGCCCCCCGGCAGCGGCGGCCGGATAAAAGCACTGGGTCAAAAAGCCCCACTGGATGCCGCATTCCACCTCCGAAGGGGTCATCGCCCCCGGTAAAAAGGGAAACTCCGCCGAGCGCGCGCAGGCCAGCAGGCCAGAGTGCATCGCCGGCCCCGAACCGAACCGCGCCCCAGCGGCCAGCGCGTCGTTGACCTGCCCGGGGGAAAGCACCGAGCCGGCCCCCACAAGAAAGTCGGGCAGAGCGGTACGGATGGCCTCGATCGCAGGGAACGCGGCGGCGCTAGTCAGAGAGACCTGCAACAGGGGCAGTCCCGCGCGTTGCAGCGCCTCCGCCAGCGGGACCGCATCCGTCGCCGCCGATAGCCGGGCGGTTGGGATCAGGCGGTGCCGCAACAGCACCCCACGCAGGTTGACCGGGCGGTCCCGGTTGCCGGACGGAGGCGCTAAAGCGGGCCCGAGCGCCCTGCTGCGCAGGGATTCCAGACCCACTGGAGGGTCGTCCCCTTCCCTGCCGTTCCGGACACTCTCGCGGTACGAACCTGTCGGCCCAGGCGCCTGCCCGGCAACCTGTACCGACGCATTTCGGCTCTCCGCCACCCCCTGTTTGTCCATCTGCTCTGAGCGAAACCCCCTCCCCGGAGCAAGTTGCTCCCCGTGCCCTCCGGGTTCTGGCTTTTGCAGTACTTCGACGCGGTTCATTGCAGCCCTCCTTTTCCCGCTGCTACGGAAGGGCCGGCAGAAAGGTTTTAAAAAGTGGAACCGCCCTCCTGAAATTCGGCTTACGGCGCCAAAACCACTGGCACGCTGGCGCCTTCAGTAAGAAGGAACCCCACCCCCTTGTTGATGCCTTCCTTCTGGAGGAGGACGCCCTGAAACGTGCGTCGAGGCCTGGCAGCGAGCGAGGTGTCCACATAACTCCCCTGAAACGTCCCGTCAAACGGGTTGAACCGCAACTGCGGGATCACAGTGGCGGCTTCAAAAACACCAGCGGCATTGCTCTTTGCTAGTT
>CAMCIN010000178.1 GCA_945874745.1 Akkermansia muciniphila | reverse complement strand
GGAGGAGACTCTCGCGTAGCTCAAGGGCGCCCTGAGCCACGCCCGGCTCGCAGGGAATCGGGAAAGGGATGGGTCGGGTAAAACAGCGCACGCGAGGAGAGTGTCACGGTCTTCGTCCTCCGGGGAGATGCAGTTCGCCGGGCGCATACCAAGCATCTGGGTTTTCCATTGTGTCACCTGAGTGGGATGGAGCTCATTTTCCGCGGCGATCTGTTGGACCGTGCGGATGCCTTTGATCACCTCTAATGCCACCCGGGCCTTGAAATCGGCACTGTGGATTCGTCTTCTGTTTTTCATGTCTCTGTTTGGGTTTCCCTCCCAGAGCGTACTCCGTTTCCTTACGATCCCTTTGGTTCCGTTTCACCGCGCCAGCTCTAACTTTCAATCCTCCCTTAAGGCCGGACCTGCTCGCTCCTGCTTCAACCGCTTCTCCAACGCGTAAAGATGTCGGATTTGAAGCAGGATAAATCCCTCCAACCTCTGACTTTCCTCCTGCGCTTCAATAAAGCCGCGCCTTGCATGCGCCCAACAGACCGCCAGGCGGACTTCTCCCTGCGGGAACACGTATAATTCCAGTTTTAGGATGAGTACCGCGTTTATCGAGACACCGATGGCGATCTAGGTAACCTCGGTCTAATGGTTGAAAACAGTTAATCGACGCCGCCTCTGGAGGTGCGAGGACTCAGGAAGGTTGTCGCTTTGGAAAGTGGTTCGGTAGTAAGCCTACGGCGCCCACTGTCAGCCTTCCAGGATGTCATGAAGCACGTGGCCTGCAACATCTGTGAGTCGGAAGTCTCTGCCGCTAAAACGGTAAGTTAGTTTTTCGTGGTCGAGGCCAAGCAGGTGTAGAATGGTCGCGTGGAGATCGTTGACGTGGACTTTGTTTTCGACCGCCTTGTAACCGAACTCATCGCTACTGCCGTAGTGAACCCCGCCTTTTATCCCGCCCCCTGCCATCCAGATGGTGAAGGCGTGTGGGTTGTGGTCGCGCCCGAGCGATCCTTGGGAGTCAGAGGTGCGGCCAAATTCCCCCCCCCATATCACCAGTGTATCTTGGAGCATTCCGCGGGCTTTGAGATCCGCAATAAGGGCGGCGGCGGGCATATCCGTGGCGGCCGCACAGGAGCGGTGGTTTTTTTCAATATCGCTGTGGCCGTCCCAGGGGACGTCGTCGACTGAGCCATCGCCTGCCGCTCCCTTACCTGCAAAAATTTGGACAAAGCGCACGCCGCGCTCCACCAGTCGGCGGGCGATTAGACATTGGCGGCCGAACGTTTCCGTTTCCTTGTGGCCCAAGCCGTAGAGGTTCTTTGTCGCGTCGGTTTCCCCGGCGAGTTCCATGGCCTCTGGGGCAGCCGTTTGCATGCGGTATGCGAGTTCAAAACTGCTAATTCTCGCCATGAGGTCCGCTTGTGCGCCGCGCTTTGAGGCATGTTCTCCGTTTACATCGCGCAAAAGGTCGAGCGTGCTGCGCTGCTGTGCCTCGGATTCGTCTTTGGCCCGTAGGATATCGTCGATAGCCTCCTTGCGCCGTGCGTCAAGCGCGAGGGCTTGAAACGTTTTTGGAAGGAAGCCGGCGCTCCAAATCTGTTCATCGCCGCGCGGTTTGCGGCCGTGCATGACTACGTAGGAGGGAAGATTCTGGTTTTCTGCACCGAGTCCGTAGGTGACCCAGGCGCCTGCTGCGGGGCGGCCGGGCACGGTGGAGCCGCACATGAGCTCGATCGAAGCGGGAGCGTGATTGTTGGCTCGGAGGTACATGGAATGAATGAATGCCATGTCATCGACGTGCTGGGAAAGGTTTGGAAAAAGGCTGCTGACCCAGGATCCGGACTGCCCGTATTGCTTCCAGTCAAAGGGTGATTTTAGGCATTTGCCGCTTGTCTGGAAAAAGCCCGTTTTCGGGTCGCTCCCTGGGAGAGGCTCACCCGAGCGGGCCTGAAGGACGGGCTTGTAGTCGAAGGTGTCGACTTGCGAGGGCGCGCCAGTCATGAAAAGCCAGATAACGGATTTTGCGCGACCGGGGAAGTGTGGGGGGCGCGCATCTAGCAGAGTTGAAGGACCGACGCTGGCGCGTGTTTTTTCCTGAAGTAGCGAAGCGAGAGCGATGGAGCCAAAGCCGTGCCCGACTTGCCGCAGGAAGTTTCTGCGGTTGGGGAGCGAAAGGGCTTCAGGAGTGTTTGCGTTGAACATGAGCAAGCGTGTGGTAAGGGGGCCTGGACGGTTTGGAAGTGTGCTGGTTTAGTCGACGTAGATAAACTCGTTGGTGCAGAGCAGTACGAGGCAGGTCTGCGCGAGTGCTTTGGCCGAGGCTTCCGGGGTGGGGTTCTCGCCGAGTTGCTGCTTGAGGTAGGCTCCAAACTTGGCAAGTTCGGGCTGGTTCGGCTTGCGCGAAAGCGCCACGAGGAAGGCCTTCGCCAGTGCGTCTGCGGGCGTAGTTTCTTGGGAGGAGACTCTCGCCGCGAGTCTGACGGCGGTGTCTCGGACAAACGGAGAGTTGAGGAGCGTGAGCGCCTGCGTGGGAACGGTGGTGAGACCGCGCGCCCCTACGCTTTGCACTGGCTCCGGGGCATCAAAGAGCGTCAGAAATGGAATCAGTTCGCTACGACGAACCCGCAGGTAGATGCTGCGCCGCGAGTTTTCGAGCCGTGTTTCGCTAGGGCCAAAGGGGAGGAGATCCAATCTTCCTGCCACATGAAGAAGGGAATCTCGGATCGCCTCGGCCTCGAGCCGATGCGAGGGCTGGTGCCAGACCAGCCTGTTGTCGGGATCCACGGCCGCGTTCTTCCCGGGCCCGGGGTTTCCCTGCTGATAGGCTGCGCTGTTAAGCAGCAGGCGGTGAAGGTTTTTAAGCCGCCACCCTCCCCGGATGAGTTCGCCCGCAAGGTAGTCAAGAAGCTCGGGGTGCGTTGGTTTTTCGCCCTGCACGCCGAAGTCGTTTGGAGTTGCGACAAGCCCTTTGCCAAAATGGTGCTGCCAGACCCTGTTGACGATGACCCGCGCCAGCAGGTGACCCGCACCCTTTTCCGAATCGGTTAGCCAGCGGCCGAGAGCCACGCGCGGGTGGACTTCGGCGAGTGGACCACCGGTGGGGTTGTCGGCCGCTGCTAGTGTCCAGTGGGTTTGTTCAGCGCGGGTTAGTACTTGGACGAATGCGGGCGTTGCCAGGCCGGCCTTGTTGTCGACCTCCCCTCGGCGGAGTAAGTAAACATCTGCGCCGCCTTGTTTGGTCGAGTAGACTTGGGCGTATTCTCGCTTGGGAGCTTTTTTAGCATGCTCTTGGAATGCGGATGCGATGGTGGAGGCTTTGGAGTTGAAGCGTCCAAACCATAGTGCCAGCGAGTCCAACCCGGTCCCGGTGGGGAGCTTTTCGACGCTCAGGAGCTCCTCCACATCCTGGGGTTGGGCGCCCGCCTCAAGTTCCGGAGCCGCCGCTGCAGTACTGAAGGCCAAGCGGAATCTGCCTAGACCAAAGAACCCTTTGAAGCGCAGCTGGAACTCTATTTCGGTTCCGCCCTCGAAGCCGGCGCCCTCTCCATCCACTTCAAAAAGAGCGGCATGATCCTTCCCCTGTTGGGGATCCACCGCCCAGCCGCTGGACAGGTCGTTGTCGACCGTCTTGGTGAGGGGGAAACCTTTCTGTTCAAAGCTTGCCGCGACTGCCTTAAGTTTGAGTGCTTGGGGTTTGGCCTGGGTTGAGGGGGTGAGGGGGCGGGCCGTGGCTTTGAAGTCAGCCAGCACGAAGTTGCCGTTGTCCGAAAGGCCGGGTCCCTTCTTTGGCAATTGGTCTCCCATGAGTGCCTCTAGTCGGAAAGCGCGCAGTCCTTTTTGGAGCGTTCGTACCTTCACCGTGTAGACGTCGTCCTTTGTTTTGTTGTCAACGTAGACCACAAGACCTCCGGGAGCGGCGGCTAGATACGCGTTCTCGGCTGCGGCTGAAGTGACGTCAAACACCTGCCAGCGCCCCGTTGCCTCTCCTTGTTTGAGCGGCTGTTGTTCCCTCCACGCCGAGAAGAGCGCGGGAAACTCCCCCGCGGCAAAGGTGGAAAGTTCTTTTCCCAGCGAGTCTGCCTTTTGTGTGTAAGCCTTATTGATTCGTTCCTGGTCGGGGGTGGCACGCTCGATTTTTACCTCCCCGTGTTCAGTCCGTGCCAGCGTTGCTGCGAGATTGTAGTAGTCGGCTTGGGGAATGGGTTCGTATTTGTGGTCGTGGCACCTGACGCAACCGATGGTGAGCCCGAGCATCGCGCTGCCCGTGGTCGAGAGCATATCGTCGAGCTGGTCGTAGCGAATCCGCTCTTTGGTTTTGGCGGTGATTTGGCCTGGATAAGGTCCAGCCACGAGAAAGCCGGTCGCTGCGGCGCCCTCGACTTTGTTGGGAGCGAGCAGGTCGCCCGCAAACTGCTGTCTGACAAACTCGTCATAGGGCAGGTCGGCATTGAGCGAGCGAATCACCCAGTCACGGTAGTGGAAGGCGCCCTGCCGAAAGCCATCAAACTCGTAGCCGCCGCTTTCTGCAAAGCGCACTACGTCAAGCCAGTGTCTGCCCCAGCGCTCCCCGTATTGGGGGCTGTCCAAAAGAGTGTCCACCATTTTGGAGAAGGCATCCGGGGCGGTGTTTTGTGCGAAGGCTTCCACGTCCTCCGTTCTGGGTGGAAGACCGGTGAGACCGAAGTAGACGCGGCGCACGAGGGTTTCTTTTGACGCAGGGGGCGAGGGACTCACGCCCGCCGCCTCCTGCGCTGCGAGAAGGTAGCGGTCGACTGGAGTGCGGGGCCAAGAGGTGGAATGGACCTCGGGAGGGGCGGTTTTGCCAAGAGGCTTGAATGCCCAGTGTTCTCGTCCCTGTGCGATATTGATTTGCCGTCTTGCAGTGCCTGCGACCCCTTCACGTGGGTCGGGGGCGCCCATTGCGACCCACTGTTCGAAGTGGGCAATCATCTCAGGGGGCAATTTCTTTTTCGGAGGCATTTGGGTGTCCAAATCCTCCCAGCGGACGGCCTTAATCAGCAGACTTTCCTGCACGTTACCCGCGACGACCGCCGGGCCGGAGTCACCGCCCTTCAGCGCGCCTGCGCGCGTATCCAAGAAGAGACCCCCCTTGAGTTTGCCATCCTTTTTGGCTGTTTCTGAGTGGCAGGTGTAACAGTGCTCAACGAGCGCGGGGCGGATGTGTTGTTCAAAAAAGGCAATTTGTTCGGCGCTGGGGGCCGGTTCGGCTCCTTTTAGATGGTCTTGGGGGATCCCAAATAAGAGGGTTGCCAAGGTAGAGGAAAGCGCAACAGAGCTGGGAAGGCGGGTTGAGTGCTTCATGAAGTTGGTCACAGGTTACGACCCCCCACAGGGCTCGATTCTAAGGTTATTTGCATGGGGCAGGCATCTGTCGGGAGAAGTTTGGGGGCCGGCGGTTTTCAAAGATGGCAACCGGAACAGAAGTAAAAGGCTCTGCGCGCTTGGGAGCGTACATGTCCGTGCGGAGTTTGTGTGTCGGTAAAACTACCGACTCTAGGGTTGGACTCACGGGATGGAGGTGATGCAACCACGTGCGAGATTGGAGGCACAAGCCATAGGTTTTGAGCAAACTCCGTGGTCCTGGCCCTCGTCTCGATTCTTAGGGAATGGCGGGCGCCCAAATGAGAATCCGCCAACGTAAAATTTTGAAACGGATGGGTGTGCAAGGGCCTAAGTAGCATAGCCCTGCTTAGATATAGACGGCGTGACTGCTCGGTTTCGGTGAGTGTTCCAGAACGGGATACTTCCCGTTCTGCGCACTATAAAATGGCTGAATAAATTGAAGTAGAGGGGTTTAAGCGCTGTGAAAAAGAAGTATGAAGGTTTCTTCGTTTGAATGGAAGGAAGCTGAGCTTTTGCGGAATTCTTTTCTGTTGAAAACTGGAGGATGTTTGTGAAGTGGGGATAGTTGGGGTTGAGAAGTTTTCTCAGCTTTCTAGCAATGATAGCCTCCCAGGTGTGTGAAAGACGGTTTTCATTTATTTTGACTAAGACACCGATTTAGGAATAGGGATGTTCTCGATGGCGTTTGAATAGTGAATCCCGAGAGGCTCCATCCTTCCTATAAACCCTAAACACAAATTAGACCCATGAGCGAATCTGAGAAAATAAAACAGCTGTTAGATGAGCAGGTTAAGCATTTGAAGCACAAGCGGGAGGAGGTGCTTTCTCGGGTCCAGAACGAATTGGACGATATTGACCGTGCTTTGCGCCAACTCGGGCACGTTGCACAGCCGTCCCACGGGCTGGCCACAGCCAAGCGGAAGCGCCGGGACAAGGTGGAGGACGGGCAGATTATCGAAACACTGCGGTCCTTTATGAAGCCGGGCGAATCCTACACTGCGGCTGAAATATTAAAACAGGCCGATCTGAAGGGCCCTAGATTTGCCAATTTTAAAGCCAAGCAGAGGGATTTCCTAAAGACCCACGGGGCGAAGCGTTCGATGAAGTACTCGTTAAACGAATAGGTGCTCTCTAGACTCTTGCTGGCTTAAGCACAAGACGGTGTGCGCTCAAAAACCCCGGACTTTGTCCCTGTATCAGGGGCAGACCGGGGTTTTGCATGTTGATTTTGGCTAACGTCACTAATGTTCCAGTCTGGGGCTCAGGAGTTAGCCCTGCATTTACCTACATTTGAATGGCGCGCTGGTAGAAACGGACTCCTCCCGAAAGGGTCTTTGGAAGAGAATTGATTTTGCCCAAGAAGGCCTGGTTCCACTGGTCGAGTGGATATTTGGGGAAATCAGCCGGTTTCGTGTCGCTGAGGTCCAGTGCGGTGATTGCATCCGCTGAAATTCTGTTGCTGGATTGACTGTCAATCACAGCGATTGTGATAATCAGGGCAGATATGTTGCTTAACCCGTACTGGGACAGTTCGGCGGGAATTTCTGTATCGGAGAGCAGGCGTGCAGCAACAGGCTTCGCGGGGTTAGCGAAGTTCGGTTTGCGCAATAGCGAAATTTCAAAGCGGACGATGTTTTCGCCGATTGTTTGGTAGTATAGGTCTTCCGCTTTATCCTGTCCAAGCACCTTGGGAAACGACCCTCCGGAGCCAGTCCCAGAGGGACCTGACAGGGTGGTTGCTGGAATGGGTTTGCTTGGGGTGCCGGTCAGTACAACGAAGGGCATCGCGACATCCGAGGAGGTGCTCACCCATGGGAGTGCTCGGGCGTAGCGTTGGAGTGCATAGCGGCCGCCCCCGCTCGGCGGCTGCAGCCGATAGCCCACCAGCGAGACTGTGCTGCGTTCCTGCGCTGTGAGGACGGGTGAGTAGCCAGGGGTCTCTCCGAAAAAATAGAGCAGGTCGTCCCCCTTCAGTTTCCCTACAAACGCGTCGACGTCAGGGCGGCGGACGCGGCGGGACAGATCAGCCGAGATTTGGTCCAGAACGAAGCGCGCCTCGGTATCGCAGTCCCCGACTTTGCGGGAATTGGAGGTCAGCCGCGAAGCGGAGCCGAGCAGTTGCATGACCATGCCGCCAAGCAGCCCCAAAACGGCTATAGACACCATCAGCTCTATGAGGGTGAAGGCCGAGTTCAGGCGCTGGGAGCGAGAAAGTGGGGGGTGCTCGTCCATTGCTTAAGGTGTGGGGAGAGGAATGAGCGCGTCCAATGATCCTTCTGGGGCGATGGTGGAGGTGCCCGTCGTTGAGACCGGCCATTGTACCGTTACTCGGATCGCAGTGGTTCCCACACTCGCTGCGGCAAAGTTTACGTTGAAGATTTTGGAAAGGGGGTTCTGCGAGGTTAAGCCGACGGGAGAACCGCTTTCGTCCAGGATTTGATTGCTTGGTGCGATACCACTGACTGTTCCCTTCGCATCTACGGAGGCGGTCAACTGCAACCTGGGTGAGGTATAGGAATAGGTGCCGCTTTTCACGAGCCTGGTGGAGGATCGGATGTCTGAAGCAACCGCAGACATCAAATTGGAAGCCGCTATTTGGATGTTAGCCCGCCTGGAGTTTTTGAGTCCTACAGAGAGCAGGCCAATCATACTAACGAGCGCAAAGGAGAAAATCCCCATGGCCAAAGCCACTTCGGTCAGAGTAAAGGCTGCCTGTTTATTGCACTGTTGAGTGCGGGAGAAAGGGGCGGTCTGACCCGCGGTCAAAGGGCAGAGGGGAAGCCGCATTCTGGGAGATGGAGGACTCTTGGAGGGCATGGCGTCTGGGGTGAAATGCCTAAGCTTCGAAGATAGCGCCGAAGCGGGCCGCTAGCAATACACTTGGGGCGCCTCTGCGGCAGGGGAGTTGCAACGGAGCACCCGCAAACCGGGGGGGCACGGAGCAGCCAGCCGCTATGCGCAGTGGGGAGAATGGCTGGCCGTTGAAACGATCCCGCCCAAGGGCCCCTGGACCGGGGCTTGCTGCGCGGCTTGTTCGAAGGCCCGCCACGCCAGCATTGCGCACTTAACGCGCTGTGGGAAGTTGCGGACCCCTGCCAAGAGTTTGAGGTCGCCAAGGGCCTTGGGAGGCTCCTGTAGTCCGGTGGTGACCACATCTGTGAACGCACCAAGCAGCTGTAAGGCTTCGGCCCGGGACTTGCCTTTGAGCTTGAGCGTCATCATCGAGGCGGAGGCCTGACTGATGGCACAGCCCATCCCGGTGAAGCGGATGTCCTCCACCGCACCGTCCACACCGAAACGCACGTGAAGTTGGATTTCGTCCCCGCAGGAGGGGTTGTCGCCGTGCACGTGCACGGCCTCCCCCTCAAGCATGCCGTAATTTCTGGGGCGCTTGGAGTGGTCCAGGATCACCTGTTGATAGAGTTCTTCGAAGTCTGAGTTCATGCAAAAAAACGGTTGGCTTCGAGCAGGATATCGATCATCCGGTCCACTTCTGCCATGGTGTTGTAGAAGTAAAAACTGGCCCTGCTGGTGCTTGAAAGGCCCAGCTTGCGCATCAGCGGCTGGTTGCAGTGGTGCCCACCCCGGAGCGCCAGCCCCTTTTGATCGCAGAAAGACGTCAGGTCGTGTGGATGAATGGATTCGTGGACAAAGCTGACCAGTCCTCCGCGGGGATGCCTGGGGCCGAGAACGCTGTAGCCGGGCAGCGCCTGAATGCGGTCGAACGCGGCAAGGGCAAGCGCTTCGTCGTGCGCTTGGATGGCTGGCCGGCCGATGTTTTGGATGTAGTGGAGGGCGGCTCCCAGTCCGATGGCTCCAGCAATGTTGGGGGTGCCAGCCTCAAACTTCGAAGGAGCGGGCTTGTAGGTGGAGGATTCGTAGCGCACCGACAGAATCATCTCCCCCCCCCCTTGCCACGGCGGGGTTTGCTCGAGAA
>CAMCIN010000177.1 GCA_945874745.1 Akkermansia muciniphila | reverse complement strand
CGCGCGACCACCCTCCGCCCCATGAAATTTCAAAAACTGGAGCATCCCACGCTTGATTCGGGAGCAATTGACGCCTTGCTTTCCGCCACCCACGGGGATCCCTTCTCCGCTCTCGGCATCCACGCCTCTGGCGCCGACCGGGTGTTGCGAGTCTTCCGCCCGGACGCCGAATCCGTGCGCTTGATTCCCCTGGTGCAGGCGGATTCCGGCCAAAAGGCACCCGAACCCGCTTTCCTCTGCATGACGCATCCAGGAGGGCTTTTCGAACTGCTCCTCCTCAACTCGCCTGAGTCGCTTGCCTACAGCCTTGAATTCACATTGCGTTCCGGCGCCGTCTGCACCAGTGCAGACCCTTACAGCTACGAACGGCTACTCAGTGAATTTGACACCCACCTTTTCAGTGAGGGGCAGCACTGGAACCTCTACGAGCGCCTCGGCGCACATCTCCGCACAGTCGATGGGGTCAGCGGCTGCACGTTTCACGTTTGGGCACCCAACGCCAAGAGGGTCTCAGTCGTGGGCGACTTTAACTGCTGGGACGGCCGCCTTCACCCGATGCGCAAGCTGCTCGAATGCGGGATTTGGGAGCTTTTCATCCCCGGTCTCGAGGAGGGGGCCCACTACAAGTTTGAGGTGCTCAACGCCCACAACCAAGTGGTGCTCAAGAGCGACCCGTTCGCCTTTTTTTCCCAAAACAACCTCCAGACTGCCTCGCTTGTCTTTGATCTACACCGCTTCCAGTGGACGGACGAAGCCTGGATGGAGGCTCGCCGCAAAAAGCAATGGCACCGGGAGCCGGTCTCCATTTACGAGGTGCATCTTGGCTCTTGGCGGCGCAAGCCCGAGGACGGCAACCGCCCCCTGACCTACCGTGAGCTTGCCGCCGAACTGATTCCCTACGCCAAGGAAATGGGGTACACCCATTTAGAGCTGCTCCCCATAGCGGAACACCCGTTCGAGGGCTCCTGGGGTTACCAGGTCACCGGTTACTTCGCTCCCACCAGCCGGCACGGCAATCCGGACGATTTCCGCTTCTTTGTCGACGCAGCCCACCGGGCGGGCATTGGCATCATTTTGGACTGGGTGCCCGGGCATTTCCCCAAGGACATCCACGGCCTCTCCGAATTTGACGGAACCCGCCTCTATGAGCACTCCGACCCGAGGCAACGGGAGCATTGCGACTGGGGCACCCTCATCTTCAACTTCGGCCGCAACGAGGTCAGAAACTTCCTCATCGCCAACGCCCTCTTCTGGCTCGACCAGTACCACATCGACGGTCTGCGGGTCGACGCCGTCGCCTCGATGCTCTACCTCGACTACTCACGGAAGGCTGGCGAGTGGGTCCCCAACGTTTACGGCGGCCGCGAAAATCTCGAGGCCATCTACTTCCTCCAGCGGTTCAACGAAGTCTGCTACGGCCGTTTTCCCGGCATCATGACCATTGCCGAGGAATCCACCGCCTGGCCGGGAGTCTCCCGCCCCTCACACCTCGGCGGCCTTGGGTTTGGATTCAAGTGGAACATGGGCTGGATGCACGACTTCCTGCACTACATGAGCAGGGAGCCCGTGCACAGGCGCTTCCACCAAGGCGAAATCACCTTCTCCCTCCTCTACGCCTACCATGAACATTTCGTCCTGGTCTTCAGCCACGACGAGGTCGTCCACGGTAAAGGCTCCCTCATTAACAAAATGCCTGGGGACGAATGGCAGAAGTTTGCCAACCTCCGGCTGCTCTACTCCTGGATGTACGCGCATCCGGGCCGCAAACTGCTCTTCATGGGGGGCGAATTCGGACAATGGGCTGAATGGAACCACAACCGTAGTCTCGACTGGCATCTTTTGGGAGGCCACCTCCACGACGGTTTACGCAGGCTCGTGCAGCACCTCAACTGGCTCTACACCCACGAGGCTGCCCTCCATGAACTCGAGGAGTCCCACGAGGGTTTTGAGTGGATTGATTTTCACGATGCGGACGCTTCCGTCGTCTCCTTCCTGCGCAAGAGTGCCTCGGGCGATTTCCTGCTCGTCCTAGTCAACGCCACCCCTGTTCCTCGCTTCGATTACAGGGTCGGGGTGCCGCAGCCTGGCTTTTACAAAGAAGTACTCAACTCCGACGCGCAGACCTACGGGGGCTCGAATATGGGCAACGCCGGAGGCGTCTGGGCGCACCACCATGGGTGGCAGGGCCGCTCCTACTCGCTTGTCCTCCAACTGCCTCCCCTGGCGGTCGTCATTCTCAAACTGGAGCAACCCAAGGCAGCCCTCACAGAGCCGGCCCCCTTCAAGCAGCTCCCAGGAAACCCCATGTCGCACTAACCCCTCACCGCTACCGCTCCGCAGTCGAAGCCTAGGAAGAGCCCCTAACGAGCGACCTCCGGGCACTGACCGCTGAAGCCCTCCGCCCCCGCGATTGCCATTGCAAGAAATCGTCTTATTTCTTAGAAACAAACTGTCTCCTCAACTCATTCCCCTATGAAACGCACAATAAAAAATCGCTCAGGTTTTACACTCATTGAACTGCTCGTGGTGATCACCATCATCGGCATTCTTGCCACGCTGGCTCCCGCCGCAATCAACGGGGTGCTGGTAAACGCGAATCAAGCCAAGGCGCTCAATGGTGGGCGGAATATCGGCTTGGCACTGAAGCTGTATGCGAATGATCACGACGGGCTCTACCCCCCGGGTTCTTCCGCCAAAGATGCGTTCAACACCCTCCTCCCGGCTGATGCCAGTTCCTCGGGCTACATCAAGGACAAGAAGGCGTTCGCAGTGAAGGGGTCCGCATGGACCCCAACGCAGCCCGCTTCGACGGACACAAAACTCGGCGACAAGGAAAACCACTTCGCTTACTTCTCCGGCCTCTCGGCAGACGGTGGGGAAGACTGGCCCGTAGTCTTCGACGGCCCTGCTTCCGACGACGGGAGCTACTCCGCCAAGAAGACGGAAAAAGGTGGTGTCTGGGAAGGTAAGGTGGCCATCGTGGTGCGCCTGAACGGCTCCGCAGCAAAGGAACCCCTCACCGACTTGAAATTGGTTTCCAGTGGACAGGCGAATGCCCTGAAGCCCGGTGACGCTTGGATCACCAATGGAAAGTACGCCGCTCCCTACTAAGGGCCGCCAGCGCACTTCTTCCTTTCAAAAAGGGCTCCCACACGGGAGCCCTTTTTTTGTGGCCCCCTCCCCCTCTCCTCAGCCCGCAACCCGGACGGAGATCTCGCCCAAATCCAACCCAAGGGCCGACTCGGCCACGCGGAGGAAACCAGTCGAAGGATCCGTCAGGACCACGCGCATCCCGCCGGTTTCGTCCATGGGGGCGGCTAACCCGTCCGCCGTCAGAACCGAGCGTACCTCGAGGGCGCAGTTCCGGGCGGAATCCACAAGCCGCACGCCGCTTCCCGCGCGCCGCTCCAACGCAGCGTGCAAGAGCGGGTAATGCGTGCACCCCAGAACCAGCGTGTCTACGCCGTTGCGGAGCATCGGGTCTAAATAGCGCGCAATCACATCATCAGTAACCGGATCCTCCAGCCAGCCCTCTTCAATAAGGGGTACGAGCAGCGGGCAGGCTTGGGCGTCGACTTGCACGGAGGGATCCAGCGCATGGATGGCCCGTTCGTAGGCCCGGCTCTGCACGGTGGCGCGGGTGCCGATCACACCGACCCGCTTGGTGCGAGTGGCGGCCACCGCGGCGGCTGCCCCCGGACGGATCACTCCCACCACAGGCACATCCAACTGGGCTTCCAACGCTGCGACGGCCAAGGCCGAGGCGGTGTTGCACGCCACCACAATGAGCTTTGCCCCTTCCTCCAGAAGCATCCGGCTGATTTCAAAACTATAGCGTTCGATGGTTGCAGCACTTTTGCCGCCATAGGGCACACGGGCGGTGTCCCCCACGTAAAAAATGCGTTCGGCCGGAAGCAACTCCCTCAAGGCGGCAGCGACCGTCAGCCCGCCGATCCCCGAGTCGAACACCCCGATCGGGCGCGTGGCATCGGTGAAGTCCCCGCCATTGGCTGTTAAATTCATGGTAAATGTTTCCAAATCTCCTTCGCCACCACCCACTCTAGCTCCTGGTGCCCTACGCAGCCCCGACGCCCACCGCCCTCCGGTAATTCCGCACCCCCTGCAAAATCGCCCCCGCCACCTGCTGACGGTACCAAGGAGAAGCAATCCGCCGGCTGTCCTCGTTATTGGATAAAAAGCCCGCTTCCACCAAAACCCCGGGCACCACGGTCTCTCGAATCACGAGAAACCGGGCCCGTTTGACTCCTCGATCCGCCAAGCCGCAGTTGTCCACCAAAGCCGCGTGCGTGGCCGTTGCGAGGGCCGAATTCTCTGCGTCCCTTACATTGCCCGGATAAATGGCTATCTCGGAAACCCTTGTGCCATCGGACGCCATGGAGGGGACCCCTCGGGGGGAAAGCGCGTAGGTTTCGACTCCTGTTCCGTTTCCGCCGGAATTAAAATGGACCGAGACAAAAAGGGAGCGAGGCAACCGGTTTGCGACCTTGGCGCGCACCTCGAGAGGGACGAACTCGTCTGCCGTGCGCGTCATGACCACCTTGTAGCCTGCCCTCCAGAGCAGCTGTGCCGCCCTCATACAGACATCCAGGGTGTGGGTCTTCTCGACGCCGGCCGGGCCGGTCGCACCGCAATCGCTGCCTCCATGGCCGGGATCCAGCACGACGGTGTCCACCAGTTCGGCGCCCTGGATTTTACTGGGCCGCAAAACTGGCTCCACCAGCTTCACCAAGTCCACGCGCGAAATGCAGAGCGCCCGGTCCAACTCCAGCACCGGATAGCTCAAAATAAACTTCACCCGGCTAATCCAAAACTCCTTGGACTCGGCCTGGCCACGCAAAACTCCGCCCGAACCACCAATTGCGAAGGCCTGGCCGCTGCGTTGGACACCTCCAAGCCTGTAAAAAACGCCCACCTGCTCCAGCGGCAGATAGTCGCGCCCACCGTGTTTGATCGGCGTCCAAAGCTGCTCAGGAAGGGCTTGGGCCTGACAAAAATCGACCCCTGGCGCAACAGCCGCCATTCCAAGCAGTGCCTGCCGGCGCGTGATTGGAAAATAAGGGGCCTGTAAATGGGTGAAATGCGCCATGGACGCCGCTTACCTTTCCCCCGGAACCGGCGTGAGGCAAGTTGTCTTTAGACACGCCGGCGCCCACCGATCGCGCGCCCTTGTTTGGTGCGCAAACGCATGCGGCAAGGGAAGTCCCCCCGCCCGAAAATACCGCGGCTCCCCCTGGGCCTGCTGCAAGCAACCATGGGCTTTACAAAGTTCGTCGGAGAGCTGATCCCTTGCCTGAGAGAACCCGCCCCATGGACACCCCCGAAAACCCTCCACTCCAACCGCTGCGTCTCGACGGGCATGTACATCTCGTCGGAGACGGGTCTTCAGGAAGCGGTTGCTGGCTGAAGCTGGACGGCCTGGTGCGGCAGCTCCAAGGACGTCTTCTGCTTTCGGCTGCCGGGCTGCCAAGCGCATGCCTCCGGGGCGGCTTGGATTTGGCCTTTGAATCCCGGGTGGCCAAGCTCCTCGAAACTTCGAATCTCGATGGCTTCCTCCTGCTGGCCCAGGACGAGGCCTACCGGAGCGACGGCACCAAGATTGAGGGCTTCGGTTCCTTTTATCTGCCCAACTCGCACTTGTTTGGGGTCTGCCGGAGGAACCCGGGGCTCTACCCAGCCTGTAGCATTCATCCAGCGCGCCCGGATGCTTTGGAGGAACTTGAAACCGCCCTGCAAGCCGGGTGCCGGGTGCTCAAGCTGCTGCCCAACTGCCTGAACGTCGATTGCTCCGAGCGTCGCTTCCTCCCTTTTTGGAAGCGCATGGCAACGGGTGGAATGGCGCTCCTTTCCCACACCGGGGGCGAGTTCACCCTGCCCCAGACCAACCCCGACTTTGCAAATCCACGCAAACTCACTCTCCCCTTGGAACAGGGGGTGACGGTCATCGCCGCACACGCTGCAGGACGGAGCGGCCTTTGGGATCCGGACTGGACCAACCAACTCGAGGCCATGGCTGCCGTCTTTCCAAACCTTTACTGCGACAACAGCGCCCTCTGCAGCCCAAACCGCTGGCGCACCCTTCCCGCACTCCTCTCTGGCCCCCTCCGGGACCGAGTCATTCACGGCAGCGACTATCCGGTTCCCTCCGGCGGTTTCGGCCCCTGGCTGGGCGGACACCTCTCCTGGTCCGACTGGCGCGCCTCCGCCCAGTTGGAAAATCCAATCCGGCGGGATGTCCATCTCAAGACCACCCTGGGGTTTGCCCCGGAGACATTCACCCGGCTCGACGCCCTGACCGGTCTGACCAGCGCCTGGTCGGCTCGGAACAGAGCGGCGTAGACTGCCCGCCCGGTCAAAACCTTCCTGAACCCCGCCCCGTTCCAATCCGTCAGCACGAGCCGTTGAGACTTTGAGGACGCGCGCGTAGGCTTGGCTCCGTCCGATGTCCACCGCCGCCCTCACCCTCCGCCCCTACCAGAGCGAATCCATCGAAGCCGTGCTGGCGGCACGCCGCCAAGGGGTGCGCCGGATGCTCGTGTGCCTGCCCACCGGCGCTGGAAAAACGGTTATTTTTTCAGAACTTGCCCGCCTGGCCCGCAGACAGGTGCTCGTCCTTGCGCACCGGGAAGAACTGCTTTCCCAGGCACGCGCCAAACTGGAGGCGGCCATGGAGGGGCAGCACGTGGTCTCCATCGAACGGGGCGCAGAGCGTGCCGCTTCCGACGCGAAGGTTTTGGTCTGTTCCATCCGCTCGCTGCACGAGGAGAGACTCGCCAAAGTCCTGCGGGGACGCGACATCGGCCTTATCATTTACGACGAGTGTCACCACGCGCCCGCCGAGGATAACATGCGGGTGCTCCGCCAACTCGGCGCCTTCGACGAGGGCTGGTCCGGCACGCTGCTCGGCTTTACCGCCACCACAGCACGGGGCGATGGCAAGGGGCTGGACAAGGTTTTTCAAAAAATCGTCTACTCGCGGCTACTCCCCGAAATGATCGCCGACGGGTATTTAGCACCTCTGCGCGGATTCCGCATCTCGACCGCCGCCGACCTCACCCGGCTCTCCCCGGGTTCGGGAGACTTCCGGGAAGAGGAGCTCGCCGAGGCCGTCGACATCGAGGAGCGCAACGCCCTTGTCGCCCGCTCCATTCAGGAACTCGCGCGCGACCGGCGCACCATCGCCTTTTGCGTGACCGTCAACCACGCCCGCAACCTCTGCCGGGCGCTCAACCTGCTGGGCGTCCCCTCCGGTATGGTCCACGGCGAAATGCCCTCGGAGTCGCGCGCGGAGGTTCTTGCCGACTTCCGCTCCGGGCGCATCCAGGCGATCACCAACGTCGCGGTGCTCACCGAGGGGTTCGACGACCCCGGCACTTCCTGCATCGCGATGGCGCGGCCCACGCGCTCTGAAGGTCTTTACGCCCAGTGCGTGGGCCGAGGCACCCGGCTGCATCCGGGTAAGAAAGACTGCCTGATCTTGGACTTCGTCGACGTTTCCACGCTCAATCTCTGCACCCTCCCCTCCCTCTTCGGTTGTCCGCGAAACCTAGACCTGCTAGGGGGTGACGTCGCTGAGGCACGCCGCGTCTGGGAGGACATTTTGTTGGACCGGCCGGGTTTTGAGCTGGAAGCCGGCGCACTCACGCTCCCGGAAATCCAAAACCGCGCGGCTGCCTTCGACCCGCTCACCCTGGCGGTCCACGAGGAGGTCCGTGCCATTTCCGCCAACGCCTGGTTTTCCTTGGGGCGCCACGGAGTCGGGCTCCATTTCCAAAAAGCTCCGGGCGTTCCGAGCGAAGTCGCCGTGTTAAAACGCCTTGGCCGCGGCAAAATCTGGGAGGTGCTCATGGACGAACAACCCATGGCGCGCTTCGCCGAACTGGAGGAGGCTGTCGCGGCGGTGGACTACGAGCTGGGGCGCTTCGGACAGGCGGCAGCTAAGTCGGCACACCCCACCGCTGCCTGGCGACACGGGACGGGAGGGGAGGACACCCCCGCCAAAAGGCTACAACAGTCGCTTTGGGACAGAATCGTGCGCCACCCGAAATGAGTCCCTCTAGGCTGCTGGCAAAGGCGGCAGGGCGGGCAGCTCCTTGAGCAGGCCGCTGCGCTTGCCATGCCTCAATCCTTATCCGAACCGTCCTCCGCCATCACGCGACGGAAGCGGACCTCCAAAACGCGACGCCCGTCGGCCTTGGTGACGGTGACCTCGAAGGGGGGAATCTGCACCTGGTCGCCCACTGCCGGCAGGTTGCCAGCCAAGTGCGTCACAAACCCGCCGACAGTACTCACATCCTCACTTTCCAAATCCAGTCCCGCCAGATCCTTCAACTCGTAGAGAGCCAAAGAACCGTCCACCATGAACTCGTTGGCGTTCACCCGCTTGAACTCGGGCAGCTCGGTGTCAAATTCGTCCTGGATGTCGCCCACAATTTCGGCGAGCACGTTGTCGAGCGTCACGACCCCCACCGTTCCTCCGTACTCGTCTACAACCAGTGCCAGATGGGCATGCTTGGTGAGAAAAAACGTCAGTAAACGCTCCAAGGGCATCATTTCCGGCACCGGGAGAATATCGCGCTTGGCGCTCATGATCTCAGGATTTGAGGCCCGCATCTGCAACAGCAAGTCCTTGATGTGGACCAACCCGATCGCGTTGTCCAGATGCCCCTCACACACAGGAAATCGCGTGTGCCGCGAGTCCACTGCCCTCTGGAGGTTCTCTTCAAAGGAATCCTCGGTGTTGAGGAAAATCACCTCTTTCCGGGGCGTGGTGATGTCCCGCACCACGCGCTTGCGCAGGTCCAGTGCATTAATGAGGATTTCCTTTCCGATGGGAGTGACCTGCCGGGCGTCCTCGCTTTCGGCCAGAATCACACGCAACTCCTCCTCCGAGTGCGCCAACTCGTGTTCGCTCAACGGCCGCACCCGCAGCACACGGCGCAAAAACCAGCTAGCCGTGCCATTGAGAAACCAGATGGCCGGCCGGAAGATCTGATAGAAGAAGGCGAGCGGGGCACTCACCCACACTGTCGTGGGCACCGGCATGGAAATGGCGATTGATTTGGGCGCCAGTTCCCCCAGCACAATGTGGAGAAACGTAATGGCGGCAAAAGCCCCTCCGACGGAGACAGCTTTCAGTACGCCTTCAGCCTCCACGCCCAGGGAAACGAGCAGAGGCCAAATTAATCCGGCCAGCAGAGACTCCCCCACCCAACCGAGCGCCAAACTTGCCAGTGTAATCCCCAGTTGGGTCGCAGAAAGGTAGGCCTCGAGGTTTTCCGTCACCTCGATGGCCTTGAGCACC
>CAMCIN010000176.1 GCA_945874745.1 Akkermansia muciniphila | reverse complement strand
GCGGACCTTCGCAAGACGCTGAGCGACCTCGAAAACGAGATCATCCAGCAGGACGCCAAGCACCCGGATTCGAAGCAGGCCTCGCTGGCTGACAAGGCTGCCATGTCAGCGGAGAAGAAACGCCTCAGCCCCCTCGTCCGTGATGCCGTCGCCAACGCCGATACCAAAGGCGCCCTCCGCGACGCCGCTGATAAGAAGTCTTCGAAGGCCATCGCCGGTGAAAGCGAACTGTCGACCCACGTCGAGAAACTCGGTGCAGAACTGAATGACCTCGAAAACCAGCTCTCTGGAATGCTCACCAGCACCGGCAGCCTAGACAAGTTGAAGGCAGCCATCATCCAGGCCGAGAGCGAATGCAAAGCCCTCGGTGGAAAACTGGCGACCTCTCAGGCCGAAATCTCAAAGCTGACGCCCGACCTCGTTCGTTCCGCAATCAAGATGAAGCAGACCAGTTTAGAGAAGTCCAATGGCCGCATCAATGAGGCGGAAAAAGTGTCCAACACCCATCGTGGCGTCGTGAAGGGACGTACGAGTGGCGACCCCAAGCTCACTTTAGCTACCGCCGTTGCGAAGTTGGAGTCAGCCCAGGCTGACTACTCGCGGGAAAACGCCTTGGCCGAAGCCCTCAAACTACTGGGAGACACATTTGAGTCCACCCAAGCAGAACTGAACAAGGCGTTCACCGGTCCGCTTGTCACTAAGATCGACGAGTACGCCAAGATCCTGTTCGGCCACGATGCCTCGATCGAGATGAGCCAGAAAGATGGCGCCTTCAGCGAACCCTTACTGATCCGACCTCAGCGTGGACTGAATTCGACCGCATCCTTCGACAAGCTCAGCGGTGGCGCCAAGGAGCAGTTCTCGGCCGCCATCCGCCTGGCGATGGCCGAAGTCCTCAGCCAGTCCCACGGCGGCCAACTCCCCGTAATCTTCGACGACACCTTCAGCTACACTGATAGCGAGAACTTGAACAAGGTGCACCTCATGCTGAATCACGCCGCGGGGAAAGGCCTCCAAGTCATCCTCTTGACCCACTCCCCCGCCTTGTTCAAGGCCATGGGCGCGGACGAATCTAACCTGTGAGGCAACCCATGGACTGGATCAACACCCCAGAATCGTCGAGCATCGCGGCCTTTGCCTATGAGGCCGAGGACATGACGCTGTACGTGCGCTTCAAGACCGGACGGACCTACCGTTATGCCGGTGTTCCCTCCTCGGTCTTCTCGGCCTTCTCTCGTGCCGATTCCAAGGGCACATTCTTCAACGCCCAAATCCAGGGCCGCTTTCCTTACTCTCAAATCTGAACGGATAGGCATTTGCTTTTTGTGCTCCCGGCACGATTTCTTCAGCCTGGACGCGGGAGCGTTAAAAGGATAGGAAATTGCTTTTTGTGCCCCCAGCACGATCTCTTCAGCCTGGACGCGGGAGCGTTAATAAATCCAACTTCCCCTTTATCCGAACCAAACCACCCGGCCCACGGGGCATAAACCAGGATACGTCCCACTTTAACGTCTGGTACCAAAACTCATTCTGACTTATCACTCAACTCGCGGACTCCTCGTCCTGAGCCCCCGCTGCTCCCCCCAACCTTTCTTTGTCCATCCCCCCTGCCCATGAAAGCGCCTTCCGGATTCCGGCGTCCGCTGCTGTGCTTGCTCGCGCTTCCCCTGGTCTTTTCCGCGACACTTTCCGAGCGGAAGGCCCACGCTATGGAGGCTGCCACGCCCAAGTCTGCGCCGGTCGTGTCGGATTTGCCCGCCTTCATCGACGCCCAGATTGCTGCAAAGGCCGCGCTTGCCGGGGTTCCTTTGGCGCCTCCTGCGGAAGACGCTGAGTTTCTCAGACGCGTGTGGTTGGATCTGGCAGGCACCATTCCCTCCGCGACCGAGACGCGCGCGTTTCTGGCCGACAAAGCTCAGGGCAAACGTGCCGCGCTTATTGATAAACTAATTCAAAGCAAGGAGTTTGCGCGGCGCATGGGCGAGGCTCTCCACATTCAGCTCATGGAACGTTCCGGGGATGATCCCAAGTGGCTCGCCTTCCTCACCGAGGCCATCGAGCAGGACAGGCCTTGGAACGAGGTCGTGCGCGACATTCTCGCACCCGACTTTAAGGACGAAAAAAAGAGCGCCGCCGCCTACTTCGTCACCAAACGTCTGGATAAGGTGGGCTCTCAGCAGACCGATTACCCGGGCCTGACACGCGACATCGGGCGCATGTTCCTGGGAGTCGACCTGCAGTGCGGCCAGTGCCACAACCACCTGACGGTCGCCGATTACAAGCAGTTGGAGTTCAACGGCCTTTTTATGGCTGTTCAAAACCTCAAGCTGAACGAACCCAAGGGCGAGCTGAAAACGAAGTGGTTGAGCGAAGGCCTCTTGGAGTCGAAGTACGAGTTCACCTCGGTTCTGAGCGGCGCCAAAAGCCAGACGGGTCCCCGCGTCCCCTTCGGCGCTGAGATTGCGATTCCAGAGCTCAAGGGTGACGACGCATGGCTCGTCGCCCCGGACAAAAAAGCCAAAACCGACGGGGTCCCCAAGTTTAGTCCCATGCGCAGCGTGGCGGAAACACTGACCGCGCCCGAAAATTCGCACTTTGCGAGGAACATTGCGAACCGCCTGTGGTGGCAGTTCATGGGCCGCGGCCTCGTGGATCCCTTGGACCTGCATCATTCTGGAAATCCTGCTTCGCACCCGGAACTCCTGGAGCGGTTGGGTACCGACATGAAGGCCAGAGGGTTCGATCTGCGCTGGATGGTGCGCCAGTTGGTCGCCTCCGAAACCTACCAACGCTCCGGACGGTTGCCCCACGGTAGCGCACAACCCGAGGAAAGCCTGTTTGCGGTGGCCCTCGAAAAACCGGTGTGCGCCGAGCAGTTCATGCGCTCCTTTCTCCGGGCTGCCGGTGAATGGGAGCGGGTGGGCGAAGGCTCCAGTTGGGAGGGGCTTACAGACAAGAGGCACCTCCTCAAGGACGTTCAGACCGGCTTTAAAAACGCCTTCGCCAACGCTCCCAAGGAACCCGAGCTACGGGCCAACCCTTCGCTCCGGGGCGCCCTGTTTCTGCGCAACAACGACACGGTCCTCTGGGCTCTGCAACCCCGTACCGGCAACCTGCTCGAACGTATTTCTAGAATCTCCGAACCCGCCGAGGTCGCGGCGGAACTCTTTCTTTCCGTTTTTTGTCGGCTGCCCGAAAAGGACGAACAAGCCGACCTGCTCGCACTTCTCAAGGCCTCCGCCGACAAGACCAAAACTCTCTCTCAGGTTCTCTGGGCCATGACCGCTTCCATGGAGTTTTTCACGAACCACTAGCCCGTCGCGATCCATGCTGTGCACCCCCTTCGAACACACGATTTCTAGACGCCACTTTTTGGGAACCGCAGGTGCGCTCGCCGCGGGTGGCTTGGGAGGAATCTTCAGCGCGCGCGCGGCCGAGGCGCTGAAGGCTGGCAACAAGCAGGTGCTTTTTGTGTGGCTCGACGGCGGAATGAGCCAGTTGGAGAGCTGGGATCCGAAACCCAACACGCTCTTTGGCGGCCCGTTTCGTTCCATCCCGACGTCGGTGCCGGGGACGCACGTGAGCGAACTGATGCCACACTGCGCCAAACAGATGCACCGCCTCTGTCTGGTGCGTAGCCTGTGCACCAAGGACCGCGACCATTCCTCGGGCGTCGCCCGCATCCAGCGGGGCGACCCCAAAAACCGCGGCGTTCCCTATCCCTTTTTTGGTTCGGCGATCGCGTACCTACTCGGCCCCACGAGTTCCAACCTCCCCCCCTACGTCGTCCTGAAGGAAGGCAGGGGCGGCTTTCGTGCCGAGGACGCGGGCTTTCTCGGCCCCACCTTCGGCTCCCTTGCCTTTGGCGACGGCAAACCGCCCGAGGATCTCCTGCGCAATGCCTCCCTGACCGAAGCGGAGGACCAGGAACGCAACGCCCTGCGCGAAGTTTTCAACCGCCGCTACGCCCAGGCGCGGCGGCCCTCCCTCACGGAGGCAAGCACACACGCCTTCGACACCGCCCAGGAACTCATGCGGCGTTCGGACATCTTCGATACCAGCCGCCTCCCCGAAAAGGACAAGGAGCGCTACGGCCGCTCCGAGATCGGTTTGCACATGCTCATTGCCCGTAACATGCTCGAGGCGGGCGTGCGTTTTGTCAAAGTGGCCAGCTTCGGCTGGGACACACACGGGGACAACTTTAACGCCCATGCCTCGTTGGTGCCGAAGTTCGACCGGGCCTTTGCCGCGATCCTCGAGGACCTCGCCGCCTCAGGCCTTCTCCAACGGACCCTCGTGGTCGCCATGAGCGAGTTCGGCCGCACCCCTCGCATCAACGGACACGCCGGCCGCGACCACTGGCCCGACGCCTGGAGCATCGCCATGGCAGGCTGCGGCGTGCGCGCCGGCTGCGTCGTCGGCGCCACGGACAAGCTCGGCGTGAGTGTGGAAAGCACGGCCCACGATATCGGCTCGGTTTTTCACACGTGGTACCACGCCCTTGGCATTGATTCCCTTTCCCACGAATACAAACACAAGGGTCAGCCTCTCCCGCTTGCCCATGAGGAAATGACTCCCATCAAAGAGGCCCTTACATGAGTTCCCAAGACACTGTCCTTCCCTCCAAGGCGGTCCAGCTCAGAAGTTTCGACACGGCTTGCCAAATCTTCCAGGCCCGCTTCACCCCCTGCGGCACCACACTGCTTGCTGCGTGCATGGACGCCTCCGTGCGCCGTTGGACGCTCCTCGAACCCCAGCCTGCCGAGCCCGCACCTGACCTCCTCGCGCCGCCGGAATCCGCAAAGTCCGCGCCTTCCACAAAGCCGGTCAGGCCGGCCAAGCCGCCCCCGCCGCCACCGTACGAGCTGCGTGAACTCGAGCCGCTCACTGGCTTCCGGGGCTGGGTGCAAACCGTGGCGTTGCATCCAAACAAACCGGCGACCTTCGCCGCCGACACTTGGGGCAAACTGGAGTCTTGGAACAGCCTCGAGCAAAAAGCTCGGCGCAACTGGTCCAACCCGGAAGCCCACGACGGTTGGATCCGCCAGATTGCCGTCTCTCCGGACGGCTCCAAAGTCGTCTCCTGCGGCCTCGATCAGTGGGTGCGCCTCTGGGACGCCGATTCTGGACGCAAGATCGCCGAGTTGCAGCATTCCCAGCCCGTGTATGCACTGGCGTTTCACCCGAGCGCCGGCGAACTTGTGTTTTCCGACGTGCGCGGTGACATCCATGTCGCGACCCTTGCGCCCTTCAAAACGGTTCGTGCAATCAGCTCGCCGGATTTTTTCCTGCTCGCGCGGATGCAGGAGGTCAGCGGCCTGCGCCAGTTACGCTTCAGTGACCAGGGGGCCACGCTTCTGGCTGCCGGCGCCAAGCCTTCCACGGGAGGTTTTGTCGAGGCGACCCCCATGCTGGTGCGTATCGAGTTTTCCAGCGGCAAGGTGCTCGACACTGTGAAGATCGGCACACCTAAGGACGGTTTCATGCTCGATCTGGACTCGGATCCCCGGGGCTTCCACGCAGTGGCCCTGAGCGGCCAGCCCGGCGCAGGCCGGCTGGTGTTCCTCAAAGCGGGAGACAAGGAACCCTTTTTCTCCGACCCTTCCCCGGCAAACTGTCAGTCGGTAACCTTTCATCCGCGCGGGAACCTGTTGGTGGTGGCGGCGACCAACAAAAACTCCAGCGGCAACGGTAAACCCTTGTCGAAGGACGGCGCATATGAGGCGAACACGTCGCCCCTTTTGTTGTACCGGCTGGAAGTCTAAACATCCCCACACTCAAGGAAAGCGTCCGTATTTGTCGCGCGGTAGAGCTTTGCTTCGGCTCAAAGCGGGCCGTCGGGCCGCGTTTCGAGCAGGTCACGTATCAGGTGCCCCTCACGGCTTCACTGCAGCGGGCGTCCGGACAGGAGCCTTCCTGCCGTGCAGCCATTCCGGGGCGAACTTCACGAAGGCGATCTGCTCATATATGTCTTTCGTGCCGCATTCGATCAGCATGCCGATCAGGCCGCCCTGTGTGCGAACCATGCTGGTGTAAGCGCTGGGACCGCTCCAAAGCATTTGTGCGTGCGGCCAGCTTTTGCCTGCGTCGTCGCTGATCCACGCATGCACACCCGTGCGGTCGGAACTGTTCGGGTGGCTGAAAATCCAGTCGTATTGGCCGTTGGAGCCGTTGCGAAAACACTTGTAGATGCAGCCCTGGCAGTTGTTTTCGATCAGCTCTGCAAATCCCTCGGCAGGTTGCCATGTCTGACCGCGGTCTTTGCTCACCACGAAGGTACGCGTGGTGCCGTGGCCGGAAATCGTGCGGGCGTTCATGAGCAGCGTGTGGCCGTCCACTTCGATGACTTGAGGCTCACTCGTGTGCTCGGCGGCAGCCGCGCCGAGCTGCCACGTTTCACCATGATCATCCGAAAAAAGGCAGTGGGTGCGGTAGACGCCGCCCTCGGTGTGATAGGCGGGAATCAGGATGCGGTCGGGCCGTGCGCCTCCGCCGCGTAAAAACAAGCCTTGCCCGGGCCCTGTACCCTGCCAACCCCAGTTCGTCCTCCGAGCGCTGGCGGTGATGTCTCGCGGTGACGTCCACGTTGCGCCATCGTCATCACTGTGTGTCACCCACACGCCCGTGCCGGGCACTTTGCCGGCGACGATGTCTTCCTCAGTGTCTTGATTTCGGCTGCGGGTGAAGGCGAGCCACAGGCGGTTGTTCGAGGCGTCCTGCACAATGCAGGGGTTGCCACAGGTGTCGCGCTCGAGATTGGCGATGACCTGCTGCGGTTGCCAAGTCTGTCCGTGGTCAAGACTGCGCCGCAAGACGATGTCCACATCTCCAAACATGCGCCGCTGTTCCATACGCCGTTCCGCAAAGGCCAGCAAAGGCTTCTTCGGTAGCCACCAGATCGCGGGGATGCGATAGATCTTCGCGCCCTCGTCGCCCGCTTTGAAAGGAACGGTGTAAAGCAGAGACTGCCCCTGGCCGAAGAGGCAGGAGGTGGTGGCGAGAAAGAGAAGAAAGTGGAAAAAGCGCATCTGTTTTTTACTTGGCCTCAAATCGTTCCTCCGGCCAAGCTTTTGAGGGTTTCTGCAGGTGTTGTTCGCCGTCGGGAAGGACATGTTTTCTTCTCGCTTAATTTGTCTCTCCCAGGCCCGGGTTCGTTTTGAGCATTGCATCTGCCGAGTCAATAACGATGGCTTTGCGCTTCCCCGGGGAGTGGCGGGTGGTTGTGAAAATTTTTAACGTGCCCCGCTTTCATGCCGAATAACGCGCAAGTGTCGCGCGCACGATCCACGGAAACCTTCTGGCGCTCTCGAAGAGGGCGGGCACCGCACAAAGCCGCTCCGCTTTGTTTTTTACCCCCCCACCAAAATACGAAACCCAAATCCCCGACGGAAAACGCGCGCACGGGATAACCGCGGGGCTCCCCAATAACCAAGAAGATGATGACTCAATCGATTACAGCCTTTGTCGCCACGCTCGCGATCCTTGTTTGTTCAACATTGTCCGCGGAGGTGGAAACGTCGCTGACCAAAATGCGCGAACTGGCCAGGGACCGTAAATGGAGTGAACTGGTGACTCAGTTCAAAAATGAGGATCTCGCCTCGGGGAAGGATGTTCCGGCAAAGGTTACCGAGGCTCTCAGTTTGCGAGCGAGAGCCTATCGGGCATTGAACGAGGCAGCGAGCGCTGAGCGGGATCTGAAACTGGCTGTCGAGCTCTCGCCGAGGAGCGGAGAGCACTGGCATGAACTTGCTGCGCTCTCCTTCGAGGTCCTGGCCAATCAGGAGCAGGCTCTCGCAGCTTATGAGCGGGCCTTCGCGTGTGTCGGTAAATCCATGTCTTGGCTCTCCCTCAGCGCCACTCTCAATACGGCCTTGATTCTCCTGCAACAGGGCAAGCCGGAGGATGCCCAGAAAGTCATGGAGCGTTACGACAGTGCCGACCTGCTCGCCATGGCTCCGGTCTGGGGCGACAAGATGCGCGCGGTAAATGAAAAGGTCGCTGCCAAGCTCAGTTCCTCTCTCTTGGTAATCGCGGACAAGGGACGGAGCGAATATCAGATCGTCCTGCCCGACACGTTCCCGACACCTGCCATCCAAGCGGATCTGCAACAGGTGGCGCGCCTGCTGCAGGCGGCCTTCAAGGCGAACGGTGCGGAGTTGTCCATCGTGGCTGAAGCCGGCCGCGATGCCGCCAAACCGGGCGTCTATCTGGGTGACACCGCTTTCGCCCGCAGTCAGGGCGTGGCATGCACAGGTTGGACTTACGTCCACAAGGCGGTTGGACACGACATCATCCTCGCAGGCTGCGATGAATCCGCTCCCGGCAGAGGAGCCCATCGTACCAACGGGTCTGCTTTTGATCGAATCGGCACGGCAAAGGCTGTGACCGATTTTTTGCAGAGCCATGTTGGCACCCGTTTTCTGTTTCCGGAGCAAGGGGGCTTTGTTCCGCTGGCCGGCGTTGCCAAAGTGGATCTGCTGAACACGCCTACCATCGAGTATCTGCCGACACCGAGAATCGCGGTGCCGCCGACTCTCGATGTGAAAAAGACACCCTCTCTGGAATTCGACATCACCTGGCCTCCCACGGTGAGCTTTTATCATCTCGCGCAGAATCGCTTTCCAAACATCGACTCCACCTTCGGCGGACACACCTGGCATCGCGCGGTCCCTTGCAGCGAAGCCGACTTTGCCAAGCATCCCGAGCGCTTCGCGCTGCTCGGCGGCAAGCGCCAACGCACCGGCAGCGAAGCCCAGATTCAGTTTTGTATCTCCAATCCCGACGTGCAGGAACTGCTCTATCAAGATCTCGTGAAGCATTTGAACATGGGGTTCCAAAACGTGGACATCGGCCAGCCCGACGGTTTTCGAGGCTGTGAATGCGAGGCCTGCGCCAAACTCTTCGGCACCGGCTCGGACTGGAGTGAGAAGGTCTGGATTCTCCATCGCAATCTTGCCGCACGCGCCCACGAGGCCTTTCCTGAGCGCACCGTCACCATCGCCGTGTATGCGGTCACCGAGGTCCTGCCCAAGACCTTCGACTCCTTCCCTCCCAACGTGCGGCTTGGGATGAGTGGCACTCGCGATCACGAATTGGCCGCGTGGCGGAACTTTGGCGCGCCCCGGGGATTCTCCACCTACCTCTACTACTGGTGCCCGAACATGATGCCGCGTTACCTCCCCATGAGGACTCCCTTATATGTGGAGAACGCCGCGAAGCGGCTGTTGGCGGCCAATGTGCACTCCATCGCCCGAGACGGCAATGGGGGCATCGCCTTTGGGCTCGAGGGGCCCACGTATTATACCCTGGGCCGGATGTTCGATGGACCCGGAGCGCACACG
>CAMCIN010000175.1 GCA_945874745.1 Akkermansia muciniphila | reverse complement strand
TCTCCGCCAACCGGGATTCTTCCGGCTGCATGGGAAGAGGCGCGCGTGCTGTGGATTGCCGGCGAGCCCCGTTGGCGCGAACGCGTCTGCTCCCTTGAATCGCTTCGGGTCGGTGGCTCCTGCAGCCGCATTCACGGAGACCTGCACCTCGGCCAGACTCTCGAGACCAGCGCCCCCGATTTAGCCTCACGCTGGTGGGTTGTTGATTTTGAGGGCGAGCCGCTGCGCCCTTTGGACCAAAGGCGGGCGCTCGATCTGCCGCTCCGCGACGTGGCCGGAATGTGGCGTTCCTTTGACTATGCCGCCGCCACGGCAGGGGTGGCGCCTGACGCAACCGTTCCCCTGCAGGAGGCCTTTTTCGAAGGCTGGAATGAGCGGATGCCACTGCCCGATGGCGACTGGAACGGCCTGTTCAGTGCCCTGGTTTGGGAAAAGTCCATTTATGAGGCGCTGTACGAAATTACGCACCGCCCCGCCTGGCTTTGGGTTCCCCTGCGCTCCCTCGCCTGAAATGCGTTGCACCTCCCGCTGGGAACAACGTTTTCTAAGGGGGTGAATCTGTATCGTTGCTGCGTACGCCCGCTTCTTTTTTCCTTCGACCCGGAGGACGTGCACCATTTTGCCATGCACTGTCTCGAGTGGAGCGGGCCGCTGCTGCGCCAGTTTGCCCCGCCGCTTGATCCACGTTTGGAGCGCTCTGTATTCGGCGTGCGCTTTCCCGCGCCGCTCGGGCTGGCCGCCGGCTTTGACAAAAACGCCGTCGCCCTGCCGGCGTGGGAGGCACTCGGCTTTGGTTTCGCAGAGATCGGCACGGTGACGGCCCTGGCGCAGCCCGGCAACCCCAGGCCACGCCTCTTCCGGCTGCCCGAACTGGAAGCGGTCATCAACCGACTGGGCTTCAACAACGACGGCGCGGAAATGGTTGCCAAACGGCTGCACTCCCTCAGGCAGGCGGGCGCGTGGCCTGGGATCCCAGTCGGGGTGAACCTCGGCAAATCCAAGGTCACCCCTCTGGAGGAGGCTACTGGCGACTACGTCTCCTCCTTTGAAAAGCTGCGCGACTTTGGGGATTATTTCGTGCTCAACGTCTCCTCCCCGAACACCCCCGGCCTGCGCCAACTCCAGGACAAAACAGCCTTGGACGGGCTGCTTTCAGCCGTTCAAAGCGCGAACACGCGACACCAGCCGCTCCTGCTCAAAATCGCGCCCGACCTCGAGTGGCCGGCGATCGAGGAGATCCTCGCCTTGGTCGAGCAGCACCAGCTTTCGGGCATCATCGCCACCAACACCACCATCGACCATTCCCCGGTGGCGGAAGCCCGCCGCCAACAGGGCGGTTTGAGCGGGGTGCCCCTCAAAAAGCGGGCCCTCGAAGTACTGCGCTTTTTGGTGGCGCGCACAAAGCTTCCCATTATCGGGGTCGGTGGCATCTCCAGCGTCGACGATGCGCTGGAACGCCTGGATGCGGGCGCGGCGCTGCTCCAGATCTACACGGGGCTCATCTACCAGGGCCCCGGTCTGGTGCGTGAGGTTCACCGGGCCCTTGCGGCACGCGTCGCTTCAGTCTGACTGGGCTCCCGGGCGTTGCCGGCCCGCAGACGCTCTTTCTGGGCGGAGGATGTGCCCAGGCGGCGAACCGGCCCCGCGGCGCGTCCGGCCTTTTCAATACGGCGTTCAGCGACACACCCAGCCGGGCCGGGCGCCCCTGGCCACCGGGCCGCGTTGCCGCTGGAAACGGTTCAGCCGTTGGAGGGGACACGGGTGTTTCGCATCTGGCTGTCTTTTTGACACCCGCGGGGTGCAGAGTGGAGGGATGTTGCTTTGGAAGGTTTTCAGTCAGGTCCTGCTGCCGATCCTGGTCCTGGTGTCGTTCGGCTGGCTGCTGGACAGGCGCGGGCGGGTGGACCTCAGCACGCTCATCAAGCTGAACATCTCAGTCCTTGTGCCGGCCTTTATTTTCCGGGAAGTGGTGATGTCCTCGCTCGGTGCGGGGTTTGCGATCCGGGTGATGGCCTTTACCGGCACGGTCCAGCTGGGGATGTTTTTATTGAGCGCTCTCGTGGCTTTGCTGTCCGGCTACGAGCGGACTCAGACGCGGGCCCTCCAACTGGCAACAATGTTCTACAATTCCGGCAACTATGGAGTGCCCCTGATGACACTGGCCTTTCCCGCGACGGGCCCGCTGCTGCAGGTTTTTGTGGTGCTGACCCAGAACATCTGCACCTTCACGGTGGGGGTGTTTCTTTCTTCGCCCGCGACGGGTCAGGGGTGGCGCGTGTTTTTGCCGATGCTTCGGCAGGTCTCGCTTTGGGCGGTGGTGTTTGCGGTGGCTGTGCGTTACTGGGAGGTACCGGTGGCGGAGTGGCGCTGGCTGTGGGTACCGGTGGAGTACCTACACCACGCGCTTGTGGGCGTGGCCTTGGTGACGCTTGGAGCGCAGCTTTCGCAGACCCGGGTGCAGCAGAATGTGGGGAGGCTTTCGTGGGCGCTGGGGTTGCGGCTGTTGGCAGGGCCTGTGGTTGCGGCGTTGCTTTGCCACGGGTTTGGTTTCCACGGGGAGGAGGCGTTGGTGCTGATTCTGAGCGCGGCCTTTCCCACGGCGGTAAACATCGCTCTGCTGGCGCACGAGTTTCAGGCGGACCCGCAGTTTGCGGCGGCGGTAGTGTTCTATTCGACGTTGGCGAGCATGGTGACGGTCACCTGCCTGATTGCGGTGTTGCGGGTACCCGAGGTGCTGGCGTTTTTCTGAGTCTGTGGCTCCGCTGATGATACAAACGGGGGCCTTTCCCTCGGGCTGGAGGCGGGCTTGGCCGGAAGGCCTCAGAGCGGGAGGGCCTGCCGCGACAAATCAGACTTGAGAGCGTGCGGTTATTAGGTTTGTCTGTGGTTGTTGAGGCGGCATTTGCCGATCAATCAACCGCCAGTGTAGCTCAGGGGTAGAGCAACTGATTCGTAATCAGTAGGTCAGGGGTTCAATTCCCCTCACTGGCTCCCTTAATATAAGGGACTTACAACAGGAGACCGCAAGACCGGCTCTCTCGAAGCTGAAAAAGTACAGCTAAAGTATAGTTAAAACGGACGGCGGCCTCCGCTCAGCGCGAGCTTTTCCCGCCGTAAGTCGTTGAAAACGGTGCGGGCGAATTTCCACTCCTGAAGGTCAAAACCCCATGGGGGATCCATGCCCTCGGGGGGCAGCGAAGAGCCACCCGCATTCACTGGTCCACAATCTTCAAACGGGGATGGTTGTCCCGGGACATTTCACCCGAGGCGGACAAACGCGCGCACTCCACGAAAAAGCAGTTCGCCGAGGAGAATCCCTAATGAAGGCGGACGTCCGGGATGGTCTTTTGAGAAGACGAACTTTGAAGAACGAACCATGAGCTACCCCACCCCAACTCGGAATCTATCCGAGAACTCCGGATTGAAAAGAAAAAAAGGAAAATATTTTTATTCCACAGTAACCTCCTCCCCCGACAGCCACTCGTCGCCCCAACGATCGACCAGTTCCTCGGCAAGCTCTTTCAGATTCAAAGGCCTCAAGATCACGGAGTGCGTGCACAACGGAAAGGTGCAGCCCCGCGTCTATTTCCCAAAGGGCTCGCCGTTGAAACCCAGTGGCGGGTATCGGTGGTACCGTTCCCGGGATGAGGCTGAGCAGGCCGTCGTGGAGCACGAGACACTCCAGAGACGATTTGGCGAGCTGGCGCGGACGGTAACCGTCGAGGAACTGGTGGAAGCCCGGTCAGCCAAGGCTTGGCTCGAAGGCACGGGCATCTCGCTCGTCGAGGCGGCCCAACAGGTCAAAGCAGCATTAGAAAGTGCGCTGGAATCCAGAACGGTTATCGAAGGGCTTGACGCCTACCACGCCGGCATCTGGGAAAAATTCGAGGATAGAAAAAAACAGAGCCTACGTACCGAGCCCAGGCACTGGCGTAGCGTAAAGCAAACGATCGCCCGGCTCGATCAAGTCAAGCACCTCAACCTTAGGGCGCTCACGGGCGGAAAACTCCGAACCTGCCTGAGCGGACTCAGCAAGTCCTCGCTCAAGGGCCATCTCCGCAACCTACACGCGGCTTTTGAGTTTTGCATCGACGCCGGCTGGATGGACGAGAACCCCGCACGAGACCTCAGGCGGTTCAAAGCAGACAGACCGTCGAAAAGCAGGATCATCCAGACTTTCACCGTTGAGGAAGTCAGGGCATTCCTCCTCGCTGTCGCAGAAGAGGCCCCACGGGCCATTCCGTACTTTGCCATCTGCTTTTTTGCGGGTGTCCGTCCCGAGGCCGCTTTCAAGATCACCTGGGACGATGTCGGGCCGAACGGGTACATCTATGTTCCCCACACGGCCAATAAAAGTGGCCACGCCTACAATGTGAAAATTCTTCCAGTGCTGGCGAGGTGGCTGGATTGGTGGGAGGCTCAGGGCCAAATTCGTGCTGGGCTGGTCGTTCCCTTCTCTACCTCCACGCTCAAGAGGATCCGAAAAAACGCCATGACTAAGGCGGGCATGACCCGTTGGGTCCAAGATGTGACGCGGAAGAACTTCGCAACCGCACACCGCGGTACGTTCAAGTGCAAGGTCCTTACCAGCGCTGCTCTCGGCCACAAGGGCACAACCGTTCTCGACGAGCATTACGACAGTCGTCTGATGACGGAGGAGGAATCCGAGCAATATTGGCAAATCTTGCCTCCAGACCTGCACCACCCAAACGAAGAGGAGGCCTCCTAATGGGACGAAAAATAAACAGGCAGGCACGGGGGAAAACCCAATCGAAATTTGAGTCAAACCTGATCGCGGGACTTTTGAGCGAGCGAGCGGGCAAAGCCAAAAAAAGCAGTGGAGTGCCGACTTTGGATCCAAGACTGGTTGGGAAACCGTCGGGTTTCATGTCCACCCACTCCCCGGCCTCCCGCTACACCGACTCAAAAGGAGCGGCCGATCACCTTGGCATTTCAAAAGCCATGTTTTTTCGGCTCAGAGCCAAGGGATACTTCCAGCCATCTTCAGTTACCGGGCGCTACCACATCGACGACCTTGACTCCGAGGCGAGGGGAATCCCTGCAACACCGGGCAGCAGCATTTCCGCAGAAGCGGCAACCCAAACAACTTTCGGAAAGGCCGAAACGACACCTCCGCTGGCTCACGGCGGAAGACCATCGAAAACAGTGGGCCTTGAGTCAATCGCAATATGATTAAAAATTCACTAAACAACTCGATGAAAGGGATATACGCTCCCTGGATCGGCTGTACAAAAAATGCAGGCAGCACTATCGAATGGTGCGGCACCGTAGAAAATCAGCTCACCAGCTGTAATCCCACCCTTGCCCCCACCGGCACTCGTCAGAAAGGGGGAACCATCCATGGGCGCTGATACTCCGATTCAATGGTGCGACAGCTCCGTGAACCCGATCATGGGCTGCTATGGCTGTGAGCTCTATCCGCCAACCAGCGAGGTGCTGCGCGCGATTGACGCGGCCGTGACGGCGACTGGCACGCAAATCGATAGCAAGGCGATGTTACAGCCTCTTGTTGAAGATGCAGTCAGTAAGCTTGAGGCGCCACTCGCCGGACATAAGAACGAGCTCAACAACACGAACATATGGAACCTCCGTAAGCTCTTTGCCTCCCTGGTCGAGACAATGCATGGGAAGGCGGCAGCTGATGCAGTCACTGCGACGATCAGAAGCAAATTGGCCTGCTACGCGGCGAAGCTGCATTTTAACAAGGGCGCGGACATCCTTAAGCCAAAGAAAGTTCCGCACAAAGGCTTTGCAGAGATTTTTGAAATGGTCACTCTCTTTGAAGGCAGTGTATTCAAAGCGGCCAAGCACTCCGATTTGTTGGGGTGTGTGCGCCAAGATGCCGAGTGGAAAGGCAGCCTCCCTCGCATGATCTTCGTCAGCGACATGGGCGACGCATTCAGCACTCAAAAGCACTTCGAGTTTTTGAAGACTGACACGGTTCCCCAGTTTCAGTCGGATGCCGGCCTGAGGCATCTCTGGATTTGGCTTACAAAACGCCCCAATACGATGGCCAAGTTCTCTGAAGAAATCGGAGGCTTCCCAGAAAATGTATGCGTGATGACCACGGTCACCTGTGCGGATCCTAAAAATCTAAAGCGTGTCGACGATCTGCGAGCAGTGAATGCCCACATTCGAGGTCTTTCCATCGAGCCTCTACGGGAGCGGATTCCACCAGAGTCCCTGAATCTTGACGGCATCGACTGGGTGATTTTAGGAGGTGAGTCGGGAGCTGGGAAGGATACGCCCGTGTTCCATACGGAGTGGGCCGAGGAGTTGATGGCGCATTGCCGCAAGCACGGCGTCGCCTTTTTCTTGAAGCAACTCGGTCGACGTCCAGTGTGTAATGGCGAGGCTATTAAACTCAAAGACAAGCATGGCGGCGAGTGGGACGAGTGGGAACAGCACCTGAGAGTCAGGGAGTTTCCCAAGGCGTTTCACGCTTACCGTTCTGCAGAGCTGGCAACCCTAGGAGCAAGACCCGTGAAAAAATCGTCTGCCTCCGCTAGGAGGGGCGCTTTTGCACCAATACCGGAGGAGGATGCAGCATTTCTTGCGGAACGCGAAAAAATCGTCGAAGCAGGCTTAAAAACATCGTTGGAAGTGGGTAGTGCCATTAAGGAAATCCGAGACTACAAGGACGGCGTTCTTTTCAAGGCAAGTTACGGTTCGATCGAAGATTACTGCCGTAAGCGTTGGGGGATCGGGCAGTCACAGGCCTACCGGCTCATTAATCATGCGGAGGTCTTGGCGACGCTTAAGGCGCAGCTCTCGCCCAATGGGCGAGAAACTCTTTTGTCGATGCCGTCCAACGAACGCCAGGTGCGACCGTTGACCAAATTGAAGAACGCCGAGGACCAGGCTAAGGCGTGGCAGGCCGCAGTAGAATCTCTCAATGGGGAACGTATGACGGCAAACATCGTGGACAAAGCCGTACGGGCTGCCGTCAAAGCAGGCGCGGATTTAAAGACGCTCCCGAAGCAGAAAAATGCTGACCGCAAGGTTGTAGCCGTTACAGCCCACGATCCGGTTATTGCACCCGTAGGCCCGTCAGCACCTGAAATCGCGGGTGGAACTGCAGAAGAAAGCATCACCCACCTGATTTCTTTTCTCCAACGTGGCCTTGGGCCAGATCGCAGGAGCGCTTTGGCAGTTGCGCTCCAGGAACTTATCCAAACGGCGACCAACCTCGGACTGTCAGAGGTTAAACCGGACCTCGAACCTGATCAAATTCAAGCAGGAGGCAGCCTGGAGGTAGCCGCGTGAACTTATGAGCGTCCGAGAAGACCTTGGCCGAACTACTAGGCCCCAGCACCAACAGATAACCAGGCCTTAAACCGGCATCGTAAAATGTTAAATCCAAGCACAAAACACATCACAGCCCTATTCGATGAGGCAGCGTTTACCCAGCCACTTGTGGTCACCACTGCAGCGCACGTTCAGGACGATGCAATAATTCCAGAAGTGATAGCGCTTCTTGAAAACGAAGGCTTAGACCTGCCAGAACGCAGCAGCTTTCCTCTTGAATCGTTTCCCTCGACGATCCGGGATTACGCGTTGGATCTAGCCACCACTTACGGGGTGCCGGTTGAATTGCCGGCGCTGTGCATGCTCGGAGCACTCAGTGGAGCCATGGGTAAGAGTTGGCAAGTCGCCAATGTCGTTTCGCAGCGGGTCACCAGAGCAAACCTGTACATTGTGCTCTCGCTGAATTCCGGAGCAGGTAAAAGCATCGCCAACCTAGTCGCCAGACCGGTGACGCGGTTTGAGGCAAGTCGGGGCGAGGTGTTCGAGCGTGATCAAAAGCCCGATCTAAAAAGCAGACAAATTGCGCTGGAAGCCGATCTAAAGCGCCTCAAGCAGTCAGGCAAAGATGGCCCGATTGACCAAGAAAGACTCAAAGCAATCGTGTGTGATCTTGATGCTGTCAGAATTGGATTAGACCGGTCTGTCGCGCTGAGTGTTGGAAACGGCACTACGACAGGGTTGGGCAATGAGTTGTCCCGTGTAGACGATGAAACGCTCTGGGTTTATTCAGCCGAAGGGGGACACGTTGTGGATGTGATGCTAGGGTCCTCTGGCAAGCATGCGCCGCACATCGATCTTTGGCTCAGCGGTTATTCCGGAGAAAGCTATAATCAAACCCGTGGCCGCGCATCGGCAGGGGGCGGGAATTGCGTAGTGTTGAAAGACGTCTGCTTGAGCTCGCTTCTGATGGTTCAACCCGTAGTGGCTCAAAAACTGGTAGAGCATAACGCTTCAAGGGAAAGAGGCTTGCTTGCCCGCATGCTACTTGTGGAGCTAAAAACTCGGCCAATGCGCGACGAGGGCCATGGCGCAACTGTGTCTGTGGAACTGGAGGAAGGCTGGGCGCACTTGGTGAATCGTATTCTTCAGCAACGCGAGAGCGTTGGGGTGCCAAGAAACCTCAGCTGTTCTCGTGAAGCGGCAGACGTTTTCCGAGTGTTCCACAATGAAACCACCGTCGCATGGTCGGAAGGGAATCTGGCGGACATGGACAAAGAATTAAGCCGCTGGCGTGAGAATGCCATCAAACTGGCTGTGGTGCTGCAGGCTGCGACAAACGCCGAAAGCCTTGAGATTAGTGTGGAGGTGGCTAAGGACGCCGTGAGATTGATGCGGTGGATCGGAATTGGTATGCTCCAGAAGTTTGACGCGCCGAGGTATGAGCGACTCGAAAATCGTGCGGACCGGCTTGCGCGGGCTCTCAAGCAGCGGAATCGAGAGTGCTTGGCGTCAAATTTGGAAAATCGGCACGGGTTCTCACTGGAAGAGGCGCAGAAACTGGCACGGGTGTATCCGGAGCGATTCAGCGTAAACGAGGTTCATCGCGGTGGGCGCCCAGGCAATCTTGTCAAGCTGCTCTCATAGCGAGGTTGAGACGGGCTGCGCGACCCTTTCGCAGGTTTCGCAGGCCAGTTTGTGTGTGTCCTGTTCAACGGAGGCTGGGAGTCGAGAGGATGCGCACGCTTTTCCCGTCCTTTGAAACCTGCAAAAGCCTTCATCGCTGTCTGGGTTTGGTTAGGTTGGGCAACCGCATTCTCGCCCATTGGGCGAAAATGCCCCTCGACGGGTTGTCGGGCTGACTTCCCGTACGCCTGCCATGAACAGCATTGAACACTGCATCAGCCCCCCTCCCCATTTTCTCTCCAAAACGGGTATAATCATCTGAGGCGCGAGTTTCGCTGTGAAACCCGCAATTTACCTCACCAAAGGAGGTGAAACACCATGTCACTACCCGTGAAAGCGCTTGTAAGCGCGTTGCTTGCGGCTGTCACCGTGATCGCTGAAGAGGTGATCAAGGAGACAAAGGGCAAACGATAGCGTC
>CAMCIN010000174.1 GCA_945874745.1 Akkermansia muciniphila | reverse complement strand
AAGCCTCGGGCAGCCAGCATGACTCGGGCAAAATATTCGCCATCATCATTGAGACTGAGGCTTTCATCCCACGGCCCAGCTCGGTCGAGTAGTTCGCGCGGAGCCAGCCATGCGCCAGGTTGCATCATGGAGCCTGTTTCATAATGACGCTGGAGAAACTCAACACCGGTGCGGGCCTCCGCCACCGCCTGGGGGACGAAGACTGCCTGGGCAGGGTCATGCGTGAAGCGACTCCACGAGGCGGAGGCGAGCACATCAGCTTTGGTCCCTGCCAGAGCGTGCATCTGGAGTTCGATTTTGTTAGGTGCGAGTAGGTCGTCGGCGTCAAGAAATTGAATAAAATCTCCGCGGGCCAAACGCAGACCGTAATTGCGGGCGGCACTGGCGCCGCGGTTTGGTTGATCGATGACGCGCACACCGCGAGTGGTATACTGCTGCGCGACGGCAAGACTGGCGTCAGTCGATCCGTCGTTAATGACAAGAATTTCTTTCGCGGTCCAGGTCTGCGCGAGGGCCGATTCCAAAGTCTCCGCGAGCCAGCGTTCAGCGTTGTAACAAGGGATGATGATGCTAACCAGCGGAGTCATCAGGATGATAGAGCGAGCCGCCAGTTCTGTTGAAAATACCACCGCTTGGAATGGGCGACGTAGTGGTGCATGACCGCTTTACAAGCGTGTGCTTCCGGTGGTTTGGGCAAAGTCACATAATCGGCGACGGGGGCGATGGCGCAAGGCCGCCCGGCCATCAGCATGGCGATGAGAGCCTGTTCTAGATAATAACTGGTTTTCTCCTGAGTGATCAACGGGGAGCACCAGTGCTCCAATTGCTCCCAGTCTAGTTCGCTGCTGTTGAGGCCAGTGAGGCCGACGTTGACGAGGTCGGCGACCGGAGCGCCGGCGAGTTTGTTCATCAACGGACGGGAATAGCCGTAGGAGGTTTCGCAATCCACCGCGTGCAGGGGTCGGTCGGGGGTATCGAGCCAGTGGAGCAGAAAATCTGGCCGGCGGAAAAAGAGCAGGTCGGAATCGAGCACGAGTTTCCAGCCGGTGCCGCCAAGGTGGGGATCGATGAGTTTGCGGAGGTTGGGATAGTTCAGCCAGCGCTCGCGGAGGAACGGAAAGCGGGCGACCGGCAGCAGCGCGTCGAGGCGCTTGATTGTTTCGCCTTGGGCGACAAAACGGACAGCGGGAAAGAGCCGGCTGAGCGAGCCGCGGTACTGTTCCGCCAGCGAGCCGTCGTCGTAGATCACGGGTGCCAGCGGTCGGCCCGTCTGCCGGGCGAGGGTCCAAAGACAGAACGCCGACTGATACCAGAAGCGTCGGCCCGTCAGCAGGTGCAGTTCCAAGGCGGCACCGGATGCGACTGACGGGACCGGCAGGCGGGCAGCGGCGGCCTCCATCGCGGCGCGGCCGTGCTCGGTGCGGCGTTCCTGCCACGGTCCACCGTTGCGCAAGGAATCGCGGATCCGGTTGACGGGAGTGTGGTAGAACCTGAGCAGAAACTTTCCGGGGGTCATGGCAGAAGGCGGAGCTTAACGTAGCAGGCGGAATAGCTCGATCGGCAGCGGGTTGATCGGGTCGATATGGACGTATGTCAGGTGCGCGGCAGGTATGAGCAGGTTGATCACCCCGAGAATCAATAGCACCCGGGGGGCTTGCGCTGGATGACGTCGCGCCAGGGCGAAGCAACCGGCGAGAACGAGAGGCGTTGCAATGGCCACGGAGCGGCTGAGATCTGAGGCGAGAGAAACGGAAATTCCAAGCGTGCCGAGGAGCGCCAAGCCAGTGCCAGCCAGACGCGAGCGGGGAAAATTCCAGAGTGCATAAGCGACGGCGGCCCACGCCGCACGCAGGCCCATCCACCAACCTAGCGGCACCAGCGGGAGGAGTTGCAGACTAGTGGTCAGCTGCTGATGCACGAAAGCATCGGCTGATTCGTCCTGCCGGTTGATCAACAGGCGGATGGCAGTGTAAGGCAAAAGCCACAGAGTGGTGAGCAGCGGCCGGCCCATGATTGGCTCGTTGCGGTCCTGTCGGGCCACCAGCCAAGCCAGCGGGTAGCCGATAATGAAGCGCTCGTCCACCCACGGGCAGAGCAAGCCGGCGAGCGGCACGGACCACTTGGCGCGGCCATAGGCTACGACCAGCAGGCCGAGCCACACCCAGGCGTCGTTCATGCCCAGCCAGCCGACCGGCACGAGTACGGCGGAAGTCGTGGCGAAGAGCAATGTGCCTCCGAAAATAAACCGGGTGTCGTCCAGACGTCGGCGCAGGAGCACAGCCGCGTAGGTCGTGGCTGCGAGCAGACCGAACCACGGCAACACGAGCGGGGTCCTGCCAGGCAGGTGCAGTGCATGTGCCACCAAGGGGGGCAGCACGCGCCAAAGCATCGCGGGCTCGATGTCGCGGCGCAGGGGTTGTTCACATTGTTGGAGAAAAGTATGCGCCCGATCCCACTGAAAGGAGCCCGGCACGTAAACTTTCATTAGCCACAGCCGGGGGGCGAAAAACAGCACACTGAGCGTCAGACTGCCGCAGACGATGAGGATCACCCGCCTGAAACTGATGGGAAAAGCGGTCACAGAGTCGTGCGGCCATCAAAATTTCCGCAGGCTCCCTGCCAGCGGATGCGGGCCGCGGGTGAACTCCACACACGGTGGGTGAACCAAGCTTTGAATTGGCGCAGGCGCGCGCCGGCGGGCGTTAGCGGCGGCCAAGGATTGGCCTCGTGCAAAGCGAGCACCTGCATCCAGGATCGTTGAATGCCGCGGTTCAGCTGAGCCAGATAAGCTGGTTCGAGGCGGCCCGCCGGGATCAGGTGGGTGAGAATAAGGGTAGGAAAATACGCCACGGACCAGCCTGCGATCATCAGCTGAAAGACAATTTCATTGTCGCCACTGGAGGAGAGTGCCGTGCCGCGCCGGTCGCTGAGAGTATGGCTGGCCGACGTGTGCAGCCAAGCTTCCCAGGCTGCGCGACGCAGGGCCATGCCGGCACCGATGGGCGCACAGGCCGGGTATTCGTTGCGGGTTGATCCGGTGGGGCGGAGGCTCGTCGCGAATTGCGGCGCATCACCCAGATCACGCAAGGCGAGGAGGGGAAAAAATTCGCGCGTCCATTTTTCTGGTTCGACGGCAAACTCGGGCCGGGATCTTCCGCCGGCGGCACCGACTCGCGGGTGGGCGGCGAAGAGCGCGACCGTCACGGCCAAGTAATCCGGGGCGAGCAGGTTGTCGTCATCCACCAGGAGTGCGATTTCCCCGTGAGCGGCACTGAGGCCGCGTCGCCGGGCGGCGGTCAGGCCAAGTTCCGGTTCGATGATAATCGAAAAATTCTCCAAGGCACAGGCGATGAAAAAGTCGGCTGCGGGGAATCGGGTTGAGGCGTTGTTGACCAGCAATACTTCCCAATCGGCTGGGGGCAGCGATTGTGCGCGCAACCCGAGCAAGGTCCGCTGCAGTCGGCCGGGGTCGGGATTGTGCGTGGGCACGATGACGGAGATTTTCATCTGGGCTGATTTAGCGTGAAGCAAAATGCAATCGCACCCGGGTCATTGCCCGGCGGTAGATGAAGTAGGCATAAGGCCCCGGCAGAACTAGCGGACTGGCGGTGAACAGGCGCAGCGGGCCCCCGATGCCTAGAACGACGGAGGAGGATGCAGCGGTTTGAGCCACGGGAGTCAGGCGATGAGCAGCAGATGATCGTCCGCGCGATAGCGGCTGGCGGCGGATGCGGCCGCGGCGCGCCCCATCGTTTCCCATTGGCGGCGGGCGGCGAAGGCTTCGCGCAGGGTTGCCGCGAGCCGCTCTGCGTCGGGCTTCGGACAGAGGAACCCGGTCGTGTCGGGCCGCAGCCAGTCCTCGGCGCCGCCGACACACGTGGCGAGCACCGGCCGCTGGCAGAGCATGGCCTCGGGGATGGTCATCGGCACGCCGTCCTCGAGCGCGGGGGAAACCATGAGATGGTTCTCCGCCCAGATGGCGCGGAGCTGGTTGACGTAGCCGCGGAACTGCACGCGCGAGCCGAGCGGCGCCGCCGCGGCGCGGAGCTGCGGCTCGTAAGATCCCTGGCCGTAGATGTTGAGCTGCCAGTCGGGCAGCGTGGGGTCGCAGGCGGTGAGGGTCTGCAGCAGTAACTGGATGCCCTTGCCCTCGTCGAGCCGGGACACGGTGGCGAGCCGCGTCACCGGACCGGCCGGCCACGGCGCGACATCGGCGGGTTGCCAGCGGAGTGGGTTCTGGATCACGGCGGCGTTGGGCAGAGGCAAGGCGAGATGCCGGCGGGTCACGGCCAGATTGCGGGTCGAGACAAAGTTCAGGCGGTCGGCGGCGACAAAGGTGTCGCGGATGGCAGCGAGGTTGGGGTCGTCGAGCTGTGGATGTTCCTGCTGCCAGTTGGCGATGATCCGGTATTTCGTGCCGCTGGTCCGCAGCCAGGTGAGGAGCGCGGGATGGAGGATGAGATCGTAGGTGCCGCCCTGGCTAAAGATGACGAGCTCGGGGCGGAAGGATTGTAGCGCCGCGATCAGCCCGGCATCGGGGGAACGGGCCCACCCGAGTTTGCGCAGCACGCGAGCGCCGAACGAAGGCGGGCCGGTCATCGGTTCGCGAAGCACCAACTCGGCCCCACTCAGAGCGGCGATGCGGGCATGGCTGGCGACGGCGGGGGAAACGGAAAGTAGCAACTGGTCGCCGCGGTCGCTGGCGGCCTCGGCCGCGCGCGTCCAGAGCGTATCGGATCCACCCCACGGATAACCCAAAACGGTGGAGATGAAGGCGATCTTCATGCGTGAATCGGATTCGTCACCGGCTGCGCTTTCATGGCCTGTGCCATGCCGGGCAGGGCCGCCTTGATCTGCTCCCGCGTCCACAGGCACATCTCATGGCGCAAGGCGGGGTCCGTTCCCTCGGGGATCCGGTAGAGCACCGCGCGGGGCAGGCGGAAGGGCGGCGCAAAAAGATTGAGCGGCCGGAAGCCGCCCGTGCGGATGTCGGTGTTCTCAAATGGGACCGCCCCCTCGTGGTTGGTCAGCAGAACGAGCCGCACCGGGGACTCCAAGAAATTCCTCAAGACCGCCAGAATATCTCGGTAGGAGAGATGGAAGAGGCAGTCGCGGCAGAACCAAAGATCGGCCGCTGGGAACTGGTCGCGTGTGAGGTCGAAGTGCATGAACCGCGTGCGCTCGCCGCCGTGCGCTGCCTGGTTGGCTTGGATGAGTGCCGGGACGATGTCGCCGCCGATGTAGTGGATGGGGTTGGCGGCGACGACCAACCGCATCCAGTTGAAATCACCGCAGGGGGCGTCGAAGAGCGTGCGCACGGCCTGCTGCTGGAACACCAGCGGCAGGTGCTGCCGAAGGGTGGTGGTGTAGTCGAGGGTGGAGCCGGGTCCGCTGACGCTCTCGGAGTCATCCCAGACGTTCAGACGGTGGATCATTTGGAAAATTACTTGGGGATCGGACGAACGGTTCAACCGCCACCGATCATAGCGCTGCCGCCAGGACCGGATCTGGCGGCAGGGCGCGAGCACGCATTTGCGCGCGGTGGCGGCGAGGCCGTCGCGCTGAAGCGAGTTGCTTAAACGCGCGGTGGGGGAGGAATGGTTCATGGGCTTGTCCGGGCCGGCCGGAAGGCGGCGGGCTCAGGCGCGGCGCGGAATCAGCATCCAGCTGGCCGGCACGACATCCGAGGCGTCGTGCGGGCTCTGGTCGAACCACCGGTCTGGGGCGAGCACCAGCTTGGCGGGCGAGGGATTAAGCCACGCGGCCCACCAGGAAAATGTGCTGTTTGCGATGGCGAGATGTTCACAGAGCGACATCAGGCGGATCTTGTCGTAGGCGTGCCACGGTTTGACGCAGCGCACGAACTCATGCGGGCCCGGCGGCGTGAACTCGCGGGACACGGCCTCGATGTCGTCCGAGAAAATATAGAGCGTCGCCTCCGGGCTGCGCTCGCGGAGTAGCCGGACGGCGCGGTGGTAGTAGGCGAGGTCGAGCGCGCCCATCTCCTGGGCGAAGCAGGAATTGCGTTGGTAGTCGCCGCGCCGGAAATGCACAGCGGCCGACGGACCGGAGCGGATGCGCGCCGCCAGGGCGGCCACCTCCGGCTGGGGCGGATAACGGAAGGAGAAATGCAGGCGCAGCAGGTCGGTGGTCGCGGCGAAAAATTTCTCGGACTGGAACATGCCGTTGAGGTAGGTGTGGTCCGGCTGCTCGAGGAACTCCGGGTAGTGGGCGAAAGTGGGCGGCTGGTGCCAGTTGGCCGGGGCGGCGTGGCGCTCCGCGGAGCGGCGGAAACGGAGTGCGCGGGCCGCGGTGACGGCCCAGCGCTCCGTGGTCGTGAGGGTTACGCCGCGCACCCGGTCGATCTCCTCCTGCGTCGCAAACTGCTCGGTGATGTTGAAGCAGGACAGGGCGTAGCGGTTGTGCGCCTCAAGCGCCGGGTCCGCGCGGAACCACGAGACGTCGAGCTTGAGCACTGTGCGGCGGTGCTCGGCCAGCGCGAGGCCGGCCGCGTATTGAAACATCTGGTTGCCGAGTCCGCCAGTCAGGCTGGTGATGATCATGGGGGCGGGGGTTAGGAAAGCAGCGCGCGCTTCAGCTGGCCGACGGTGGCGCGGAGCTGGCGGGTGGCGGTGTAGAGCCAGGTGCGGGGGTGCCGCCGGTTGAGGTAGAGGTGGTCGCCCTCGCCGATGGCGTCACCTAGGTAGACGGAGTGGGCGAGCTTGAAGCCATGGCGGCGCATGAGGCGCGTGATGTCGGCGGCGAGCGCTTGGCCGCGGTAGTGCTCACGGACGGACACCTCCAACCAGATGGCGGTGATGTGCGGCAGCATCGCCGTGGCCCCGGCGAGCACGAGTTGCTCCGCGCCCTGCACGTCCATTTGGATGAAGTCGATATGATCGAGGCCGCGCAGTGCGCAAAAATCATCTAGTGTGCCGGTCGGGACGGTGATCATTTCCTTGAACTCGATCCAGCCGTGCATCGGGCCGGCCTGCGCCGGCGCGAGCAGTGAGCTCGACTTGTTGCCATAATTCCAGTTTTCACCGGCGAAGAGGTCGGGCGGCCGGCCGGAGGAAACGTGAAACACCGCCTCTCCCGCGCGGTCGGCCAGCGCCAAGGGGATGAGTTCGGTGTTGGGCACTGCATGGCGGGCGAGATTGGCTCGCACGAGCGCCTGGTTGGCCGGCAGTGGTTCGAAGGCGAAGACGCGGGCGCGCGGGTAGGCGCGGGCATAGCGCACGGAGTCTTCACCCTCGCAGGCCCCGATATCGCAGATCACCAGCGGCTCGTCGGCGCGGAACAGTCGGCTGAACTCGCGCTCGGCGGCGCTTGGCTCGGCGAGATAAGCGGAGATGTCCGCGGGGTGGAGCGAAGGATTCATCTCAGACCGGGGCGATGCGGATGATGTCGAGCTCGACCTCGCAGGTGGCGCTCGGCCGGTGCCGGCGGACCAGGTCGCGCAATTCCGCCAGGGCGGGATAACCATCACGGCCGTTAAAGAGGCGGGCGTCGTCGATCAGCACAACATGTCCGCCGACGGGTAACGCAAAGAGATGGTCCAGTTCGCGGCGGATGGGCGTGTCGACCTCGGCCCGGGCCGAGGGCCCGGCGCAGAAATGGCCGTCGAGCCAGAAGAGCGCCGGTTCGGACAGACCGAGCAGCAAGGCCGGCAGGACGCTGGCGCTGTCGCCGAGATGTAGGCGGACGTGGGGCAGGTGGGCCAATTCGCGGGCGTTGAGAGCGTGCAGAGCGGGCGCCAGTTCAATGGAATGGATCAGGGCAAAGTCATGGCGCAGGGTGAAGATGGCGTTGCCGTAGAAGGTGCCGGTCTCGATCAAAATGCGGGTCCCGTGGCGCCGGGCCTGGTCGCGGATGACGCCGTATTTGAGCAGGTCGGGGGCCGGCGGGGTACAACCATTCCGCCGCCAGTCGCGGATCAGCCTGCGGTTGTGGCGGCGGAAACGCCAGTCGCGCCGCGCATCGCGCAGCGGATGAAAGAGCCCGGTGGCGCGCAGGCAGTTGGTGACGAGTAAACGGAGTGGGTTCATGGCGGGTGTTCAGAGTGGCTGCAGGCTGGTGGTCATGGAATTTAGCACGAGGCCGAGGCCGGCGGTGCCGGGGTAGCAGCCGACGGCATTTTCGCCCGAGAGGTCGATGCGGGCCGCGTCGAACTGCTGCAGGCTGCGGTCCTGCTCGCTGAGTCCGATGAGCACGGTGTAGGTGCCCGCCTCGAGCACCACTCGGTCCTGGGTGAAGGTGACCTCATAGTCGCCGGGGCCCAGGTCGGTTGGGGGATGCCACACCGTTTGCACGGCCGTGCCCTCGGCGGACTTAAGGCCCAGAGCCACGCCGAATTGTAACTGGGCCCGGCTGACATGGAAGCGCACGCGGGCGCGCCACGGTGTGCCCACGGGAAAATCGGAGCACGCGCTTCCGGCCAGGTTCTCAATCAGGAGGCCGGTCACGTAGGCGCGCTCGAGCAGTTCGACGGGTGGGGGCGGCACCGAGGTGGGAGCGCTGTGGGCCAGGCCATGCTCGTAGATTTCCAGTACCCGCGCACACCGACCGGTTGCCTGCACCTGACCACTGCCGAGCAGCACGGCGGTGCGGCAGAGTTCCCGGATGGAGGGCAAGTTGTGGCTGACGAAGAGCACCGTGCGGCCCTCGCGGCGGGAGACCGACTGCATCTTTCCCAGGCATTTTCGCTGGAAGGCTGCGTCGCCCACGGCGAGCACCTCGTCGACGATCAGGATCTCAGGTTCGAGGTGGGCCGCGACGGCGAAAGCCAGACGCACGTACATGCCGCTGGAGTAGTGCTTGACCTGCGTGTCGAGGAAGCGTTCGACCTCGGCGAAGGCGACGATCTCATCGAATTTACGGGTAATTTCTCCCCGGGCCATCCCGAGAATGGAGCCGTTGAGATAAATATTTTCGCGGCCGGATAATTCTGGATGAAAACCAGTGCCAACTTCTAGTAAACTCGCGACGCGTCCTCGGATTGTAGCGCGTCCCTTGGTGGGCTCAGTAATGCGGGATAAAATTTTTAAGAGCGTGGATTTGCCGGCTCCGTTCCGGCCGATGATCCCGACTACGTCGCCTTGGGCTACGTCGAAAGAGACATCCTGCAATGCCCAAAATTCTTCGCTATCCCGGGCGGTTGCCCTTGGTGCGGTTAAGCGGCGCATTAACCCGCGCACACCGTGGGTCAGCGAGTCACGTAAATTATCATGCGGTTTCTCATGAGACAGTCGGTAGCGTTTACCTAGTCCTTCCACACTGATGACGGGTTGGCTCATGTTCAGATCAGATCGGCGAAGGTGCGCTCGGTGCGGCGAAAATACCAAATGCCGGAAGCAAGCAGCAGCGCGGCCATGCCGATGGAGACGGCCAGGTTCAGCGG
>CAMCIN010000173.1 GCA_945874745.1 Akkermansia muciniphila | reverse complement strand
AAGAAGGCGCATGCGCACTTCAAGATGGCGGATCCCTCCGGAGCACGCTGCCGCCCCGCGGCAAAGCGTGGAATACCCCCCAAAGGAGAGGGCGGGGGCGGCGCCCGTGCCAAACTTGCTTGGCACGGCCGGCCTTTGGCTTCTGATGCTTTTGAGCGCCACGCTCCCGCTTTTCCTTGGGGGCGTGTCTGAGCTTGGCGATCTCTGGTTTAACACGCTGGGCTGGTGTGCAGTCGTGCTCTGGGGGTGCGGACTCTTCCAGCAACGTAGAATTCCCGCTGTCTCGCCCTGGGTGGCGGTGCCGCTCGGGACCGCGCTTCTCCTTGGGACGTTGGGTGCGCTAAACGCAGAGTTCACCTATGACGGTCCTTTCAGCGGCTTTACAGCGGCCGCTGTCAAGGGGTGGTTGCCCTCTAGTGTGGATTCGAGTGCCTCGCTGGCAGCGCTGCGGCACTGGGCGCTACTGGGTGCGCTTTTTTGTATGAGCAGCGATTTTTGCGCAGAGCGAACCCACTCCAACTTGTATCGTAACTGCCTTACAGCGGCTGGCCTTGTCCAGATCGTCGTGGCCTTGGGGCAGCGACTCTCGGACGCGCGTTCCATCATGGGCGGCGGGTGGGGGGAACAGTTGCCCTTCTTTGGAACCTTTATGTATCCAGGCAGCGCCGGCGCCTACCTCAACCTACTGCTTCCGCTGTTCTGTCTGCACCTCTTCGGCAAGACACAGCGTCCTTTGTTGGGCATCGCAGGGCTTTCGGGACTGGGGGTAGCGATTTTCTGGAACACCTCCCGCTTGAGTAGTCTGGCGGGAATTTGCTCAGGCATTCTGTTGGTCCTCACGCTTGGGTGTGTTGCGTGGCAGAATGCAGAAAGAGAGGAAATGCGTGCTGCCCTCTTTCGCCGCTTGCACAGTCTGCGGCCCGTTCTGTTTTCGGCCGTCCTCGTTGGAGGGCTCGCTCTCATGGTGTTTCCTGTACCCCCGCTTTTTGAAAAATGGAGGCTCCTGCCCGCACAGTGGAACTCCTCGTACCCGCGGTTTGAAGCAATGAAGGCCTGCTTGGAAATCTGCCGTGACGCGGGGGCATGGGGCTTTGGTCCCGGCACCTTTGGTGCGGTTTTTCCTCATTATGCCCAGGAAATGGCGGTGAGTGCGCGCGGAGTCTGGCGCCACGCGCACTGTGATTACTTGGAGTGGTTCATCGAATGGGGCTTTCTTGGTTTCCTCCTTTGGAGCTTTCTCCCCCTGGGTGCGCTGGTGCGCGTGGGGTTCCGTTTCTTTCAAGAGAAGTCCGTGCATCGGCGCAATGAGGCGGCCTGCATTGGTGCGGCCCTGGTGGCGCTTGGTCTGCACGCTTTGGCGGACTTCCCGGTGTTTAACCCGGGAGTGCAAATGCTGGCCGTTTTTTGGCTCGGGAGTGCCTGGAGCGTGCGTCCTCCTGCCTGCGGCGCAAGCGTAAAACCGTCCCAACACGGGCGGTCGGGCGGCGCGCCTCAGCCATCGCGCTTTGTTTTGCGGCCCGCCTTCTAGCGATTCTGAAGCGGGAATTTCTGGAGGGTTTGTCCGCCGCAAATCCCTTGGGAGGGGAGACGAAAAAGCCGCGGGCCCTTTGGGAGCCCGCGGCTTTTTGAATGTTCCTGAGGCGCACAGGAGAGTGCGCCGGAGGGCAGGTTGACTAGCCGAGTCCTAGTGCGCCTCTTCGATCTTCAGAGGGCGGTAGCCGCCGATCGTCTTGAAGTACATGAGGAGCAGCAGATAGATCGCCGCCATCGACAGGGGAATGAAGGAGTCTGCCTTCAGCGTGGCGCGGTCGCCCGCTTGGTTGGCTTCCACAATTGATTTTTGGTCATCTGTCGGGGAGCCGTCCTTGATGGCCTTCTTGGACTCTTCCAGTTTTTTGCCGTCGATAGGCGTCACGCTGGAGAGGAAAAGGAACTGGGAAGTCTTATCGGACTTGGCCTGATCATAGAGCGCGGGGCTCTTCTCCTTGAGCGCTTCGGCAGCGAAACGATCCTTGGAGTAGCCGAGTCCGGGGCCGCCCAGCAAACCTGCAGAGAGCATCCCGATGCCGCCCATGATGGACATGGCCACTGCGCCGGAGCGGGGGAAGCGGTCGCCCACCACCGCGAGCATGGTTGGCCAGAAGAAGGTCTTTCCGAGCGCGTAGATACCGAGGGCCACCAGTGCGATCGAGAAGGTCTGCATGCCGCTCGCTAGGGTTAGGCCCAGGGAGGCCAGAAGAGCCGAGATCAGCAGCAGACTGATCGGGGTCAGGCCCAGACGCGTCTCAATGAAGTGTGCACAGAAACGCAGGCCAAACATGATGGCCGACGTCCAGATGAACAGGGTCTTGCCCTGGTCTGCCGTGAAGAGGTTGCCAGTGATGCTTTCGATCCAGCCGTCCGTTCCAAGCTCCACCGCGCCTACAAGGGCGTGCGTGAGGAAGAGCACAAAGAGCAGCACGGAGCCGACGGAAAAGCGGGTGATGAGGCCCACCAAAATCACCAGCGCGCCGCCGATGGCCCAGCCGACTGTGCCGGGGTTTGGGATGCCGAACTTCCCAAGCACGTCGCCGAGGAAGATCGCCAGGAGGTAGCTGGCCACCACCGCACCAAGGATACCCACGTCCTTGAACATTTCCCCAAGGCTCGCTCCCTTTTCGGCGGCCTCAGATTTGGGGAAGCTCTGTCCCATGAACATGACTGCGTACGCGACCGTGGGAACGAGATAGAAGGCGAGCTGTCCCTTCCAGCCGAGGCCCATCACCGTGCCGAGCACGTAGCTGGCCAGTGCGCCCACCACCATCCCGAGCGGCCAGGAGGCGTGCAGGATGTTGAGGTAGTGCATGCGCTGTTTTGGAAACACAGTGGCCACCAGAGGATTGGCAACCGCTTCAAGCGTCCCGTTGGCGTACGCGAAGATGAACATGCCCGCGTACAGGAAGTTGTAGGCGTTGTCGGGCGTGCTCGCACCGAAGGTGACAAAGGCCGAAAGCACGTGGCCCAACAGGGCGAGTGCCACCAGCTTCCCGTAGCCCAGCTTGTCCACGATCACGCCGCCGATGATGATGCCGAAGCAAAACCCAGTGAAACCCGCGCCACCGATGGCGCCGAGCTGCATGTCGGTGAAGTTGAACTCGGACTTCCAAGCGCCGAAAATCCCGCCGCGCAGAGCGAAGCCAACACCGGCCGCCAGAATCGCCATGAAGCCGGCCCACAGGAGCCGGTAGGCGTTCGGGACGGTGCCCGTGTCGTCGTTTTTACTAATGTTCGTTTGTGTAGTCATAGTTGTTTTTGGGGGTCAATGGCTGGCGGCAGTCAGGGAGGAGCATCCGCAATGCTGGGGCGCGATGTCTACCGGCTTCTTGGGGTGGGGGGTCAGGGGGTGCGGGCCACCTCTCCGAGGAGGCCGCGTCAACGGAGGCCAAGCGCACCAGTGTCGGGAGAGGGTGTCAACGGAGAAGTGCTTCATCCGAGCGAAGGTGCAACCTGTTGGGCGCGGCTTTCGAGCTCCAAAAGGGCGGTTTCCATAGCGCCCAGGTCGATCTGGTGGACCTCAAAACGCGCACCGATTCCCTGAGGGAACGTGACGCACAACTCGCCGCCGAGGTGTTCCTGAAAGTCGCGCAGGCCACCGAAGACGAGGCGTTCACCCAAGCTGTCCCTTTGCTTGAGCCAATCGAACCAGAGCGCAAAGCCGCTTTGGCGCAGGCCCAGGTCGATCGCTTCCAGCTCCTCGGAGGAGATCCAGGCCATGTCGCGGGCGTAGATGGAATCCAGCAGCACACCCGTCGCCACCGCCTCTCCGTGCGAGACCGCAAAGTTTGAGAGCAGTTCGAGTTTGTGCGCCGACCAGTGTCCGAAGTCGAGGGGGCGCGCCGTCCCGTACTCAAAGGGATCCCCATTGGAGCTGATGTGTTCCAAGTGAAGCGCTGCGCACTTTGCCACCAAGCGGGTCATCGCGTCAAAATCCCTCGCCGGGTACAGCGGCGCGGCCTGGCAGAGTTCGGCGAAAAAGGCGCGGTCGCGGATGATGGCGACCTTGAACGCCTCGGCCACGCCGCTCAGCCAGTCTCGGTCCGGGAGGCCGCGCAGGAATTCAAAGTCGTTCAGCACGGCGAAGGGTGGGGCGAAGGTGCCCAGCGCGTTTTTGCCCAGATAATTCACGGCGTTTTTGACCCCCACGCCCGCGTCGTTTTGCGCCAGTACCGTGGTGGGAACGCGTATCAGGCGCAGGCCGCGGTGTACGAGGGCCGCTGCGAAGCCGATTGCGTCCAGAACCGCGCCTCCGCCGATGACGAGCACATAGGACTGCCGGTCGATGCGTAGCTCCAAGAGCTGGCGCATCACGGACTCGGCATAGCGGAAGTCATTCTTGCAGGCTTCCCCACCGGGGACCGGCTGCGGCGGCGCGGCCAGTTCGAGCACATCTGCGTGCGCTGTGAAATAGCCCTCTATCTTTGCGGCAAGCTCCGGTTGGTGTTCCAGCACGCGGGAGTCTGCGTACACAATGGCGCGGTGGCGGCGGTTCTCGCCGAGTCGGCAGGCGGTCTCCCTTAGGACGGGATTGGCGGGGGCGAAAAGGTCGAGGGTGAAAGCAACGGGGAATTCCCAGCTGACGCTGATTTGCTGGCGATAGGTGGGGGCGGCTTCCATGCGGGTGGGCGACAATAACGGCAACGGGGGTGACAAGGACAACCCAGTTTTAGGGCACGTTCTTTGGGGGGAGCGCGCACGGGGCTTGATGCGGTGCCCGTTTCAGAGAAAGTAGCCGGCCCGCGGTTGCCCTCCGGCCCCGCGCGTTTCATCCTTTTTAGAAGAATCCCTATGTTCTGGTGTGAAGAAGTCGCCGCGCAATGCCACGGCCCGCAAATTATCAATGACTCCAAGACCCCTTCGGGCCGCGTGCACGTCGGCGCCCTCCGGGGAGTCCTGATTCACGACGCCATTTTCCGGACGCTCCGGGCCAAGGGGATTGAGGCGCGCTATCTTTTCGGCGTCGATGACTACGATCCGCTGGACGAGATTCCCGCCGGCAAGGGGGCGCATTTTGAGCAGTACCTGGGGCAACCGCTGTGCAACGTGCCTCCACCGGACGGCTCCACCGCCTCGGACATGGCCGAACATTACATGGGGGAGTTTTGGGGCGTTTTCCGCGACCTAGGCGTCCAGGTGGAGCCCTACCGGATGCGCGACATTTACCGGTCCGGCCGGTTCAACGAGGTCATCGACAAGATTCTGCGAAATGCGGACATCGTGCGCCGTGTTTACAAGGAGGTCTCCAATTCCGACCGTCCTCCCACCTGGTACCCCTTTCAGGTGATCTGCGAGAAGTGCGCGCGCATCGGCACCACCGAGGTGTTCGCTTATGACGGAGTGGAGGTCAGCTATCGCTGCCGCGAGAACCTGGTCAAGTGGGCGCGCGGCTGCGGGCACGAGGGGCGGATCTCCCCCTTCGACGGGCGGGGCAAGCTGCCGTGGAAGCTCGAATGGGTGGCCAAGTGGATCACCTTCCCGGTGACCATCGAGGGCGCGGGAAAAGACCACTCCACAAAGGGCGGCTCCCGCGATGTTGCAGCGGCCTGTTTGCGGGCCATTTTCCAAAAAGAGCCCCCTGCGAACGTTCCCTACGAGTTCTTCCTCGTGGGCGGCGCAAAGATGTCCTCCTCCAGAGGCTTGGGGGCGGGTGCCCGGGACGTGGCGGATCTGCTCCCTCCCGAGGTGCTCCGGTTTTTGATGATCCGGACCAAGCCCAATTCGCCGGTGAACTTCGACGTCCAGGAGGAGGGGATCATCAAGCTTTTCAACGAGTTTGACCGCTACCAGAACCGGGTCTACCGGGACAAAAACGCCACGCCAGACGAGGCCCTTGTGTTGAAGTTGGCGGAAGTCGAGCCGCTCGGGGACTTTTTCCAGGCCAACTTCCAGCTCGTGAGTGCGCTGGCTCAGATGCCGCATTTGGATGTGGTCGCCGAAATCCAGAAGCGGCTTGGCCGGGATTTGACGCAGGTGGAGCGCAAGGCGCTGGAGCGGCGGATCGAATCGGTGAAGGTGTGGGTAAGCGGCTACGCCCGGGAGGAGGAGAAGACGCGCCTCCAAGAGACGCTGCCGGCGCGCGCCTCCGAGCTGAGTCCGACACAGTGCGCCTTTTTGCGGCGGCTGGGCGCGGCGTTGGCGGAGGTGGCCTGGGAAGACGAGGTATTGCAGGCAACCGTGTTTGAGACGGCTCGCCTGACTCCGATTGACCAACCCTCGGCATTCAAGGCCATCTACCGGGTTCTGTTGGACAAGGACGCGGGGCCGAAGGCCGGTAATCTGTTTGCGTATTTGGAACGTGCCTTCCTCCTCAAGCGCTTTTTGGAAGTGCCTTTAGAGACCGAGGCCTTCTGGCGCGAGTCGGCCTTGACGGAGGGCGACTTTGCAGCGTGGGCTGCCCAGTCCAAGCCGAAGATGCAGTCCTACACCCACGCCATCCAGAGTGCCCCTTCCGGGAACGTGCTGGAGCTCACCATCGAGATGCAGGACGGCAAGCGGCACCTGCGCCGCTGCTGGCTCCCGGAGACCCCGGACGTTTCCGCCCTTTTGCAACCGCTCGCGTAGGCGGGTGGAGCCGCTGTCGGCGCGGCGCCTCTTTCTCCCACTAACGACCCGGCAGGCAGCTCCTCTGGAGTTGCCTGCCTGCGGGGGGTGGCTTTGGGCAGCCTTAGGGCAGCTGCCAAGTCTCGTCGAAGAAGCCAGCGTTTGGGACGGCTCCGGGCAGGAGCAGCCCCGGGGGAGTGGCGAGGTCGACAACCGCCCAGTCGGGAAGCTTCGGCGTCTGAAGTGCGTTGGTGGTGTCGCTGCCCTGGCGGAAGGTGAAGCTGCTGTTGAGCACAACGTAGCGCGCAGGGGCGAGGGGATTGGGATAAATCAGGATGGGGGCGTGTGAGGCTGCCGGGTACACCGAGCCGCCCAGCTGTAACTCTTTTGAGTCCCAGCGCAGGGGAAGGGGATGGGCTTGTTTTGCAGAATTGGCGAGCAGGCGGGCGAGCACCTTGTTTGAGCCCGGATCCCCCCAGAGCACGACGTGGTGGGTGGCCATGAGCTCGGGCGTCAGGGCCTCGTCGGTGACCACACGGACTTCCCCCCGGAAAACCTTCTTCCACTGGGCCAGCGCCCGCTCCATTTCCGCGCGGGCCCAGGCGTCGGCGCCGGGGTGCAGCGCCTTCCCCGTGGGGCGCACAAACACAAAGGCTTCTTGAAACGCGTCGTCCACCGGACCCTGCAGGCCGTGCCGTTTCCGAAGGCCCTCGGGTGCACCTTGGACAACGGCCCACTGCGTGCCGCGCTTTTCGAGGCGCAGAGGAGCGCCTTTGGGCACCGATCCTAGGGACTGTCCGTCGCAAAGGATTTTCCAGCCGTCCGTGCCCGCCCAAGCCGCAGGCGGCGTTAAATAGAGCGAGTCGACCCCCTTGGTTTCGAGGGAGAGGCTACCCTTGCCACCATGCTTTGCGCGAACGAGCGCCTGTTCCCAGTGCTTTTGGAGGCCGGTGATTTCCACCCAGTCCATCCGGTTGTAGCGGAGCGTGAAGGTGCTCAGGCGGACCTCCTCGGGGGCCTGTGGGGCGCCGGCCTCGGCGGCAGCGTCCACCTTGGCGACCAGGGCGAGCTTGGTTTCGGGATGGTACTTGTGCCCGGTGTTGGGGCCGATCAGATGCGGAATGGCCACTCCCTCCGCCGCCGCCGCCGCCACCATCAGGTCCGCCGCCTGCTTTTGCGGATCAATTTCGCCGGAGTAGGCGAAGGTCGGCCGGTTGGCAAAATTGGCGGCGTATCCGGGCACATCGTACAGGCGCCACAGCACCTGTTCCCACCACGGCGGTACCGGCTTTTCCGGAGCAAAGACCTTCGCGTAGGTTGCCGTCTCCGCAAAACCCGCTCCCGGGGCGGCGACTGCCCAGAGGGAAGTGTAATGTCCGGCCAGATGCCAGCACCCGGCTCCGCCCATGGAAAAGCCACGGATCGCGACGTGTCGCGGGCTCGTGCCGTACTGGGTCTGGGCGTCCGCCAGGGCCTCCAGCACATCGGTTTCCCCCGCAAATTTGAAGCCGTTACAGAAACGTCCGTAGGGGTGGAGAACCACGGTGCCCGCAGGGGTGAACTCTCCCTTGCTCCTGCTGCGTTCGCTTAAAAACGAGAGTTCCGTGAGTTTGTCGTTTCTACCGTGGAGCCAGACATCCAGCCGTCTGGCTCCGGCAGGCGCCTCGACAGGCACAACGACCCCGTAGGGTTGCACCGAGCCGTCGATGCGTGAGCGAAAGCCCCGAACCACCGGGCCCTTCGCCACGGTCCAAGGGGTTTCCCCGCGGCGGAGAGCCTCTAGGCGGGAGGTTCCTTCTTGAAGCAGGGCGCGGGCGCCCGCCACCTGTTTGAGGTCATAAAAACCGTCCAGTTCCAGCGCCCGCAGCACGGCGAGGGGAAAGATCTCCACGTCGGGGAAGCGGTCTCTAATTTGCTGCGCCAGCTTGCCGGATGCGAGAACGGCCAAATCCGCTTGCAGCTTGGCGGCCGCGCCCTGGAGGGCTTCCCTGTCCGCCGCGGGGATTTCGATGCCCTTTGGGGGGGACTTCGCCGTGGGAGTCTGGGCGCCGGCGACCAACGCACTGGCAACGGATACACTGAAAAATATGGAATGCTTCATGTTGAGGGGGGATTGCGGCGCGGCGTGTCTGGACTGTGCCGGCAACCGAGGGTGACGCTGTCAAAAAAGGCGTTGGGTATGCTCCGGACAATCATTAGTTTGCTTACGGAGCCTTTTCCGCCTAGTTGAAAGCCGCTGTTAGACGAAAAAAAGTAAAGAATTCGGGATGAAGAACGCAATTTTGGTATCAGCAGACAAGCACTGGCGGACCGTCATGGAGGGGACGCTTCTGTCCCGTGGCTGGCAGGTGGCTTCTGTTGAGACGCTGGTGGAGGGGGAAAGGCCCGATCCGGCCCAGATTCAGGCGTTGATCATTGATGCGGCCTCCGTTGCGCGCGGCGCCCTTTCGAGTTGGCTTGCCGAAGGCGCTCCGAAGTTGGAGATTCCGGTGGTCATCGCCCCGGGCCTCACTGAGGCCGAACGTTTTGCGGATGCGCTGGAGGGCCAGATGCGCACGGTGGAGAAGCAGGCCAGTCCGGTGGTTGTTCGGTTCTGGGGGGTGCGCGGTTCCATTCCCACTCCCGGTCCGGCTACGTCTTTCTACGGTGGAAACACTTCGTGCGTTGAGGTGGAGGCGGATGGGGAAACGATCATTCTAGATGCGGGAAGCGGTATTCGCCCCTTGGGGCTGAGCCTGATGGCGCGCGCTGCGGGAAAGCCCCTGAATCTGCATCTGATCATTAGCCACACCCACTGGGATCACATCCAGGGCCTCCCATTTTTCA
>CAMCIN010000172.1 GCA_945874745.1 Akkermansia muciniphila | reverse complement strand
CTTGGCCTTTGTGCTTTCCAAGCTCAGGCCTGGGTTTCTGAACATGCTCCAGCTGGATGCGTCCGCCGTGCTTCAGGGGGAGGTGTGGCGGCTGGTGTCTCACATTTTTGTGCCTAGCATCGGCGGCCTCCTGCCGGACTGGGTCGGGGCGGGCCTGTATCTGCTTCTGCTGGTGTGGCTGGGAGACGGGCTGGAGGAGGCGATGGGTTCCTTTCGCACCACCCTTTACTATTTCATCGGACTGGTCGGCACCGCAGTGGCCGCCTTTCTGGCTCAGGAAGGCGTCGGCGGCGCGTTCCTCACCAATTCCCTTTTCTTCGCCTACGCGATGTTCTTCCCGAACCGCCAGATTCTTGTCTTCTTTGTGATCCCTGCGAAAATGAAGTGGCTGGCGTGGGTAGACGTCGTCTTGCTGGCGGTCTTGTTGGTGACCTCCGGGTGGGCAGTGCGTGCCGGGGTGTTGGCGTCCTTTGCTAACTTTATCCTGTTTTTTGTTCCTGCGCTCCTCACTGCCCGCAAACGGCTGCGGGAGCAGAAGGAGCGGTTCGCAAAATTTACGGCGACCCTTTCGGAGGTGGAAACCCTGCACAAGTGTGTCCAATGCGGCCGCACGGAGGTGGGGGCACCTGAGTTGGAGTTTCGCGTCGGGCGGGACGGGGAGGAGTATTGCGTGGAGCATTTGCCTGGCCGCCGCGCGTGAGGCGCCGGGGCAACCGAAGCGGATTGTGCCGGGTGGGGGCCCCTGGGAGCGGGGGGAAGCCGGCGGCCTGTTTCGGCGGCCTTCCCAAGCGGGTGGGACGGAAGGTTTCTGGCAGGCAGGAAGCGTCGCTTGTGAAAAATTTCACAATCTCACTTGATTACTCCCCCGCGAGCGCTTTGAATCGCCCTCCATTTCCCTTTCAGCCGTACAGTGCACCCGTTTGTTCGCTCAATTTAACGTCCCGAACTCTTACGTCGCATGGCGAATATCTTTCCACGTTGGAGCAACTGGCTCCCCTTTAAAATTATCTTCTGTCTGCTCGTTCTGGGCGGCGGAGTCAGTGCCGGGGTTTGGTATTACCTAAACCCCGCTTACATGCGGGTGGGCTACCAGCCCGCCCAGCCGGTGCCCTTCTCGCACAAGATCCACTCCGGCCAGTTGGGGATGGATTGCCGTTACTGCCACTCCTACGTGGAAACGTCGGCCTACTCGAACATCCCGACCACCCAGGTCTGTATGAACTGCCACTCGCAGATCAAATCCGACAGCCCCAAACTGCAGCTTGTGAGGGACTCGTGGGAAAGCGGCAAGCCAGTGGAGTGGGTTCAGATTCACAAGACGCCCGAACACGCCTACTTTCATCATTCGGTGCACGTGGCTCGCGGCGTGAGCTGCGTGAGTTGCCACGGCAAGGTCAACGAGATGGAGGTTGTCCACCACGCGGAGACGCATTCGATGGCCTGGTGCTTGGATTGTCATCGGAATCCTGAGAACCACCTGCGGCCGGTGTCAGAGGTGACCAACCTCGATTGGGAGCCCCCTGCGGGCACAACCCAGCAGAAGATAGGAGCCGCCCTCGTCGAAAAATTGCACGTCAATCCTCCGGTCAAGAACTGCGCCGGCTGCCATCGCTAATCCACATGAGCAAGCGCATCCTTCAACACCCTGCGGAGTCCACGACAGGAAAACGCTACTGGCGCTCACTGGGCCAGCTTCAGGACACTCCCGAGTTCCGGTCCTGGATGGACCGCGAATTTCCCCAAGGGGCGGCCGAGATTCAAGGTGACGACGTGAGTCGCCGCGGGTTTTTGCAGTTCATGGGGGCTTCAGTTGCGTTGGCGGGGCTCAGCCTGTCCGCCTGCCGGCGGCCTTTGAAGAACCTCGTGCCTTTCACAAAGGGCGTGGAATGGTCAGTGCCAGGGAAGGCCCTGTTCTTTACTTCGGCAATGCCCTCGCGCAACGGCGCCATGCCTCTGGTGGTCACGACCTTCGATGGCCGGCCCACTAAGATCGAAGGCAACCCGATGCACCCGGTCAACCAAGGGACGACCGATGTCTGGGCGCAGTCTTCCATTCTGGATCTGTACGACCCGCAGCGTTCGAAAGGCTACCTCTTCGGCCGCAAGCCATCTGACGCCGCCTCTTTTGAAAAGGCGTTGGGAGAGTTGCTCAAGGGGACGCCAGATGGCGCGGGACTAGCCTTTTTAACTGACGGGACGGTCTCTCCCACCCAGGAAAGGCTCCGTGCGGAGGTCCTCAAAAAGTTTCCGAAAGCCGTCTGGGCTTCCTTTGAGCCGAACGGCAGCGAACTGGAGGCTTCGGCTGTTTCAGCCGCGTTTGGCCCAGGACACCACGCCGTTCCGGTGTTGCAAAAGGCAGACATCATTTTGACGGTGGACCGGGATATTCTCGGCGTCGAGGGCGACATTGCTGCGATCCGCGGATTCGCGGCCGGCAGGAAGGCCGACAAGGCCGGTACGAAAATGAACCGGCTGTACGTGGTGGAAAACCGGTACACGCTCACGGGCGGGATGTCCGATCACCGGTTGCGCCTAGCCGCCAGCCGTTCTGGGGCCTTTTTGAAGGCGCTCGCGTTGCAGGTGGCCAAGCTTGCTGGGGATGCGGGGCTTGCGAAGGCGGCCTCGGAGCTCAAGGTGGCTGAAACGAAGATTAAGGACCGCTGGGTGGAGGAGTGCGCAGCGGATCTGGTGGCACACAAGGGAGCCGCTTTGGTTTTGGTCGGTCAGCGGCAGCCAGCAGCAGTGCAGGCGCTCGGTTTTGCGGTCAATGCCGCGTTGGGTGGGCTGGGCACGACGCTTGAACTTCGCAAGACTGCAGCCACGCCTGCGCTTTCCATTTCTGCCCTAGCCGAGGAACTGCGCAAGGGGAAGACCTCCGCCTTGTTCATCCTTGGTGGCAATCCTGTGTTCAACGCGCCGGCGGACGTGCGCTGGGCGGACGCCCAGGGGGCAGTGAAGACGGTCGTTCATCTTTCGCTTGAGTCCAACGAAACTTCTGTGGCAGCCCAGTGGCATGTGCCCGCTGCGCACTATTTGGAGCAGTGGGGCGACGCGCTGGCAGTCGACGGGAGTCACATGGTGGTCCAGCCAGTGATCATGCCTCTGTACAACGGGCTGAGCTCAATCGAACTGCTGGCCAAGGTGGTGGGCACTGAACCTGACGCACTCGCGCTGGTTCAGAAGACCTTTGTGGAGGCATTTTCAACCCAGGCTGACTTGACGTCCTTCTGGGCCAAGTCTCTCAAGGCGGGCTTTGTAGAGGGCTCTAGGGCAAGCGCAGTCACTCCGGCTTTGCAGGTGGACGCGGTGGCGAAGGCCTGCGCGGAGGCATCCGCGGTGCGGGTTGTGGAGAACACTTTTGAATTGGTTTTCATCACGGACTCCAAGGTAGACGACGGAAGGTACGCCAACAATGGGTGGCTCCAAGAGCTGCCGGATCCAATTACCAAGCTGACCTGGGATAACGCGGCGCTTCTGAGTCCTGCTGCGGCCAAGAAGTTGGCGGTCGAAACCGGTGATGTGCTCAAGCTTTCAGTGGGCGAAAAGAGCGTGGAGATTGCAGCGCTGGTGCTGCCAGGCCATGCAGACGATTCTATTTCAGTGGCGGTCGGCTACGGCCGGACGGAGGTGGGGAGCGTCGGCCGCAAGGTTGGGGTGGATGTCTTTCCGCTGCTTACCGCTGCTGAGGGACGGTTCCGCGTGGGGGTCACGGCGGCCAAGACTGGCCGGAAGTACGCTCTCGCTGTAACCCAGGAGCACGGTGCGCTCGAAGGCCGCGGAGCCGACATCACGCGCCAGTCGACGAAGCAGGAGTGGGCTGAAAACGAGGCCAACCCGGATTACTTCCTCAAGATGGGGATCGACGCGCACGCGCCTGCGAACTTCTCCCTGTATACGAACCCGCCCCTTGACGACATCCACGCCTGGGGGATGACGGTGGATTTGAACAGCTGCATCGGCTGCGCCGCATGCATGACCGCCTGTCAGGCAGAGAATAACATCCCGATCGTGGGCAAGGAGCAGGTCATCGGAGGCCGCGAAATGCACTGGATGCGGACCGACCGCTATTTTGCGAGCGAAGGCGGCGATGCGGACGAGCCGGAAATGGTGAGCCAGCCGATGATGTGTCAGCACTGCGAGAACGCTCCGTGCGAAACGGTGTGTCCCGTAAACGCAACGGTGCATTCCGAGGACGGGCTTAACGTGATGGCCTACAACCGGTGCATCGGCACCCGGTACTGCGCCAATAACTGTCCCTTTAAGGTTCGTCGGTTTAACTTCTTCGATTACAACGAGCGCTCCATCACGAGCCTCTACAAGTGGAATCTGATCAGCGACAAGGGGATGCCCGAGTCCCTGCAGATGCAGAAGAACCCAAATGTCACGGTTCGGATGCGCGGGGTCATGGAGAAGTGCACCTTCTGCGTGCAGCGAATCCAAGAGGCCAAGATCACCTCCAAGGTGCATGCGGGGGACTCCGGCGTCCAACCGAGGGTGCCGGCTGACGTCTTCACTTCAGCCTGCGCGCAGGTGTGCCCCACGGATGCGATCGTCTTCGGGGATCTGCGGAATCCCGATAGCAAGGTGGCCAAACTGAACAAGGATCAGAGGAGCTACCGCTTGTTGGAATATCTGAATACGCAGAATCGGGTTTCCTACCTGGCCCGGATTCGCAATCCCAATCTAAAGATGCCTGATGCTGCGCGGGCCGGATCGGCTTCCAAGGACGCCCACGGCCACCATGGTGAACACCAGCAACCTGCCGCCCCCAAAGCAACCAACGGAGGTCACGCCTAATGTCTAAATCAAGCGTTAGTCTGGAAACACCCGCAGAGCTCAAGCGCGAACCGCTTGTTGCAAACAATCATTCGATTAAGTGGGTTACTGAAAATGTGTGCAGCATTGTGCAGTCACCCACTCCGAAGTGGTGGTTGCTGGCGATGTGTATCACCTCGCCGATCGCCCTAATAGGGTTGATTTGTATCGTCTATCAGATCTCCAACGGGGTCGGGGTGTGGGGGGAAAACCATCCGAACGGCTGGGCTTGGGACATTACCAACTTCGTGTTCTGGATCGGCATCGGCCACGCTGGGACCCTCATTTCCGCGGTGCTTTTCCTGACACGCCAGAAGTGGCGGACCTCCATCAACCGCGCGGCCGAGGCGATGACGCTCTTTGCGGTGGTATGCGCAGGGATTTTCCCGGCCATCCACGTCGGCCGCGTGTGGTACGCCTGGTTCCTAGCGCCGATTCCGAACACCAACGCCATCTGGCCCAACTTCCGGTCTCCCCTGCTGTGGGATGTTTTCGCCGTCTCCACCTACTTTACGGTGTCGCTGCTCTTTTGGTTTGTCGGTCTAATTCCGGACCTAGCGACCTTGAGGGACCGGTCCAAGTCTAGGATCGCGCAGATCCTTTACGGGATCGGTGCGCTGGGCTGGCGCGGCTCCAACAAGCAGTGGAGGCACTATGAAATGGCCTACCTGCTTCTGGCGGGCCTCTCTACTCCACTGGTGCTTTCCGTTCACTCGATCGTGTCCTTCGACTTTGCAACCTCGATCATGCCGGGGTGGCACACCACCATCTTCCCGCCCTATTTTGTGGCAGGTGCCATTTTCGGCGGCTTTGCGATGGTGCTCACCATCATGCTTCCCGCGGCTCAAATTTTCCCCCAGTTGGCGGACATGATCACGCGCCAGCACGTGGACAAGATGGCAAAGATCCTTCTCTTGACGGGCTCGATTGTGGGGTACGCCTACCTCATGGAGCTGTTTGTGGCGTGGTACGGCGTCAACAAGTTCGAGGGTTTCACCTTCTTCATTGCCCGCGCCAACGTGGACGGCAAGGGCTGGTACCAATGGTCCTACTGGATCATGATGTTCTGCAACGTGATCTCGCCCCAGATTTTCTGGTTCAAGAAGATGCGCGCCAATTACATCGCGGTGTTCATCGTGTGTCAGTTCGTGAACGTGGGCATGTGGTTTGAGCGCTTCACCATCATTGTGACATCGCTGGCGCAGGACTTCCTCCCGAGCTCCTGGGGGCACTATGCCCCTTCTACGACGGAAATCCTGACCTTTGTCGGCACGTTCGGGATCTTTTTTTCCCTCTTTTTGTTGTTCATGCGCTTCCTGCCCATGGTTGCCATTTCCGAAGTCAAGGGCGTCACGCCCGAGGCCGACCCTCACCACAATCACCCCAAGCACTAGTCCAGCCATGTCGCACCCTCATAAAGTGTACGGATTGGGAGCCGAGTTTGACAGTGCCGGAGCCCTGCTGGCCGCGGCCGAAAAAATCCGTGACCAAGGATTCTCCCGCTGGGATGTTCACACGCCCTTCCCAATTCACGGAATGGACAAGGCGATGGGACTCGGGAAATCTTGGCTGAGTGCGGGGGTTTTCGTGGGCGGTTTCCTTGGGCTCATCACGGGCATCTGCCTAGTGGCGATCCCCTCCTTTGTACTGTACCCGATGATCGTGCACGGCAAGCCGTACGACTGGCGGACCTTCCCGGCCTTTTTTCCGATCATTTTCGAGTTAGCCGTGCTCTTTGCCGCGCTCACCGCGGTGTTCGGAATGTTCGCGCTCAACCAGCTTCCGCGGTTCCACCACCCGGTGTTCAACTGGGACCGGTTCAAGCGGTTCTCTGACGATGGTTTCCTGTTGGTCATCGAGGCTCGGGATGACAAGTTTTCTGAATCCCGCACAAAGGCACTGCTCGAACAGATCGGCGGCCGGAATGTCACCCTGATCCAAGACTAATTATGGTGCGCACGTTTTTAATCTTATTCGTGGTGGCTGTGGGGGCTGTCATTTCCATGGCGGGGTTTCGCGGGGAGAAGTTCACGGGGACACCCCTGCAGATCACCCCCGACATGAAGCACCAGCCCAAGGTGATCACCCAGCATGCGAGCCGCTTCTTTCAGGACGGCCGCGCAGACCATCCTCCTGTGAAAGGGACCATTCCCGTGGGGTACAGCCTGCCGGGGCGGTACTACCAGTCTGGGGTCAATAATCTCGAGGCTTCCTCCTCGTTCACTAGCGAGCCGACTTACAGGGACACCGGGTTGATGGGAGAGGTCTACGGGGACGGGGTGCCCACGGAGGTTTCCGCGAAGCTGTTGGAGCGGGGCCGGGAACGGTACGAGATTTTCTGTTCGGTCTGCCATGACAAGAGCGGCAATGGCAACGGGGTGGCCAAGGCTTTTGGGCTGGTCACGGTCGCCTCGCTGATGGACGACCGGATCAAGGGGCAACCGGACGGCCAGATCTTCGCCACGATCACCCACGGAAAAAACACCATGGGCGCCTATGGCTCGAACATCGCAGTCGAGGACCGCTGGGCAATCGTCGCCTACCTCAGGGTGCTGCAGAAGAGTGAATCGCTCAAGGTGGAGCAGCTCTCGCCCGAGCAAAAGGCCCAACTGGAGAAGAAGTAATGAGCCATTCCACGGAATCTTCCAATCTGACCGCGGAGCGGTTTGACCCGGCGCGCGGCCGGCGCCTGTCCATTGGCAGCTTCGGCATCGCCGCTGTCGGGTTTTTGGTGAGTGCCATCGGGCTGCTCAACAATCGTGAACAATTCGCGTTCTCGTGGCTCTTTGCCTTTTTTGCGGTCTTTGCGATCTGCGTGGGAGGCCTGTTCTGGACCATCCTGCACCACGCGACGGATTCGGAGTGGAGCGTCCTGTTGCGCCGCCAGATGGAGAACATTGCAAGCGTGATTCCCTCGCTGAGCGTGCTCTTTCTGCCGCTGCTGCTTTTGTGCGCCCCGATCCTCTGGAAGTGGTGGGACATCGCACCCGGGGTGGACCCGTTGCTGGACGCGAAGGCACCCTACCTCAACCACACGTTTTTCACGGTCAGGTACGTGGTTTTCTTTCTCGGGCTGGGCGGAGTCGCTCTGGTTCTGAGGGGGCGTTCGATGGCGCAGGATGAGGACGGCTTGGCCGTACACACTTTTGCCATGCGGAAGGCGGCGATCATTGGCCTGCCCGTTCTCGGGGTCGGGTTGACTTTCGCGGCGGTCGATTGGCTGATGGGCTTGGACTACCACTGGTTCTCCACGATGTGGGGCGTTTACATTTTCGCGGGTGCCGCAGGCAGTTCGATGGCGCTGATTGTGCTCGTGGTGACTTGGCTCAAGTCGGCTGGCTACTTGAAGGCCGTCAACGAAGAGCACTACCATACGATGGGTAAGTTCATGTTCGCCTTCACGGTGTTCTGGGCCTACATCGGCTACAGTCAGTACATGCTTATCTGGTACGCGAACATTCCTGAGGAGACGATCTACTTTAAGATTCGGAACACCGAGAGCTGGAACACGCTCAGCACGCTTCTGGTGGCGGGGCGCTTTTTCGCACCCTTTCCCTTATTGCTGTTTCAGGGCACCAAAAAGAAGCAGAGGCTCATCTGCCTGGTGGCGGGGCTGATGATCGCCATGCAACTGCTAGACCTGTACGTCATTGTACTTCCCTCCCTCCATCAGACTGGAGCGAGTCCCAGCATCTACGATTTTTCGTCCTTGCTCGCGGTAGCTGGCTTTGCGGCGGGGATCTTCTTCCAGAAGCTCAGTTCGACCTACACTTTTCCGATCAAGGATCCGCGTCTTTCTGGCTCGGTCAACCTCCACAACTAGTAATGAGCGCGAACCAACACTCGCGGGAGATTCATCCCGGAAACATCCTCTGGGCCGCCGTCTCGCTGGCAGCGGTGCTCGGGACCTCGCTTTTGGTGTGCAACTCTTTCCGGCCTACGGTGGACGTGGAACTGCGCAAGGCGGAGGTGCGGACAGAGGTAAGGAAAAAGATCGGTGACGAGGAGAACGCAAAACTCGGCAGCGTCGCTTGGGTGAAAAAGGAGGCGGGACTGGTCCGGGCCCCTGTGGAAACGGTCCAAGGCATTCTTTTGAAGGAGCTTTCGGGAAAAAAGCCGTCCTCTTCTGCTGTGAAGGTGGAACCGATGCCTCCAGCAGCTGGGGGCGGTGCGCCCTCTTTGCCGTCAGCTCCCGGCGGTGCGGTGAACATTCAGTTTCCGAAATTGGGAGCGGTAGCGGCACCGGCTCCAGCGGCACCGGCTCCAGCGGCACCGGCTCCAGCGGCACCGGCTCCAGGAAACTAGAGGCCTACAATTTAAGCACTTAACAGAACATCATTTCAAGCCATGACCGACGCCGTGTTTAACGAGAACACCCGGGACTCGCTCGAGTCCGCGGGGGTCCAACTGACTGCTGAGCAACGCTCCGCTGTGGATTTGGCAGTCCGCCCAGTGGTGGTTTGGTTGTTTCTGACCGCCGTATGCTGGCTCCTGTTAGCAACCAGTCTCGGCGCACTCTCGGCTCTGAAACTGCATTTCCCCGCCTTCCTTGACTATACCTGCATGAGCTACGGCCGTTTGGCCCCCGCGGCTCATGGGGCCTTCGTTTTTGGCTGGTGCTCGACC